>NZ_CP041216.1:3327500-3636666 GCF_020511155.1 Shewanella glacialimarina | reverse complement strand
AGCCGGTTCATTGTATTAGGTAGATGACAGCTGCGATACTGCACTTTAAAACCATTATCTATTTTTATTATTCTATGTTCTTAATGTTGTGCCTTTTATCTTGCTTATAGGGCATCAAGAATTGTTGTTGGAGTGTCATGGATAAGTCGTTAGAAAAGTCATTGGCCAAATGGCTTAAAAGTCAGCAATCTGCCTGCGGTATTTACCTTAAGTTAGCGACCTTACTCGGACTATTAAATGGCGTAGCCATAATAGGCCAAGCTTATTGTATTGCTAAAATTTTACATGGGGTGATTATGACTGAGTTAGCTGTCAGTCAATTACGGCCATTTTTTATCGGTTTAGCCATATTATTACTCACCCGCGCCGCTTTAGTTTACTGGCGCGAACGATTCAGCTTTGAGGCAGGAAGATTACTCCGCCAAGATATCAGGCAAGCAGTATTGAACAAACTGGTTGCCCTAGGGCCGGCATTTATTAAAGGTAAGCCAGCCGGTGCATGGGCAAGTATTGTGCTTGAGCAAGTGGAAGATTTACATGATTTTTATAGTAAATATGTGCCACAAATGCTGTTGGCAGGGTTTATTCCTGTGTTTATTTTAGTGCTGGTATTTCCCTTAAACTGGGCTGCAGGTGTGGTGCTTTTGACCACAGCGCCACTTATTCCAATGTTTATGATTTTAGTGGGCATGGGGGCTGCGGATGCCAATCGCAAAAACTTCAGCGCCTTAAGTCGATTAAGTGGTCATTTTATGGATCGCTTACAAGGTTTGAGTACCTTGAAATTGTTTCACCGCGGTGAAGCCGAAATTAAGCAAATCCATCAAGCATCAGAAGACTTTAGAAGTCGAACCATGTCGGTGTTGCGACTGGCATTTTTAAGCTCGGCGGTGTTAGAGTTTTTTGCAGCATTATCTATCGCAGTATTGGCGGTGTATTTTGGTTTTAGTTATTTAGGCCATTTAAATTTTGGTCATTATGGCTTAGGGATCAGCTTATTCACCGGCATGTTTGTGCTTATGTTAGCACCTGAATTTTTTCAACCACTGCGCGATTTAGGCACTCATTATCACGCTAAAGCGCAAGCTATTGGCGCAGCAGAATCCTTAGTTGAGTTATTAGATTATCCCCTTTCTCATGTTCACACTGATGGCAATCAAACGCCTGATCTTAATCAGGTTAGCATCAGGGCGACAGATCTAAGAGTGATGAGCATGGATGGTCAATGTTTACTTGGGCCTGTTTCATTCAATATTATCGCAGGGCAACACGTGGCTATTGTGGGTGCTAGCGGCGCGGGTAAAACCAGTTTGCTGCAAGCCTTGTTAGGCTTTCTACCCTATGAAGGCGAGTTACTGATTAATGACCAAGCCTTTGACTCAATCAGCCTTGCCCATTGGCGAAAACACCTTGCCTGGTTAGGGCAAGACCCGCTGTTATTTCACGGCACAATTGCTGAAAACGTCGCATTAGGCAGTCCCGAGCTAAGTGAACAAGACATTATGTTATTACTTGAACAAGCTCAAATTGCTGATTTTGTCACTCAGCATCCCCAAGGTCTGCATACGGTAATAAGCGATCAATCATCTGGCGTATCAGTAGGGCAAGCCCAGCGAATCGCCTTGGCCAGAGCGCTCAGCCAACAAGCCAGTGTGTTTATACTTGATGAGCCGACAGCCAGTTTAGATGAACAAAGTGCTGAAGCGGTAATGGCTGCTTTATCTCAAGCGACAAAGGCAAAAACCACCTTAATGGTGACGCATAAGTTAAATGACTTAACCCAAGTCGATAACATTATCGTCATCGATAAAGGCCAGCTGGTGGAACAGGGGGACTATCAAACATTAATGGCAGCCCAAGGTAGCTTTTATCAATTACTGCAACAGGAGGTCAGTTAATGAAAGTGCTACTGCCTTTTGTACACTTATTTAAGCGCCAATGGTTAATGATGCTAGTGGGCTTATTACTCAGTTTTATTACCTTGTTAGCGGGTGTCGGTTTATTGTCATTGTCGGGGTGGTTTTTATCCGCCACCGCAGTTGCAGGACTCACCGTTGCCACGGCGCAGGTTTTTAACTTTTTCACCCCAGCAGGCGGCGTGCGATTTTTCTCTATCGCCCGCACCGCAAGCCGATATGGTGAGCGCTTAGCCACCCATGAAGCCACCTTTAAGTTACTAACTGAACTGAGAGTGTGGGCGTGGCAAAAGCTATTACCTCTTAGCGCCGCTAATTTAACAGGTCTGCGCCGAGGTGATTTATTAAATCGTTTAGTGGCCGATATCGACACTCTAGATCATCTTTATTTGCGCCTTATTACACCGATTAGCGCATCATTATTGATGATAGCTGCCCTGTATGCTTTTATTGCTTGGTTTGACGCTAGCTTAGCGTTAGCGCTGTGCGGCTTTTTGCTTTTAGTATTATTGATATTGCCGAGTATTTTTTATCAATTAGGTAAAGCCCCTGGTCAGCAGTTAATCGAAACTAAACAAAGCTTTAGAGTACAGCTACTGGATGTTATTCAAGGTCAGGCTGAATTAAGCTTATTTGCTGCTAATTCACGTTATTTAACCAAAGTGTATCAACAGCAACAGATCTTTTTTAACAGCCAAATTGCGATGGCAAAAATCACTGGGTTAAGTCAGGCGATATTAATTTTAACCAACGGTTTCGCGGTATTGTTGATGCTGTATTTAGCCGCGAATGGCGTGGGCGATGCCGTGCCACCAGGGCCATTATTTGCCTTGATCATATTTGCCACCATGGCCTGTTTAGAAATGATGATGCCAATAGCAGGCGCGTTTCAGCATTTATCTAGCACAGTGTTAGCGGCCACGCGGGTCACGGCGATAACAGAGCAAGTTCCAGCTATTCAATTTGGCAGCAATGATGCTATTAATGAAGCAATTACGGTTAAAACAGGCGCATTGGTTATCAGCAACTTACATTTTGCTTATCACGCTAATCAAGCGGTTTTAAAAGGGCTGAATATACATATTCCAGCTGGACACAAAGTGGCTATTATCGGTAAAACCGGCTGCGGTAAATCCAGTTTATTACATATGATCACCCGCGAATGGCAAGCCGACTCGGGCAGTATTACTTTAGATGGTCTGCCGCTTGAAAATTACAGCGAAGCTAATTTACGCGCATCAATGTCGGTCGTCAGTCAGCGGGTGCATTTGTTTAGCGGTACATTGCGCGACAACTTAGTGTTGGCATTACCTTATGTTGCTGGTGAAAAACGTAAAGCCCACGATGACAAGTTAACTCATGTGCTGTCACAAGTGGGTTTAAGTCATTTATTACAGGGTGATAACCCGTTAGACATTTGGACGGGCGAAGGCGGCAGGCAATTATCTGGCGGCGAGCAACGCCGAATCGGTGTCGCCCGCGCGTTACTGCGTGATGCACCACTATTGCTGTTAGATGAGCCCACAGAAGGATTAGATAAGCGCACCGAACGGGAAATACTCGCAGCTTTATTTGCCTTTGCTGAGCATAAAACCGTGTTGATGATAAGCCACAGAACCACGGCATTAACTCAAATGAATGCCTGTTATCAGCTTATAGATGGGCAATTGTCGAGCCTGACGGGTGTTGATGTTAACGGCTGAACATTGCTAAAGAGGGCTGAAGCCTTAACAGCTTTGTGAGTTAAAGTGAGATTATGCATATGGTCTTTGGTTTCTATGACCATGGAGCTATACCATAGTAAAGAATGCATCGTGAAGTTTATCTATGTAGGTTCAGCATGGCATTCACTCAGCGACACGCAGCATTCTTTTGAAATAAAAAGTTCTGTAGCTCAACCGACCCATCCCTGGGTCGGATGGTCGGCTCGCAAACTACCATAATGAACCTTTCAAGCATTTACCTAATTAACAAGTTTTAAAGAGTGAGTGACATAAGGTTATTTTAAAACACTGACTTGATTTACCCCCATGTCAGCTTATGTGTATGACCAGCAGCCACTATGAACATGGCGCTTTGGTTATAGCAAAGCATGTATCGTGAAGTTTATCTTTATAGGTTCAGCATGGTATTCACTCACCGACACGCAGCATTCTTTCGAAATAAAAAAGTCCTTGTCGCTCAACCGACCCATCCCTGGGTCGGATGGTCGGCTCGCAAACTACCATAATGAACCTTTCAAGCATTTACCTAATTAACAAGTTTTAAAGAGTGAGTGACATAAGGTTATTTTAAAACACTGACTTGGTTTTGCCCCATGTCAGCTTATGTGTATGGCCAGCAGCCACTATGAACATGGCGCTTTGGTTATAGCAAAGCATGTATCGTGAAGTTTATCTATGTAGGTTCAGCATGATATTAACTCACCGACACGCGCAAGTACGTCCTTGTAGCTCAACCGACCCATCCCTGGGTCGGATGGTCGGCTCGCAAACCACCATGATGAACCTTTCGAGTATTGACTTAATCGGCAAGTTTTAAAGAGTGAGTGACATAAGATTATTTTAAAATACTGACTTGGTTTTGCCCCAAGGTTTGTTTGGAATATGGCCTACTGCCACTATGAACATGAAGCTTCGCTCATAGTAAAGAATGTATCGTGAAGTTTATCTATGTAGGTTCAGCATGATATTAACTCACCGACACGCGCAAGTACGTCCTTGTAGCTCAACCGACCCATCCCTGGGTCGGATGGTCGGCTCGCAAACCACCATGATGAACCTTTCGAGCATTTACTTAATTGGCAAGTTTTAAAGAGTGAGTGACATAAGATTATTTTAAAATACTGACTTGGTTTTGCCCCAAAGTTGGTTAGGATCAAAGCTCTATTTAATAATGCTTGCCTTCGTTTTCCATACAAAAGCTAATCGATATTGCTCTTCTAAAGAGACCATTTTTTACTGCCTAGATTGCTTAATCTATTGAGCTGGTTTTATATACAGTTATAATGAGTCTTGGCTTAATTTAAATCAAACAACCTAATAAGTAAGTCTAAGGTAGTAAGTAATAATTATGCGATTAAGCTTAACAAATTGATATTGTCGCAAATAAATTTTATTGGTAATTTTATGAACACTTTATTTTGGCTATCTCGGTTTGTTTTTGGTTTTTGCGAGTAATTTATCGCTTTACATCAACGATATAGCAAATGTCGGATGATATTAATCAATAACTTAAGCGGCCGACTTTATTTGGCGATCTGTTCAATAAGCTGTTAGGTGACTACTCCAAATTCTTTGAAAATTTCGAAAAAATCAGGAATATATTAAACAACAAGGAATAAAAATTTCAAATGAAAACTCAAAAAATCACGCTAACTACCATGTTTTCGTTATTAATTGCATGTAGCACTCAGGTGCATGCTGTTGACACAGATTCTCCAGCACAAAAATCACCTACATCCGTTGTTTCTGAGACATCAATGGCGTTGAATGATAAAATTAAGCGAGTAGAAAGCGGGCTTAGCACTTTAGTGGTGATAAAGGGCATGTCGGATCGAAAGATGACGCTTGCGAATCGCATGAAGTATTACCAAGTGCCTGCTGTCAGCATCGCCTTGGTGAATAATGGTCAAATAGAATGGGCGCGCGCTTATGGTGTTAATACCGCAGGTAGCAAACAGATCACTACGCCAACAACTTTGTTTGAAGCAGCCTCGATTAGTAAGGCTGTTAGTGCGATGGCAGCTTTACATATGGTGGAACAGGGTAAGCTCAAATTAGATGGCGATGTGAATCAACAATTAGTGACTTGGCAAGTCCCAGAAAATGAATTCACCAAAGACAAAAAAGTGAGCTTGCGTCATTTGCTTAATCACAGTGCTGGCATCAACGTTCACGGCTTTATAGGCTATGACTCCACTAAAAAAATTCCGAACTTATTGGCAATATTGGATGGCAAAGCACCAGCGAATTCTGAGCCCATTCGAGTAGTAAACGTTCCAGGTACTGAATGGCATTACTCTGGTGGCGGCTACAGTATTATCCAATTATTGATGACAGAAGCGAGCCACCAAAGCTTTCCTCAATTGATGCAAGAAACGATCTTTACACCTTTAAAAATGACACATAGCCTTTTTACCGATACGCTATCTCCGGCCATGAGTAACCATGCCGTTAGTGCGCACCGAGGTAACGGTAAGGAAATTCAAGGTCGTTGGCATCATTATCCTGAATTGGCCGCCGCTGGTTTGTGGACTACGCCATCCGATTTGGCAAAAATCATTATTGAAGTACAGCAGGCAGAGGCTGGAAAATCAAACAAAATACTGTCGAGACAAATAACCAACAACATGTTGACACGTGTTTTGGGGGAAACTGGCCTTGGCTTTTATGTAGAGCAATTCGCAGATAGAACCAGCTTCAGCCACAGTGGTGGTAGTGAAGGGTTTCGCGTGCATTTATATGGATATACAAAGACCGGGCAAGGTGCGGTCATCATGACCAATAGCGATAACGGTGCCGCGCTGATCGAAGAAATTTTTGCTAGCATAGCTGCCGAATACGACTGGCCAGATTTTAAGGTCACGCAAAAAACGATGATTGCAGCCGACCCAGTGCTGAACCAGAAATTTGCAGGAAAATATGAATTACTCGAACAACCTGCCCATATAATCGCTGGAGGTGAGCACCTGTATTTTCAAAGTAATTTGATTAGCGCGAAACGTGTAGAGCTCTATCGCGAATCTGGTTCACGTTTCTTTATCACTGCACCCGATATGACGATTAACTTTGAGCTTGATACACAAGCAAATGTGACAGGGTTTGACTTAATAAAGGGAAGTAATACTTACCCAGCTACGAAAATGCGGTAGAGTGCAATCAATGGTGCCGTATATAGGGTTTATCCGTCACCTAATCGGGTAGCCGGAGGTATCTAACCTCCAGCCCCCACACCACCCTGCATGCGGCTCTGTACAGGGCGGTTCATTTAGAACGCCTAACTAAACTTTCTGATTAGGATATTGAACTGCGACCCATCCATCTCTCAGTGAATATAATCCTGCTTTCTTCAGATATTCATTACTAATGGTAATGCGAAACGGAGGCAGTAGAGTTTCAATTCTAAATGGTTTATGTCCAAAAACGAGTTAACTCTTGTTCTGATTTAGCTTTTACTACAATCACAAATGAAGCTAAATCGAAGAGATAAAAATGCGGGTGCAGATGAGCCAGCGAGTATCCAAAACAAGGATGTTTTGGTTAAGCCCACATGGATGTGCTTGCGGCGTCTCGCTGGATCATCTGCACTTGTAGTCAACTTTTGACGCCAATGAAAATTTAACTGAGTTTTAAAATTTAGTTTGGTCAGAGTTAAATTTTGTAAAAATAAGCTCTAACTCGCTTCAGTTCGGAAACAAGTTAACTCTTGTTCTGATTTAGCTTTTGCTACAGCCATCAATGAAGCTAAATCGAAGAAACAAAAATTCGGGTGCAGATGAGCCAGCGAGTATCCAAAACATGGATGTTTTGGTTAAGCCCACATGGATGCTGATTTTAAAATCAAGAGCTGGCGTCTCGCTGGATTATCTGCACATAAGGTCGTTCTTTCACATCCATGTGATCACGACATTCCTTTCATCCTGAACATTCCTGCGGCAGGCAATAAGTCCCCATGAAGTATTGGTCTAGCTACACTCACCAGAGTGATAGCAGCTTAGAAATTTAGTGGGGCTAGATTATCTGCAATGATTACAATCCCGTAATCTTGGTACATGTATCAACGTTCTCTGGTGTGCAAACAGTGATAGGTGTGTAAATGGTTTTCTGATATTTTTGTTCTGTTACAATCTTATAGAGTGTCAAAATGGCTTGTCTTCCCATTTCATAGGGTTTTTGACCAATATTGATATGAACAAGATGATCTTCCAACATAGTTAATTGTTCAGAGGATGTATCAGTAATAACAATGATGACCTTGTTGTTATTAATTTTTTCCTGGTACGGGGCAATCATTTTACGATAAAGTGCTTGGTCATTTTGCGGCCAACCACCAACAGCAATAAAAGAGTCTGCTTTTACAGGCTTACCTTTCATTACAGACTCCATTTGATTAACAGATTGATCCAATTGATCAAAATTAAAGAAAGGCTCTCTAACTTCTGTCCATCCCGAATCGTTATTAAGCAATTCTCCAGGAGGTGCGTCGTATTTTTTTCCCGATAATGCGGAACGGACACCCATCAGTCTTAAATTCAGATTGGGAGAATCGGGTCGCCCAGATTGCATTATTAGCGTTCCCCCATTGGGGCGAAGTTTTTTTAACTCTTCACCTAATGACTTACCCAATTCAAAATTGTCAGTGCCTATATACGCTAGGCGTAAACTATTAGTGTCCTCGTTGACTGAAACATCAATATCAGAGTCATAGGTAATAACCGGAATACCTGCTTCTTTAGCTCTCTTAAGGCTATTTTTAACGAGATATTTAGATTGTGTAACGGCGACAGCAATACCGTCTATACCTTCATCAATCAGTTGATTTATTACCTGATCTTGCATCCTAACATTACTTATATCTGGTCCCCGATATATACATTTCACACCTTTTATTTGAGCCGCAGCATCTATACAGCCAGCTTTGCTTTGATCAAAAAAAACACTATGAAATTTAGGCACCACGGCAAGTTTCAATTCTTTTCCATAGACAGAAAATATGGGTATTAGACTAAAGGCAACAAATAATACAAATGATCTCCCCACACTCCCTCCTGAAATAAATTATAGTGCCACTCTGCTTACACCAATATATATCAAATAAATTCATTTAAAGATACGAGCTGAAACGGTATTACTGAACCTATCCGTGTGGGCTAATCGATATTGTTGTCGATATTGTTGTGTTTTGAACTCTATGCGTCAGTATGGCAATAGCTGCATTAGACGTTTATTAAGGTTAGATGAAATAACGCATTATCTCATCTCACCTTACCTCGCAAATGATTTACGCTTGCTGATGCCTTGGCAGTTTGACTGAAATAAGCGCGGCTAGTGCAATAAAAACAGCGGATATCCACAAGCAAGCGGCCATACCATATAGCTGATAAACCCAACCTGACAGCACTGTGCCGATTAAACGTCCCATCGCATTGGCCATATAATAAAAGCCGACATCTAAAGACACGCCATCTTCGCTGGCATAGCTGACAATCAAATAACTGTGCAGCGAGGAGTTGATGGCAAATAATGCGCCAAAAAGCATTAATCCGCCCACAAGTATATTGGCAGCATGAAAGTCATAACTTATTGCTAGTGCAATACACGCTGGCACCACACTGAGCAAAACCGCCCAACCTAAGGCGCTGCGTCCATCGGGGACTTTGCCTTGGTTTTTACCGGTTAATCGGGGCGCAAAAGCTTGTACTACACCATAAGCTATGACCCAAAGAGCCAGAAAGCCGCCGACATACCAGTGATCCCAGCCGAAGGTTGACGCTAGGTAAACGGGTAAGGCGACCACAAACCACACATCGCGTGCACCAAATAAAAACAGTCGCGCCGCTGAAAGGGTGTTTACCGCCTGACTTTTTGAGAATATTTCAGTGAACTTAGGCTTGTTTTTGGCTTTACCTAAGTCACGCTTCAAGTTGAATAGACTGAAAATCCACACCAGCAATAACCCAACAGCCATGCAAAGAATCGCATACTGAAAACCCAATAGTGTCAGTAAGGCGCCGCCTAAAAAGAAGCCCGCTCCCTTTAGGGCATTTTTTGATCCGGTCAATATGGCAACCCATTTATACAGTTGCCCTTGTGCGTCGGTAGGCACCAATAATTTGATGCTACTTTTCGCGCTCATTTTATTGAGATCTTTGGCTATGCCAGACAAAGCTTGTGCCGCCATTACCCAGGGTATGGTTAGCGTTGCAGCGGGAACTAATAGCATGCCAAGGGCAACTATTTGCATAAAAAGACCAATATTCATGGTCTTATTAAGGCCTAAGCGTGCGCCTAACCAGCCGCCAATTAAGTTAGTGACTACCCCAAAAATCTCATAAAAAAGGAACAGCATGGCAATATTTAGCGGGCTATAACCCAAACCATGAAAATACAGCACCACTAACATACGTAGGGCGCCATCGGTCAACGTGAATGCCCAATAGTTGCCCGTAACGACCAGGTATTGGCGAATTTCTGGCGACAGTCCTGTCAAAAATCCCATTATGTTCTCTTTATATAAGCTTAAGTTTTATCCATTTGGCCAACCATACGGGCGAGTTCAGCGGCACGATTGAGTCAAAAGTCCCATTATGTTCTCTTTATATAAGCTTAAGCTTTATCCATTTGGCCAACCATACGGGCGATTTCAGCGGCACGATTGAGTCAAAAGTCCCATTGAGTTCTCTCTATTTAAGCTGATGCTTTATCCATTTGGCCGACCATACGAGCGAGTTCAGCGGCGCGATTTGCATAACCCCATTCGTTATCATACCAAGCATAAAGTTTAACCTGAGTGCCATTAATGATCATGGTTGATAGCGCGTCAATGATGCTCGAACGTGGATCGGTTTTATAATCGACCGACACTAAAGGGCGTTCTTCATAGCCTAGAATATCTTTTAAAGGCCCTTCGGCTGCGGCTTTAAATAAGCTATTCACTTCTGCTTCTGTGGTTGGGCGACTGACCTCAAACACACAATCGGTTAATGAGGCATTGGCTAGCGGAATACGCACAGCATGACCGTTAAGCTTGCCCTTTAGTTCAGGGAAAATATGGGTAATCGCAGTTGCTGAACCTGTAGTGGTAGGAATAAGACTTAAGCCACAGGCTCGTGCACGGCGAAGATCTTTATGTGGTGCATCGAGAATGGTTTGGGTGTTGGTAATGTCGTGAATCGTTGTCATAGACCCATGCACTATACCTATGTTTTCATGAATGACTTTGACAATGGGCGCTAAGCAGTTAGTGGTGCAAGAAGCGGCAGTGACAATTGAATGAATTGCCTTGTCATAAAGCTGATGATTTACGCCCATTACGATGTTTAATACACCGTCTTCTTTAACTGGGGCGGTGACTACTACGCGCTTTACACCTTGATCTAAATAAGCTTGCAGTACTTCTTTGGTTTTCATTTTTCCTGAGGCTTCAATCACTACATCACATTTTGACCAATCGGTTTCGCTGATGGTTTTGTTGCGGGTACAGGCAATGCGTTTACCGTTTATCACCATATCATCTGCTTCGGCATTGGCCTCGTGTTGCCAACGACCGTGAACTGAGTCAAATGTGAGTAAATGGGCTAAGGTGGCAGTGTCTCCGGCGGGGTCATTGATTTGGACAAATTCAACATCATCCCACTGCCAAGCTACTCTAAGCGCTAAACGTCCCATGCGGCCAAAGCCATTAATTCCGATTTTAATTGTCATGTGAGTATCCTTTAAACTTACTATTTTAATGAGGTATTGGCGTTTTGTATTAGGGTTAGTTGATCTTTGTATGGTGAACGTTTGTTTGGGTCAATTCATTTTATTTAGCGATTAACAGCAAGCTTTTAGACGTTCAGGACGTCCGCCCATTCGGCATAGATTACTGAGGTTTTCTTCTAGAAACAGTGCATTGTGGTGAGTTGTTTCGCTTAATACTAACTGGCTCCATGTGGGTAAATCAGCATTAATACGGTAAAACACCCATTGACCTTGACGGCGATCGATTAGGAGACCACATTTACGTAGTTGAGCTAGATTTCGTGAAATTTTGGGTTGAATTTCTTGTAATGCTTCGGTCAACTCGCAAACACATAATTCCCCTTCATGTTGAATAAGCATTAAGCAACGCAGTCGCGTCTCGTCGGCTAAACATTTAAAAAATTGAGTTGGGTTAATCATTGTTAGCCTTAGGTTTTATTCATATAAAGAGATTGATATTTTCAGTTGCTCGACCCAAATATTGGTAAGTCATTGAATATCTGATTTGGCTCTAAAGTGTCTTATGGAATATTATCTTATATACAGAATTTGATATATATAAATTTATATATGTTTTATTGGAGTATGTGTGTTTAGTATTTTTTAAGCATGCTAGCTAACTTATATATAGACTTTTTATGCCATTTTAGTCATGTCTAGTTTCAAGCGCTTACTTAAGCTCTTACTTAAGCGCTAACATCAAATATTATTTTTGTAGTAAAAATAACATTTGTTTGTGCTTAGCCTTCCTTGTAGTGATCTGCTTCACAATAGCTGCCGGATATCATGTTTTAAAATTACCGAATACCTCATTAGTGTGATCTTGCTTCATACATTAGCGTTTACAAAGATTTAAAATTGCTCATCGAATTTTTATTGATGGTGATGATAATGGCAGGGGTTTCAAACCAGATAATAACCATTAAACGCGGCTTGGATGTACCTATTATGGGTCTGCCTATTCAACAAGTGTTTGACGGTGAAAAAGTCACAACAGTGGCTTTATTAGGTGAAGAATATGTCGGATTAAAACCGACCATGTTAGTTGAGGTGGGTGACATTGTTATTAAAGGGCAAGCGCTGTTTGAAGACAAGAAAACCCCTGGGCTAAAATTTACAGCTCCTGCTAGCGGCAAGGTTAGCGCAATTCATCGTGGCGAAAAACGCGTTTTACAGGCGGTTGTGATTGAGTGTGATGATCAGCAACAAGCTAAAAGCTTTGCGCGTTATGATGACTTTAATCAGCTAAATCGCCAACTTGTGGTTGATAACCTTGTCGATAGTGGCCTGTGGACCGCATTACGTACCCGGCCATTTTCGCGGGTACCGCAATTGGACAGTCAACCAGCGGGTATTTTTGTTACGGCAATGGACAGTAATCCGCTTGCCGCTGACCCTCGCATTATTATTGCTGAGCAAACAGAGGCTTTTATTGCAGGTTTGCAAGTGCTTACCTATTTAACCGAAGGCAAAGTGTACCTGTGCCAGGATGATAACGCGCCCTTATTGAAGCACGATATCACCACTAAATTGTCTAAGGTGTCTATTCATCAATTTAATGGTGTTCACCCTACTGGGTTAGTGGGTACTCACATTCATTTTATTCTGCCAGCAAGCATAGAGCGCCCTGTGTGGCATTTGGGCTATCAAGACGTTATTGCCTTCGGTAAGTTATTTTTAAATGGTGAACTGTATACCGACCGAGTGGTGGCTTTTTCGGGCCCTAATGTGCTTGAACCGCGTTTGGTTCGCACCCAATTAGGTGCTCAATTAAGTCCGATTGTGGCGGGTAAAATTAAGGATGTTCGTTCACGCATAGTGTCTGGCAGCGTGCTAAATGGCCACACTGCAGAGGTTAGCTACGATTACCTAGGTCGTTTTCATAACCAGATTTGTGTGCTGTCTGAAGATGACAAACATGAATTACTGCCTTGGGTGCGAAACGATCAAGACAAATTTAGTCTCACTGGCATCATGATGTCGGGCTTTAGCCGTACCAAAAAATTATTCGACTTTACCACCCATGCAGGTGGTTCAGCCCGCGCGATGATGGCGTTTGGCCAGCTTGCCCGTGTGATGCCTTTAGATATTCTCCCCACCTTACTTATTCGTGATTTAGTGGTACGTGATACCGATGAAGCGCAGCTTTTAGGGGCGTTGGAATTAGATGAAGAAGATCTCGCGTTATGTACCTTTGTTTGTCCTGGAAAGTATGACTTTGGTAAAGAATTACGTGCTTGCCTAGATATTATCGAGAGGGAAGGTTAATGAGTAAGCCTATTAAGAAACCGTCGACCCAAGACAAGTATTATGAGCACGGCGATTCGATGCGCAAGTACTTACGGTCTTTATGGATTGCCCACGGTCGTAGCACAAAAGGGCAGGTTCATGTGCGTGACGCCATTGATGTAAAACGTACCATGCATATTGTAGGCATGTGTTTATTGCCAGCATTATTTTTTGGTATGTACAACATTGGCCTACAAGCCCAACTGGCTATTATTGAAGGCGCCAGTGCACCTGATACTTGGCATTTAGCCATTTTCAATATGCTATTTTCAGGCCTAACTGCTGAGTCTGGCATATTAAGTTTATTTGCCTATGGCGCCAGTTTTTATGTGCCTTTTTATCTTACTGCATTGACCGTTAACCTATTTTGGGAAGTGATTTTTTCCAGAATGCGTGGTCAAGAGCTACATGAAGGCTTCTTTATTACCGCGTTACTATTTTCACTTATCCTGCCTGTTTCTACCCCGCTGTGGATTATGGCGATAGGCATCAGTTTTGGGGTTATTGTTGCCAAAGAGATGTTTGGCGGCATGGGATATAACTTCTTAAACCCTGCCTTAGCAGGTTATGCGTTTATTTATTTCGCCTATCCAACAGAAGTAGCTGCAATAAGCCAGTTTGTTGCGGTAGATGGCTATTCAGGGGCGACAACCTTAGGGCTTGCAGCGGCCAATAAACTCAGCTTTGCTGATGTAAGTTGGATTGGGGCATTAAGTGATCCGCTATGGTGGGATGCTTTCTTTGGCTTCACTGTGGGATCGATTGGTGAAACCAGTGCCTTAGCGATATTACTGGGTGGCGGCATTTTGCTGATGACCCGAGTGGCTGACTGGCGAGTGGTTGCTGGGGTGATGTTGGGTATGATTGCCACCGCAATTATATTTAACCTCTTTGGCCCGGCTAAAAATGCCATGGCTACTATGCCGTGGACATGGCATCTGGTCACTGGCGGTTTTGCTATGGGGATGATGTTTATGGCTACCGACCCAGTAACTGCCTCTTATACTCGCAATGGCAAATATGCTTATGGCGCTCTGATTGGCTTTATGACGGTATTGATCCGAGTGCTCAACGTCAAGTTACCAGAGGGCATTATGTTAGCCATTTTATTTGCCAACTTATGGGCACCGTTATTCGATTATCTGGTGGCGAGAGCCAACATCAAACGGAGACTAAAACGCCATGGCCTTTAAAAAAGATTCGGTGATGGGAACCATGGTTTTCATTATTAGTTTGAGTTTAGTGTGTTCTTTTATGATCACCGGCACTGCCGAAATTTTAAAAGAAAGAAAGTTAGTTAAAAAACGTGATGAAGTGAAGCAGTTTGTATTAAACGCGGCTGGTATTGCCAATAGTTCTGCCGACTTTAGAGAGTTGTTTACAACGCGTGTACAGCCTAAATTGGTCGACTTAGAAAGCGGTGAGTATATCGAACAGGAGAATCTGTTAGATTTTGATAGCCGTATGGCGGCGATTAATCCAGAAACCTCTAGTAAGCCGAAAAAAGATACCGCCAAAATTAAAAGCCGTGCCGATCAAATACGTATTTTTGAGGTGTTCGATGCCCAAGGCGAGTTAACCAGCATTGTGATGCCTATTTACGGTAAAGGTTTGTGGTCGATGATGTATGGCTATTTGGCGGTCGAACCTGATCTTAATACCATTAAGAATATTGTGTTTTATGAACACGGTGAAACACCCGGTATTGCCGATTTTGTAACTGATCCAGATTGGACATCGCTATGGCAAGGTAAGAAGCTGTTTGACGCCAAAGGTAAGATAGCGATTAAGGTTGTCAAAGGCGGCGCCAAAGCTGGTGATGTACATGGTGTTGATGGTGTTTCTGGTGCAACACGTACTGGTGTTGGCATACAAAAAGCGGTTGAGTTTTGGTTTGGCGTTGAAGGATACCAAACATTTCTTCACCGTTTTGCTAAAGCGGAGGAGAAGTAAATGAGTCGGTCAACTTCAACAAAAGACATATTAACTTCGCCGATTTTTGCCAATAACCCAGTAGCTATGCAGGTGTTAGGGGTATGTTCAGCGTTGGCGGTCAGTAACTCAATGCAAACCGCATTGGTGATGACTTTAGCGGTAACGTTTGTGTTGGTTTTTTCCAATGTGATTATTTCAACCATTCGCAACTTTATTCCCAACAGTGTGCGAATTATCGCTCAAATGACCGTTATCGCGTCATTAGTGATCATCGTTGATATGGTGCTGCAAGATGTCGCCTATGAACTGTCGAAACAGTTATCGGTATTTGTCAGCTTAATCATTACCAACTGTATCATTATGGGCCGCGCTGAAGCATTTGCGATGAAGTACCCACCGCATCTTGCGTTTGTCGATGCGGTAGGCAATGCCATTGGCTACGGCGTTATTCTGCTTGGTGTTGCCTTTGTGCGTGAACTGTTAGGACGTGGTTCATTGTTTGGTCATGAAATATTGACCACAGTAGCGAACGGTGGTTGGTATTTACCTAACGAAATGTTCACTTTACCGCCCAGTGCATTTTTCTTAATTGGCGTGATGATTTGGGCGATTAACGTTGTTCAAAGTAAGCGAGGATAATCATGGAACATTATATTAATTTATTTATCCAAGCAGCCTTTATCGACAATATGGCGCTGTCATTCTTCTTGGGTATGTGTACGTTTTTAGCGGTATCGAAGAAAGTGTCCACATCATTTGGCCTAGGTATCGCAGTCATTGTGGTAATGATGTTAGCAGTGCCGATTAATCAACTGATTTATGTCAATGTACTGGCCCCTGGCGCGTTAGCCTGGGCTGGAATGGCTGACTTAGATATCAGCTATTTACAGCTCATTACCTTTATTGGTGTGATAGCCGCATTAGTGCAAATTTTAGAAATGTTCTTAGAAAGATACATTCCAACCCTGTATCAAAGCCTAGGGATTTTCTTGCCTTTGCTAACGGTCAACTGTGCCATTTTTGCCGGGGTTATCTTTATGGCTAACCGTGATTACAACTTAACTGAATCAATCGTGTTTGCCGCGGGCAGCTCGGTGGGTTGGGCGGTGGCAATTGTGCTATTAGCTGGGCTGCGTGAGCGGATGAAGTTCAACGCTATTCCTGAAGGTTTGCAAGGTATTGGGATTACCTTTATTACCACGGGTTTGATGGCATTAGGTTTTATGTCTTTCGCTGGCATTACGCTGTAAGGCATTGGGAAGCAGAGTATGAATTCCTCACAGCAGAATGACAGATTAATAAGAAGGTGCATTTAATGGAAATGGCAATTGGTATTGGCATGTTTACCATAGTAGTAAGCCTGTTAGTCATGGTGATTTTAGTCGCCAAAAGTAAGTTAGTGAACACAGGCGCAGTAACCATCAGTATTAATGATGATGCGTCTAAAACCGTGCGCACTCCTGCGGGTGATAAATTACTTGCCGCATTAGCAGGTAATCAGATTTTTATTCCATCAGCGTGTGGCGGTGGTGGAACATGTGGTCAATGTCGGGTAAAAGTGAAGTCGGGTGGCGGTGATATTCTGGCCACTGAACTTGACCATATTACAAAAAAAGAAGCCAAAGAAGGCTGTCGTTTAGCCTGCCAAGTTGCTGTGCGCAGTGATATGGAACTTGAGGTCGATGAAGAAATCTTTGGTGTTAAAAAATGGCAATGTGAGGTTATCTCTAACAATAACCAAGCGACCTTTATTAAAGAGCTATTACTTAAAATACCTGACGGTGAAGAAGTCCTATTTAAAGCGGGCGGTTATATTCAAATTGAAGCGCCAGCGCATGAAGTTCGCTATGCCGATTTTGATATTCCTGCTGAATACCGTGATGATTGGGAAAAATACGATTTATTCAAGCTAGTGTCAAAGGTTGATGAAGAGGTATTACGCGCTTATTCAATGGCGAATTACCCAGATGAGAAAGGCCGTATAATGCTCAATGTGCGTATTGCTACGCCACCGTCGGAAGGTTTACCACCGGGTAAAATGTCATCGTATATTTTTAATTTAAAAGCCGGTGACAAGGTGATTATTTCTGGCCCATTTGGTGAGTTTTTCGTTAAAGAAACCGATGCTGAAATGGTATTTGTCGGTGGCGGTGCGGGTATGGCGCCAATGCGATCGCATATTTTTAATCAATTAAAACGGGTTAAAACCGATCGTAAAATGACTTTTTGGTACGGCGCTCGCTCTAAACGTGAAATTTTCTACCAGGAAGATTTTGATATGTTAGCGGCTGAAAATGATAATTTTGAATGGCATGTGGCGTTATCTGATCCACTACCTGCGGATAATTGGACCGGTTACACTGGCTTTATTCATAATGTGTTATTTGAAAATTATCTTAAAAATCACAAAGCACCGGAAGATTGTGAGTTCTATATGTGCGGCCCGCCAATTATGAACTCTTCTGTCATTGGTATGCTTGAAAGTTTAGGGGTTGAAGCTGAAAATATTTTACTGGATGACTTTGGTGATTAAACTGTTTTAGGCTAGTTAATATGGTAAAAAGGGAAAACATAGCTTTCCCTTTTTTAGCAACTGGTTATCTCTTCGCCTGATATTTAGCCTGACATTTAGCATGATAGTGAGTCTAACCGTCAGGGTAAAAACTAGCCTAGGCGTTTTGAGAAGTCTAAATAACGCATCACTTCTCCCTCTGGAAACGTCAGTTCATCGCCATCTTGATGACTCGATAACAAATTCTCTCTGGCATAGCGCTTAATAGTGGCTGGGCTTTTATCTAAAATTTTACAGACTTCTTCAAGGGTGAGTAATTTATCGCTCATTGCTATCTCCAAAGTTATTGAGTGTTCATGTTTTACTTTATATTTTTTGCTTTCGTAACAGTATAGACAATCTTGAGTAAATTATTAGTTTTCACTGTTTATTATGTACAGCTTCAATTTATTATAAACAGCCTCAATGGTGATTATGCATAGCATAGTTATCAATA
Organism: Shewanella glacialimarina; assembly: GCF_020511155.1. Classification (NCBI taxonomy): domain Bacteria; kingdom Pseudomonadati; phylum Pseudomonadota; class Gammaproteobacteria; order Alteromonadales; family Shewanellaceae; genus Shewanella; species Shewanella glacialimarina. The sequence continues at coordinate 3,618,054 of NZ_CP041216.1, read as the reverse complement.
ATGCTAACCGATTTAGAGGCCTGTTGTGCTGAATCGAACATGGCCAGTGCAACCTGCAGTCCATCGATAGGTTTGTACTTTTTAAGTGATCCGATAAACAAAAAACCGGTTAATCTGAACAACCACTGACCAAGTTGTTCCAATGTACGACTGTCTGCTCGTTCGCCAATGAGTAAACTAGGTTGAAAAATTTGTACATGTGGCAACTGTAATTGACATAACTCCTGTTCCATTTCACCTTTGACACGATTATAGAACACACTAGAGTGAAGATTTGCCCCTAAGGCGCTGATGACCTGAAGTACTAACCTTGAGTGTGATTGGCGCTTAAGCAGTTTAGCAAAAGCCAATACACCTAATTTATCCACTTCAATAAACGCCTGTTGGCTTCCCGCCTGTTTAATCGTGGTGCCCAAACAGCAAAAACCATGATCGATAGGTTCAGGTAAGCTCATTTCATGTAGCTCGTCCAGTTCACATGCCAAATAATGCAGTTTTTCTTCACCAAAGTGATGCGCAGTAATGTGCGGTTGTGATCGCCCTAAAACATATATTTTTTGATATTTATCGCTATCTAATAACAACTCTAGTAAAGACTTTCCGACCAGTCCGGTTGCACCTATGATGGCTGCTATCATTATGTTATATCCATATAAAAATCATTACAGCACTGTATCCAGCTAATGGAAGAGTTGCAATACATGGATTGCTATGACAATAACAATTTTCTTTTTAGGTGAGTATTGATGTGGCATAGTATTTTTTAATAACGCGATTTTTATCATTACTCAAGGAACGACAATGTCAGACGAGCATTTGCCACTGAGCGACTTTATAGAATATCCGCAGGATGAGATGCTTCATCGGGCTGAAAAAAATTATGGTGAGGTTAAGCGTAGACATTCTATTCGAAAGTTTTCAAACCGTGCGGTGCCCCAAGCAATCATTGAACAATGTATTTTAGCCGCAGGCACAGCGCCTAACGGCGCTAATCATCAGCCTTGGCATTTTGTAGCAATTCAAAGCCCCGATATAAAAGCGCAAATTCGCCAGCAGGCAGAAGCACTAGAGCAAGCCTTTTATGCTGGTCGCGCAGGTGAGGAATGGTTAGATGCATTAAAGCCTTTGGGGACCAATGCCAATAAGCCTTACTTAGAACATGCGCCTTGGTTAATTGCTATTTTTAGCCAAAAACGTAAGCAAGAAGAAAATGAGCAAAAGAGTAATTACTATGTGCATGAATCTGTAGGTATTGCGATAGGTTTTTTAATTCAAGCGTTACATCATGCAGGGCTTGGTACATTAACCCACACGCCTAAGCCGATGAGTTTTCTCTCTAAAATATGCGGTCGCGATAATGATAATGAACGACCTTACATGTTAATTGTTGCTGGTTATCCTGCAGAAGATGCGACAGTGCCGACCCATGCTTTAGATAAAAAATCGTTAGCTGAAATATGTGATTTTATCTAATTAACCTGAGATCGGTTTAAGCCATAACAGAAATCGCATTGAAATCGACATCTGTGATATTGAGTTGTGGCTTACTCTCTTTGAGTTGATAAGCGATTAAACCACCAATCATATTCAGCATGAAACCATGCACACTTCTGTGTCTCGAATGCTCGATTTGTGAGATGTTTTTAAGCTGGTCATTGATGGTTTCTATAATAAATCGTCTTGAAAGCATGGCTCTATCCCACAGTGATAAAACCTTATTTTTCATGTTCTTGCGAACATTGTTTACCAAGCTCACGCCTTTCTCAAGTAAGTCGCTTGCCAACGCTTTGCTGATATAGCCTTTATCCGCATACAGTTTATCCATTGCGTTCACCACCATCCCTGAAACAGGCTGAGTATCATGCATATTGGCAGCTGTTATTTTGGCAGCAACAATACCGCCTTTATGGTTAACGATGAGGTGAAGCTTGAACCCGTAGAACCACCCCATGGTCCCTTTTCCGCGACGAGCAAGGCCTGATAAGGTTTTATATCGAGGAATTCGCAAATTATGGCAGACCTTTACGCTGGTTGAATCAACGAACTCTATCCCCGTCGGTAGACTTCTGATGCTGGAAAAATAACTGCATAGTGGTACGACTGTTGTCGGCATTAATTCAAGAAAACGGGTATAGCTGAGTAAGTTGGGAAAGTCTGATTTAAAGAATCGAGCAAGATATCCAGTGTAATAATTTTTGAAATCATGATGGTGAGACGTATGGAAGAGTATGATAATAGTCATTATTTCACTCATATCCATCCTGCTCTGGCGTTGGCGTTTACGCGTACCATCTGTTAAGCACTGCTTTCTCCATTGTGGGATAAATACAGTACAAAAATCATCGACATCACAAAATATATCCACTAAATTATTCATAAGCCCTCTGCGTGATTGGTTCCTTCTTGGTCGAAAGATCTGATCACAAAGAGGGCGATTAGTTCAATTTTTTATCCCGAGTTCAGGTTAATTAATTATGGATAAATTGCGCGCCTGTTAAGGCGCTTTCTTTAAGCTATATTGTTTGATGATGGTTAATAGCTCATCGAGACTTTGAACGATAATATCGGATAAATGTTGATAATGTGTCTCAATACCATGATTAATAAAGCAGGCAATCATACCGGCATTATTGGCGGCCTGGATATCATATAAATAATCACCGACATACATAATATGTTTGGGCTCAATTTGCCATTGTGTCGCTATAGCGATAAGTGCATCAGGTGCGGGTTTTGCGGGATAGCATTCGCGAGTCAGTACTGTGCCAATATTAATCTTGTTTTGGGTGAGCTTTAGTTCACTCGCCGCCTTGCTATTGCGGGTGACAATGGCACAGGGGATCTGTTGCCGTTCGATAAAACTAAGCAGTACAGCCATGCCAGCCAAAGCTTTAGCGCTCTGGGCATCCTGGTTTTCATGTTCAATAATGATCTGGTTAGCCTTGTCTTGCAGATCTTTACAGCCCAGTGACTCCACATGTTTTAATACATCGATATCATCAGGGCAGCCGATTTGTTGTCGAATAAGGCTGAAATCTAAGCTAGATTCTACAAGGGTACCGTCGAGATCAAAGATAATGCCTTGGATCATTTGCTGCATGCTCCTAATTTACTGAAATGAAATTGAGTGTAAAGAGATATCAAATTGGCCTTGCTGTTTGTCCGCAATTAAAATGCCGACTTTTTCAACCTTTGCCAAGTTTAATGCGGGACCATTGTGAACTGTTCGTCCTCTAAAGCCAATTCTAAAGTCATCGACCTTAAAAACATGCTCACTTGTTTGATCTTTCTGGGTAGTAAATTCGGCAATATACGCTTCACCATATTGTAAGTCGGCCGTTTTAAAGCGCAGTTGATAACGCTTACCGTCACCTTTAACAATTAACTTACACACGCTTGCCTGTTCAAGTTCCGTTAATAAGACGAACTCAACTGAAGCAAATCCGCCGTTATTGTCTAATGAGACTAAGCCGGAAAAATCAACGGACTGTTTCGACTTACTCACATGGCTAGATGATAACCCACCCATTACTGTGTCATTGTTAATGTTAATAGACTTAATATGATGGCTATCGGCAAATTGTAATTCCACCTTAGTTTTCCCTATGGCTAATTGACTTGCAAAACATCCTAGTACGAATATCAATATAGTTAATAACTTGAACATTGAATATGCCCCATTATAAAAAAACGGCTTATCCGGGTTAAAGATAAGCCGTAAAGGGTTTACGGAGATTAAATGGGTATAACAAATTACATTACGGTGAAGTCATCTAAAAGGATCACTCCAAATGGTGCACCGCCACCAATATTATCAACTGCGGCAACGCCATAAACACCAGAGGCATCTAATGTTACTTCTAATGGACCAATAGCAACATCTTTAGTATTAGCTACAGTGACACTAATAGTGTAAGTACCTGGAACAACACTGATGCTGCCTGATGATGCTTTAAATGGAACATCTTCTAGGGCTGGAGTCGCTTCACTAATGTCTGCCGATGCGGTCAGGTAAATATCGACCTCAGGTGCAGAATAGGCTGCGTGGGTTACTGTGAGTTTAGCTTCAGTTGCCACTCGACGTGTTGAGTCCATTAATACCAATGGTTCAATAGCGTTGTTGGTTAACGAGCCAATCGCTAAAGTGCTATAGCTCATGCCTAAGGCTAAATCTACAGCTGCATTATCTATTACCACTACAGCGTTATCAGCATCAGCGGCAACTGTTACTGTATGCGCGCCTTCGGGTACATTCAAGTAACCCGTTATCTCACCAAACGCTAACATATCAACAGCGGGTGTTGTTGCGCCATCTAAAAATACATCAACGGCAGGAGCATCCGCTACAGCATGTACGACACGCAGGTCTGCACCACTGTTAACATCATTAAGTATTGCTTGGCCTTCAGTTAACGCAACATGCAATGCAACAGGAGATGAACCTGACCAGGTATTTGGGATCGCGCTGATAAAGTAATCTTGCATATCGCCTAAGGCAACTGTGCCTGAGTCATATGCGACATCTTTCATGCCAGCCGCTGTGATTCTAATTTGATAGTCACCTGCTGCTACTTCAAGCTGTGGGCTGGCGTCCATGTAATTAGCTGATAGCGTTGGCGATACATTGCTAATATCTGCATCAGGAGCTGTTACATAAACATCAACTAAACCTACAGAAGGTGTAGCATGAAGCACCTGTACCCGAGCATAACCAGTGGCAATATCGGCCATTGGGTTTTGAATAAGTTTTACTGCAAGGCTGCCATCAGCAACTTTGCCTAATGCAACTGCTGTGTATTCGATCATATCTGCTGCAACTAATTCTGCTTCTAATACTGTTGTTGTCGTGCCGTCAGCAAGAATTGCGTCAACATCAATGTTATAGGTAGCAGAGGTCACTTCAAGTAAACCACTGGACATAGCGTAGTCGACACCGGCAAGTAACTCAGCACCATTTGCAGTGACATTAACCTTAGGTGCGTCGCTACCGGCATGGATTACACGCACATGTGATGTGGCAACTGGCTCTGGTGGTGTGACTTCGACGACGTCGTTATCATCATCAGAACAAGCTGTTAGTCCAACAAGTGACACGCACAACGCAAAGGGATAAATCCGTTTCATTTTGTAATTCCTCATAGGGTTAGATGACGAATTTTCTATACGGGGTGATTTTTTTATTGGTTCACAAAAAAATAACAATTAAGGCGATTTAATTTGCTTTATTTATTTAAGTGTATGATTTTTAATTTAATATTATATATGTTTTTTTAAGTTATTGAGACATTCAGGGTTTACGCCTATGATGTTTGTCATTATGGAACTAAAGAACTCAACTAATTTGTTATCTTCCCCTGCTGCCTTAATTCAATATAGTGTCGCATCGATAAATCTATTTAACTTTATTGCGCCACCTAATGCCTACTATGATTTTGAAAATATTTACTCCACTGAACAATGGCGTAAAAAATGCGCCTGGATCAGTGATTTTATTCAACAAAACCAACCAGACATTATTGGTTTTCAAGAGGTTTTTAGCCCTGATGCTTTAAAAGCATTATGTCATCAATTAGGCTATGACTACTTTGCAGTATTAGATGAGCCAGAAGTGCAAAGTGACTATGTTTATCGCCATCCGGTAGTGGCATTAGCATCACGTTATCCAATTACTGAGATGGCCAATGTTGAGGCTGATCAGGCAGCTTGTCAGGCATTAGGTCTGTCACAATTTAATTTTAGCCGCTTGCCACTGCGTGCCACGGTAGAGTTGCCGCAGTTTGGCCCCTGTGATTGTTATGTGATCCATTTAAAATCCAAGCGAAGTGGCTTTGATAAGGATGACCTAGCTGATAGCGGTGCTTCGGGCGCCGCCGATTTTATATCAAGACAAGTGTTAGGGCGTTGGGCGTCAAGTATTCAGCGTGGCAATGAAGCGACATTTCTGTGCCATCAGATGTTGATCCGCAAACATCAAAAACACACTCCTTTTGTGTTGATGGGGGATTTTAACGATAAATTACACAGTGATTTACTTGCCGCATTTCATCAAAGTTTACGCGTGTATCGTAATGATATTGACGATAAAAAACTTGCCGGTTTGAGCGAGCAACAATTACTCGCTGAGCTGAATCAATTTCGAATTTACGACAGTTATGAATTATTTAAAGCGACGACTAAATCAAATGCTAGCTTAGCGTTAGATGAATTTGAATCAGTAAAAGATACTGATATTCAGCTGCCGATATCACGCCCAGCAACTCATTATTACGGCAGTGAAGGCTCAGTTTTAGATTATATTTTGGTGTCGAGTGAGTTTGATCCTAAACAATTGAAAAATTTAGCCCACATTGAGCAATACCAAACATTTGATCGTCATTTAGTGCGACCGGATTATGAACGCGACAGCGACAGTACTGACCATGCACCAGTAATGATGACCTTTAGCTTACGTTAGTGGCTTATTATAAAATGAAAATGGCCAGCAAAATTGCTGGCCATTTTTATTGATAAGCTTTGTTATTAACAAGCTTGGGTTACAGAGGTTTGACTAATTGCTTAATATTAATGCAACGATACTCATTTTGACGGGTCTCTAATAAGGCGCGACGAGTGAGTTTTGATAAGCCTGTTTCAGTATTAAGCACTTGATCTATCATAGTAATGTTATCAATTGAGCAGGCTCGTGGAATTAACGCCTGAGTATAACTGCGCATAAATACCGGGCCTTTTTTATCTAACTCAATTAAGTTGGCTAATCGCTGCTCTGCTGTAGCGGCACTGAGTAAATTTTGCTCGGCAGGATAAAGGCTAAACATGGCTACCCGCAGTTTAGAAAACGGCACGGCTTGGCTATGTTCAATGGTATTTAACCATTGGCGTTTAAGGTGTGCTTGAGGGCGAATAACCTCAGCAGCAAGGGCGGCTTTTTCACCTGAATCAGATGTGTCGGTCATTTTTTCACGTTGGAGTAATGCATAGGCGTTGCCGTAATCAAAGCGATTAAGTTGCCTAATGATATCCCAACGTAAATCTTGATCTAACACTAAGCCTTTTACTTTAGTGGTACCGGTTAACAGTTGCTGTAAGTGCTTTAACGGATCTGACTGGGTTGATAAGCTAACGTATGCGGAGAACCAACGACGTTGGAAGTCACTATTTTTATGATGCTCCATTGTCATGCGTAAGCTCATCTGACTTAGTGCTCGACTGACTTTATCTGCATACTGTTTATTGGCGGGAGCCATTAAATCGAGCATTTCTTTGGCGCGCAGTAAGTTACTAATCACTTGACCTAAAATGGTATAATCTTGCTCAAGTGGCGCATTAATTAATGCTACATTAATGAAATCATTTAACGGGGCCTGACCATCTAAAACACTGTCCCACATGCTTTGCCATAACATTGAACGCAATAGAGGATCGTGCACTTTATTGAGTGCTTGTTTGGCAGTATTCATCGAGCGTTGGTCTAAATCAACTTTTACAAAGCCCCAGTCATCTAGGTTTGGATAGACTAAATCAGGACAATATGCGCCTACCAATTCGCTGACGTCAGTGCGTGCACCTTTGTAGGTGACCACAGCGGTTTGATGTTCTTCAACGCCATGTTGGCGTTGATAAAATAAGCCAATTTTAACTTTTTGTTCGCGTAATGTTGGAAACTCATCGCTTACCGCGCGCTGAACCAGTTGGAAGTCGCTAATCATGCCGTTGGCACAGGTGTATTCAGCTTTAATACTGTTAACGCCTGCTTTGTATAACCATTCTTGAGTCCACTGACTTAGATCACGGTTACTGGCTTTAGCTAAGCTACCGATAAAGTCATCTAGTTGGGCATTTTGATAACTGAATTCGGTAAGGTACTGCTTAACCCCTTGGCGGAAGATTTCTTTACCGAGTAAATGACTTAATTGATTTAACGTTGATGCGCCTTTTTGGTACGTAATCGCATCGATATTATCAAAAGCATTTTGAGTTGTGGCTACAGGCACTTCAATCGGGTGGGTGGTTACCAGTGAATCTAACTCATAAGCGCGTTGCTTGCCTGATGCATAAAAGGTACGCCAGGCATGGGTGAATTCAGTCGCTTCAGCTGTGGCAAGTGTGCCCATAAAGGCTGCAAAACTTTCATTTAACCATAATCCATTCCACCATTTCATGGTGACCAAATCACCAAACCATTGGTGTGCCATTTCATGCATGATAACGCCTGCGAGGCGCTCTTTTTGCGAGGCGGTCATTTTAGCGTTAAATAAGAATCTATCTTCAGAAAAGGTTATCGCTGCAGCATTTTCCATTGCACCATATAAAAAGTCAGGTACTAGGACTTGATCGTACTTTTTGAATGGGTAAGGGATGCCAAAATAACGATCAAAAAAGTATAACCCTTGTTTGGTATAGGTAAACCAGTCTTCAGGTGTGACTTGCTCAGTGACCGACTGACGAGAGAATAACCGCATCGGGTATGGGCCAGTATCATCTTGCCATACATGATATGGGCCAGCATGTAATGAAAAGTTATATGGGCTTAACTTAGGTGATGCGGGAAATACCCATACATTATCATTACCTTGTGCGCTAATGCTGCTTTCGCGCATTGCACTTATCACTTGCCAATCTTTGGGGGCATGAACGTTAAGCTGGAAACTGGCTTTTAAATCGGGTTGGTCAAATAAGGCGAACATCTGCTGCGCTGCAGCCGGTTCAAAATGCGAGTACAAATAGACTTTGCCATCTACCGGGTCAACAAAGCGATGTAACCCTTCACCATTAGTACTGTGCTCGCGAGTGAACTCAATGGCAATAGTGTTTTGCCCTGATTGCAGCAGCGACGGGCTTAAAGTGATATAGCTGCCATTGTATTTAGGGTAGATTTTTGAACCATTAACTATCATAGAGATGATATTAGCTTGGTTTAAATCTAAGGTTAGATTTTTTGCTGTGCCATTTAATTCGAAATTAACAGTGGATATGGCGCGAAATTGACTTTGTTCACTTAGAAAAAAGGTTAGTTGATAGTCAACATTGCTGATCACCCGAGCGCGTTCACTGGCTTGATACTCACTAATAAAAGGCGAGCCGTCTCGAAGACTGGCGGTTGTTGACGATGTATTCATACAGCCGGTTATTGCCGTGGCTGATACACAAATACCGAGTAGTTTTACTATAAAGGCGTGTCGCAATTTCACTTAATGGTTTTCCTAACGTTGCACAGCAAAAGTTGTTGCAAATATAAGAAAGCCGACACGAATGTCGGCTTTAATAATATATAAATTAAATTTTACATACCTAAGAAAGACTTAGACTTAGTTTTACGAATTTCTTTTTCATCAGACCATTCAATTAAACCTGTTTCCAAGTCCATTAAACGCATGGTCATTTTGTAGTACACATCTTTGGTGCTGCCATCTTGCTTAACTATGCTAGATAAGTTGCCATAAAGCATAAACTGCGCACCAATTTGGCGACCAAACTTAATCGCTGTAGTTGGGTCAACCATACCCGCATTGTTTTGATAATCGAGCTGTTTGCGAACGGCATCTACCTTGGTCATGTCAATAAAACGAAACTTACCAGAGCGAAGTAACTTGTTGCTAATGGTATCGGTGACTGACTCAGTATCGATATGTTCAGAGGTTTTGTTTTTAATTTTGTCGACAAAAATAATTGGACGGTTATTTTGAGTCATCACCACAACCGGTGGAAAGGTCATCATGCTATCAACCATTTTAGCCGCAATAGCTTGTAAATCAGTAGAGCCGAAGTTTTCGTTAACGGTTTCGACTTCTGTAGCGTCGCCATATTCCACTTTGGATTGACAAGCGGCTAACCCCAACACTGCGGCAAGAACAAATATTAGTTTCATTGGTTTCATAATCAATTCCATAAGTTGGTGGTGCAATTACAGGATTATCGAATAAAAACGGGTACGATTACCAGTATCTATAACCCAAATTAATGTAGTTTTATCTGATTTAATCTCAATTTTAGTATTTTGTGTATGACCTAGGCTAATTTCATACTCGCCTGGGTCAACATATTGTCGAGCAATTTGTGCCTGATTAGGCAGGGTTAACCAGCTTCTGCGATCAGCTTGTTCTGTAATGACATTAAAAATTTGCATTGCAATCACGCCAGCATCAATTTGGTCGTTACGGCGCTTACTTTCACTGCGTACGCTTTGTGCCATTTCAGCTTTAGCATAAACCCTTAGCGCCTGCCTCAACAATGCTGCGGGTAAGTCTTCTTTTAACGCATTAATTGCCAGCGCGTCAATATTGGCTATCGTTTCAGCTTTAAGGGCGCTGCCAAGTCCCTGAATAGAGACCGGCGCGCTATTATTCATTGCAGGTTGATATGTCGCCAGTGACACGGTTTGCCAGTTACCATCGATGGTAAAGGGTACGGTCAGACTTTGCTTTTCAGGCACAAAACCACGCTCAATCAAAAACACCACTTGGCCTTGTTTTGGGGTGGCTAAAACTGCATCGCCCCAACGGCGTGAAAAGTCGTCATATTGTTGCATCGAAAGTTGCTTAGCCAGTCTAACTAAATCCTGTTGTAAGTATTTATTATTAGGTGATATTTGAGCTGCTTTACGGTAATCAATATAGGCGTCGTTGGGCTCACCGAGTAATTCGTAAAGCAAACCTGTGGTGTAATAACTGTATGCATTTAAAAATGAGCTGGTTACTGTTCCGGCTGATTGGCCTAACTTGTTTACTTCAGCGTCTATTGTGCCGTTTGCCATCGCCTGGACTGATTTTTGTGACTTTTGGTAGCGAGCTTGCTCACTGCTTTGCAATTCATTACTGCGTCTTAATTCTACCATTGCGCCCTGTGAATCACCTGAAAACAGGTAGTTTAAGGCTTGGTACTGGTGCAGCATAATCCGTTCATAGCCTGGGCCGCGATAGGGAATAGCATTATCGTTTAATAATAAACTACTGGCTTTGGAGCCCATGTCAGTGACGCTGATTTTAGCTTTATCATCAAAGGCTTTATAAGCTTCTATCGCTTGTTGGTAATAGTGTTTACTTTGTTCAAAACTGCCATTGATTTGCGCTAAACGTCCAGATTCCTGTGCATATAGTAAGCCGTCATTAGAGTCGATTTCATTAGCAATATCATCAAGGTCAAGTGATGGGCTAGGGCTGTTGATTTGTTGTTTGTAAGGGGTTATTTGTGATGGATAATTAATGAATATACTGTTGAACGCACAGCCTGATAGAGTCAAACACATCAAGATACTGATAATGGTTGAACGTGGTATCAAGAAAGCATTCAGTTTCATTCATTATCCTTGCTGTTAAGTGACCCATTGAAAATTTTAAACGCTAACGTAGATTTAAATATACGCATTTTGCTTAGTTTGTTCGCTCATTAGGCTTCGCTCAAGCAAGGTAATGCCCTGAAGATGGTCAAATTCATGTTGAAAAATACGCGCAATAAACCCAGTTAAATTTTGAGTCACCAAATTACCATTTAGTTGTTGATATTGCACTTTAATATCCGCATGACGCCAAATATTAATTCGCTGCCCTGGTATAGATAGACAACCTTCATCGGCAGATTCCATCAACTCAGAGGCGGCCAATATAGTCGGGTTAATTACCACAATAGGGGTCATAGTTGGTGCGGTGGGATAACGTTCATTAGGTCTTGAGGCCATAATAAACATCGCTATAGTGCTAAAAACCTGTGGTGCGGCAATACCTACCCCGTTTGCAGCCGTCATGGTTGCCAGCATATTGGCGGCTAATAATTGAATAGACTGATCAAATAGGGTCACTTTTTCAGCTGTTATGGTTAAAATATTTTCCCCCGTAACAGCTATTGGCAATAAAATAGCATCAGGCATAAACATCCTTTGCAGATAATACTCGTTAATGTGAGTCAGTATTAGATTTAACGATCTAGCTAATTAACCGCATTAGTAATGTGGCGGCGGTGTTTCATCTGCGTGACTGGCCATATTACTGGGTTCAATCGCATGTAATTTATTAACCATTAGCATAATTTGATGTTGCTGGCGCGATACAATATCATTTAGCTTAATCACTTCTTGATTCAATTCTTCCAACGTAATTTCTTGAAACGCCATCTTAGTTTCTAAATCATCAATTTTCGTTAACAACTGTTCCATTCAAACCTCGTCAATAACATTTATAAATCCCAGGCTTCTAATAAACCTTGGCTGCTAACACTCATTACTTTGCCAGTGCTGGGCTGGGCGACAGAGTATACTACAGCGCCTCTATTTTGGCTGTTTTTAGTCACCTCAACTTGCCATCTTTGCAGGCGTTCACCAGAGTCGACTTGCCATAAAAATATTTCTTTAGACGGTGTGCCGGTGAGCAGCTGAGTATTTTGGCTAACAAAGCGTGCGCTAGACACATTCATTTGGCGACGTTCGATTAACAGTGCACTGATTTTTTTGCCTGAGCTTGATTGCCAAATTGCTGCATTACCAGTGATATCACCCGCAAAGCTTAAGGTGCCATCACCACTTAATAATACTTTAGTAATTCTTGAATCTAATTGCCATTGCTGTAAAGGCTGGCCTGTTTGTGTTTGCCATAAACGGATTTGTCCATCATTGCCACCACTTAAGGCAACTAATCCATCATCAGAAATAGACACGCTATTCACTTTTTCCTGATGTCCCAAAAACTGGATTAATCCTTGGTTATCCGGTTGAAGCGACATGACAGAGCCATCAGCTAAACCGATTAATGCATGACCATTGTTAGCAATAGCGACACTTTGAGAGTAAGCAGGTAATGTCCACCAGCCGATAGAGCGACCAGTATCTATATTCCATATAACCACAGAATCGCTGGATAAAGTGGCGGCGTAGGCATTGTTAGTGGAAATGGCAGTATCAAATACATTACTGCTATTACTTGCACCGTGTACCCATTGATACTTGAGCACCTTGTCAGCAAGTGACCAAAACTGTACGCCATTATTGGCGGTACTGATTAATGCATATTGACTATCTTGGGATAAGGTGGCGTGGTAACTTGCATCTTTAGTTAATACCACTGTGTTGTCAGCTTTAGGTTGGCAAGCAATCAATAAAATAGAGCAAAAAACAAGCAGTAAAACACGTAACATGAACTTGCTCCTTAAAAATTTGTCCATAAGGACTCAACCCAATGGTATATCAGAAATAGTTAGTATAAAGTGGCTTACTAACATTAGCCTAATTGTCTCATTACAGACAGTGATGTGCTTATTGTAACCACTTAAGGATGCTGAGGAAGCTTTAATGAAATCAATTTATAAATTATCGTTAGTTGCATTAGCCGTTGTTGGTCTAACTGCATGTAACCAGGAAGAAGCTGTAGCGAAAAAAGTTGAGCTTACAACTGAAGCTCAAAAAGAAGCTTACAGTGTGGGTGCATCTATCGGTAAGTACATGTCTGGCCATATCAAAGAACAAGAAGAGCTTGGTTTTGCTGTTGATCGTACTTTGATCATCCAAGGCTTTAGTGATGGTTTAGTCGATACTACTGACTTGACCGAAGAAGAAATGCAAACGGTTTTACAAGGTCTAGACCAAAAATTAAATGACAAGCGTTTAGAGCAAGCTGAAACTTTAGCAGCTAAAGCGATTGAAGAAGGTCAGAAGTTTCTAAGTGATAACAAAGCTAAAGAAGGCGTTGTAACGACTGAATCTGGCTTACAGTATGAAGTATTAACTGCAGGTGAAGGCGATAAGCCTGCTGCTGAAGATACAGTAGAAGTGCATTATCGTGGCACATTAACCGACGGTACTGAGTTTGATAGCTCATACACTCGTGGCGAGCCTGCAAAATTCCCGCTTAACCGCGTAATTCCAGGTTGGACCGAAGGCGTTCAGTTAATGTCTGTTGGTGCAAAATACAAGTTTGTTATTCCAGCTGAATTAGCTTATGGCGATCGTGATACTGGTACTATTCCAGCTAACTCGACATTAGTGTTTGAAGTTGAATTAATTTCAATTGAAAAAGCTCCTGCTGAAGCGGCTGCAAAATAACTTATTAGCTAATCGTTAATAATTAATATAAAAAATGGGCGCTAATTAGCGCCCATTTTTTATGGATTACTTTTACAGTGGATCATTATCGCTATCTAAGGTTAAATCCATTTTAAGCGATAAAATAAGTACATTTGCATTGCGATTAAGGTAATTAATCCGCCACAAAATGCAGCAAATGCCCAATTTGTTTCCGCTCCAGGAATACCGCCGATGTTGACCCCGAGTAAACCGGTTAAAAATCCCAGTGGTAAAAAAATCGCTGAAATAAGTGATAGGAAATACAAGCGTTGATTGAGCTGCTCAGCTTGTCGGGATTGAAGCTCTTCCTGGGTAACACTAGCGCGATCGCGAATAGCATCTAAGTCTTCTATCACTCTTATCAGGTTATCCTGAGTTTCCCGTAAACGAATTTTATCCTGCTGATCAAGTAGCAGACTGCTTTCATGCAAAATTTTACCTAGAGCCTCGCGTTGTGGTGCAAGGTATCTTCGTAATACAACGGTTTGACGGCGTAATTCAGCAATATCCATTCGCAATGATTTATTGGTGTCGGTCACAACCCGCTCTTCTAATTCATCCATCAGTTCTTCAAGTTTATTAATGTATCCCACTTGACGTTGTGTAAGGTGATCGACAACCGATAAAATAAACCCAGCACTATCAATAGGGCCTTTGACTGCTTTAATGCTATCGGCTATTTCTGTAATTGATTGTAATTGGCGCTCACAAGTCGAAATTATCCGATGTTCTTCGCTATAGATACGTATTGAAACCATGTCCTCCGGCGCTGAGTCTGGGTTAAGGTTAACGCCACGTAATGTTAATAGAATTCCATTGGTGGAATGCACCACCCTAGGGCGTGTGTCTGAAGCCAGTAGAATATCTCGTTCGGCTTTTTCTAGTTTTTGATTATTCAACCAGTGGCGGGCATCGGTTGATTTATATTTTAAATGCACCCAAAGTAAACCGTCTTCGGTCTTCCAATTGGCTAACTGCTCTTCTGATAGTGTTTGACCTGCATTTGGGCCAGTTAGCAGTAAGCAATAAATAAATCCTTTGTGCATAAGGCGTTTCCTTAACGAATTGTATTTGAAAATCAATTCTGATGAATTAGGGCTACTTTACGATATATACTGGCAGTGCCCAATAGTTATCGTACTGTCATTTACAGCAAAATATCATTTATAGTTTAAAATAGGTTATGGCAGATTGAGTCATAGCCAAGAATTATTAAAAGCCTGAGCATAATTAAGAGTATAAAATGGAATTCGAATTTCGACGTAATCGTCTAGATGACACTGTATTTGCCAGTTTCAGCATGGATCATGAAGTGTTTGGTCGCTGGTTTGCCGAAGAGTTAGGCGCTGATGTGACCCGTGCTCAGCAAGTGCTGACTCACATTACCCAATTAATCGCTGGGGTTAACACCCAATGGCGGGATATTGGTAATGATTTAACCCTTGATGCCGACATTGAGCAGGTACGTATTTTTGTTAACGCGATTGATTTTGACGAAGAGCATAATCTTGAAGACGGTATGTCCTTATATGATGCTGAATCAGAGGGGTATTGTGGCCTGGAAGACTTTGAAAAAGCGCTTAAAAGCTGGTTGGTATTTATTCAAGAATAAATTTTTCAGATTTAATTGATGTTTGCTGCAGATAGGTTACAAGATGAAAATGTTATTTAAGCGCGCTTTTTAAGCGCGCCCTTTCACCAGATAAAACATCATATTGTACAAAAGCACCAGTCATCGCATTTGTATTCATATTAGTTATCGCGAATGAGTTATAAATCCAAATATTACAATAATTTATTGGTTTAAGTACCTTACCGCCATCTCAGTACGTGATTTAGCATTCGCTTTACGGAGCAAGTTTTTAACATGCACTTTTACTGTGCCTTCGCTGATATGCAAGTCTT
Organism: Shewanella glacialimarina; assembly: GCF_020511155.1. Lineage (NCBI taxonomy): Bacteria > Pseudomonadati > Pseudomonadota > Gammaproteobacteria > Alteromonadales > Shewanellaceae > Shewanella > Shewanella glacialimarina. The sequence goes on along the minus strand of NZ_CP041216.1, from coordinate 3,602,105 downwards.
CTGAAATCACTCTATTACTTTTGCCTTCGGCCAATTCCTGTAAGATTTGCAGCTCTCGTGGGGTGAGGCTTTCAATCCATCCATTATCATCCGGTGCGGTCTTCAATTCGTATAGATAGGCCTCAACTTCTGCGCTGATCACGCGGTGGCCGGACATGGCCTTTTTAAGCTGTTCCAACAGTAACTCTGGCTCAGTGTCTTTTAATAAATATCCATCAGCACCAGCACGAAGTAGACGAATAACATCTTGTTTCGCATCTGATACTGTCAAAATAACGATGCGAGCTGTCACCCCTTCCTGACGCATGGCATTTAAGGTATCTAACCCCGACATACCCTTCATGTTTAAGTCTAATAAAATAATGTCAGGTTCATTAGCGCTTAATGCAGTTAACGCATCTAAACCGGTACCGACTTCACCGAATAGAGTAAAATCTCCATCAGAGGTAATGAGTTGGCAAATACCACGACGAAGTAAGGGGTGATCGTCGACAACGAGTACTGAATATGGCTTACCCATTTAAAGGCTCCTGCTGTGGTGGAAAACTAAGTGTTACCGTGGTGCCGCCAGTAGTGTTAGCACTAAAGGACAGTTGGCCATTTAATTTGCTGGCACGCTCATGCATTATACCAATGCCAAAGTGTTGATCACGCTCTTTTAAATGTGACACACCCATGCCGTCATCTGAAATAGTGATGTTAATTATTGCTGATGATGTTAAGTAACAATCTATCACGATATATTTTGCATTGGCGTGTTTAATTGCATTTAACGTGGCCTCACGGGTTAAATGTAAAATATGAATATGTTGTTTGGCTTCAAGTAAATGCGCTGATAGTGTGTATTGTAAACTCAGCTGAATATCTGTTTGGGGCCTTAATTGGTCAAGCATGACTTCTAAGGCGTGGTTTAAATTAGGCTCTTTAATGGTTAAGCGAAAAGTCGATAATAATTCCCGCAGTTGGGCATAGGCAAAGCTGACGCCATCATTAATTTCACTGATTTGCTGTTCTACTGCTTCATTACGGCAACTGTCAGGTAATTTTTTACGCAGTAAACTGACCTGAATTTTTAAAAATGACAATAACTGCCCTAAAGAATCATGTAACTCACGGGCAATCACAGCGCGCTCTTCCATTAGCGCGAGTTGTTGCCTTTGTTCAGTCGCATTATGTATCGTAATTGAACGTGCTAGCATCACCGCAAAATTAATAAATAAGGGATTATTGAGCTTATGTGTGGAAATGACTTCTAAATAGCCCTGGCGGGTTTGCTCTAATTGCAGCGGAAAACACACGCTATTTTGAGGTGTCGAAGGCCAACCTTTACTGGCCTCAATAACGTCTTGAGATTGGTCTTCATGTTCAATGACTAATCTTAAAAAGTCTAATTTTTCAAATATTTGCAGTTGATCTAACGCTGACTTTAGTGCTTTGTAGTCAAGCCTGTCTGAATGCAACATAATCAAGTTATCATATAAGAAATAGAGTTCATTGTTGGCACGTGTTAGCGCTAAGGTTTTATCAGATACCTGTTGTTCAAGATCTTGATATAAATTTGATAATTCTGAGGCCGTTTTTTTCAGTGCATTACTTAATGCCGTTAGCTCTATGTAATCCGTTTTAGGCATATCGACATCGAAATTACCTTGTGAAATAGTAATTGCACTATCCATTAATAATTGCAGCGGTTTTACCACTCGCCTGCGGGTAAACACAACGGCAATAGCGGCAACGATTAACATTAATGTTAATCCAATAACTTGACTAAGTACCAATAATCTCAATTTATCGGCGGAAAAACGTTCTATTTCTAATACCAGAGTGTCGACGGTATCAACAAAATCGGTTAACGCTTCACTATAAAGCTTGGTTTCACCGGTTTCTGCATAGCTTCTCATTAACTGCCATTTATCTATCACTAATAAGTACTGTTTTGATAAGATTTTTGGGCTGTACCACGCGAGGGAATTTTGCAGTTCGTTTGAGTTGAGGGTGTTTTCAAACTCTTCAATTTTGGCGTTCACTTGGTCATTTTCTGTGTTGGCAGACAGTAATAGTCGATAACTTTGCATACGTAATGAACCTGAGGCGTTAATTGCACGTGCATCACCAATACTGAATGATAAATTGATAATTGAGTACACAGCTAAACTTGAAGAAAGCAAAATAAGCACCAACATGACCCCCAGTATCGTAGAGGTTAAACTACCGCGTGTTAACATTTTCGATCCATTTTATGACGTTTTTCAGCTGATTTAGTGTGACATGTTTATCCACTTGAAACACCCCTCAAACATATGTAAACAGTGAGTTCTACATTAGCTCGCGCTTTAATACATTAACAGAATTGAAAAAGTGTGAGATACAACATGTTCACATATTGATCTGGCGCATACTTCTATCCTTATATCCCTAAAGGGGTATTCTTAATTAAGGCTTAAATAGCTAATTTTGACCTTGAAATATCGTGGTTATAAATTAATTATAAAGTAACACGGAGTGAAGGTGATGAAGATGAACGTTACACATACTGTATTAAGTGCAGTGATTGTGACCAGCTTTTTAGCTGCTGGTGCAATAGCAAGTGATAAGACTGAACCCCGCAGTGAAGTATATAAAGATAAGTATTCTGCTCAGTATGAGTCTTGGCATGATACCAGTGAAAGTAAAGAAATTGTTGATATGTTGGAAGAAGTACCTAGCTTAGTGGTTTTATGGGCAGGTTACGGTTTCGCAAAAGATTATAATGCGCCACGCGGTCACCATTATGCGGTCACTGATGTCACTAACACATTACGTACCGGCGCCCCCAAAAATGCTGAAGACGGCCCAATGCCGATGGCATGTTGGAGCTGTAAAAGTCCTGATGTTCCCCGTGTAATTGAAGAGCAAGGCGAAGATGGCTATTTCGCGGGCAAATGGGCTAAAGGTGGACCTGAAATTGTTAACACAATCGGTTGTAGTGACTGTCATGAAAAAGGTTCACCTAAATTACGCATCTCTCGTCCATATGTCGATCGTGCATTAGATGCAATTGGCACACCTTTTGATAAAGCGTCACGTAAAGATAAGCAATCTATGGTTTGTGCGCAGTGCCATGTAGAGTACTACTTCGAGAAAACAGCAGATAAACCTGGTTTTGTGAAGTTCCCATGGGATATGGGAACCACAGTTGAGCAAATGGAGGTTTACTACGACAATATGGAGTTCTCTGATTGGACCCATGCTGTATCTCGAACTCCTATGCTTAAAGCACAGCACCCAGGTTATGAAACTTGGAAAGCAGGTGTGCACGGTAAAAACAACGTAACCTGTATAGATTGTCATATGCCTAAAGTGGCTAAAGCAAATGGTAAAGGTAAGTTTACCGATCACAAAGTGGGTAATCCGTTCGACCGTTTTGATGAAACCTGTGCTACCTGCCATAACCAAAGCAAAGAGTTCATGGTTGATTTAACTAATGAACGCAAGCAAAAAGTAGGTGAACTTAAAGCCAGTGCTGAAGCGCAATTAGTTAAAGCTCACTTTGAAGCAAAAGCGGCTTGGGATGCGGGTGCAACTGAAGCTGAAATGAAGCCCATCCTTATGGATATCCGTCATTCACAGTGGCGCTGGGACTTTGCAACTGCATCGCACGGCGTTGCAGCTCACGCAGCTGATGAAGCATTACGTATTTTAGGCACCGCGGTTGATAAAGCGGCTAATGCTCGTATCAAGCTTGCTCATCTATTGGCGGCTAAAGGTGTTAAGCAACCCATTGCTTATCCTGACACGTCGACTAAAGCAAAAGCACAAGCAGCATTAGGCATGGACATGAAAACAATGAATGCAGAAAAAGAAGCATTCAAGAAAAATCTAGTGCCTAAATGGCAAGAAGAAGCAAAAAAACGCGAAGCGACTTATAAGTAAGTTGTTAAGCTTACTCAAGGCAACTTTGAATAGTTAACTTGAATTAGCTAAATGCTTTAGTAAAGCCCTCGAAAGAGGGCTTTTTTTATGCGGTTTATAACTTGGCTAACGCTAATCTTTTCTTCGCTCATTTCATCGTAGAGCTGCACCAATATTAAGCGGCATGGTTTTGTAGTGCACCATTATGGTGCTAAATTGTCGCTATTTTTATTGAAAACTTACTCTATTTCTTTTTAAAACATTAACTTAAAAAACTGGCCTGATGATTGAATCTGTTTTATCAACAAATATATAACAAATTCATATTTTATTAATTTTTGGAGGTCGGGATGAAACTCGTCAGCGCAATCATCAAACCATTTAAATTGGATGATGTCCGTGAAGCAATAGCTGGTATGGGCATTGAGGGTATGACAGTTACTGAGGTAAAAGGTTTTGGTCGTCAAAAAGGTCACACTGAGCTTTATCGTGGTGCTGAATATCAAGTGGATTTTTTACCTAAAGTAAAATTAGAAATAGCCACTAAAGAAGAAAACCTAGATATGTTAATTGAGGCTATTACCACTGCAGCGCATACCGGCAAAATTGGTGACGGTAAGATTTTTGTAACTAATTTAGAACAAGCCGTGCGTATTCGTACCGGTGAAGTTGATAACGAAGCATTATAAGGGGCAATGATAATGGAAGAATTAGCAAAATTAGGACTAACTGTTAGCGAGTTACGCTTTGCATTAGATACTTTCTATTTTTTGATCTCTGGTGCATTAGTGATGTGGATGGCAGCAGGGTTTGCCATGTTGGAAGCTGGCTTAGTACGTTCAAAAAATACCACTGAAATTTTAACTAAAAACGTATGTCTATATGCTATCGCTTGTGTAACCTACCTGCTTGTTGGATATAACATCATGTATGTCGACAACGCTGAAGGCGGTATTATTCCTTCATTTGGAGCATTAATTGGTTCGCAAGCTGCTGATGCTGACCATGCGCTAGAATCTGACTTTTTCTTCCAAGTTGTGTTTGTTGCTACCGCGATGTCGATTGTATCGGGTGCAGTTGCAGAGCGCATGAAGTTATGGGCCTTCCTGGCATTTTCGGTGTTTATGACTGCAATTATTTATCCTGTAGAAGGTTATTGGACTTGGGGCGGTGGATTTTTATCAGAAGCTGGTTTTGTTGATTTTGCGGGCAGTGGCATAGTGCACATGGCTGGTGCGGCAGCGGCTGTTGCAGGTGTATTATTACTGGGTGCTCGTAAAGGTAAATATGGTGCTAACGGCCAGGTTAATCCAATTCCAGGATCTAACTTACCAATGGCAACTTTAGGTATGTTTATTCTGTGGATGGGCTGGTTTGGCTTTAACGGTGGCTCACAGTTATTGGTGTCTGATGCTGAAAATGCGTCAGCCGTGGCTAAGGTTTTCGTCAACACTAACTCTGCCGCCGCATTCGGTGCTATAGCAGCCTTGATTGTGTGTAAAGTGGTGTGGGGTAAAGCTGACTTAACCATGATATTAAACGGTGCTTTAGCAGGTCTTGTGGCAATTACGGCAGATCCATTATCGCCTTCACTTGTTATGGCAGGTGTCATTGGTTTGGTTGCAGGTGGTGTGGTTATTTTCTCGATTATTGGTTTTGACCGTATCAAAATTGACGATCCAGTGGGCGCAATCTCAGTTCATGGTGTAGCAGGTCTATTAGGGCTGATGCTAGTGCCATTATCAAATGCTGATGCAAGTTTTGGATCGCAGTTATTCGGTGCAGCAGTTATCTTTGGCTGGGTATTCACAGCGTCACTTCTAGTCTGGTTTGTTCTCAAAGTGACTATGGGTATTCGTGTTAGTGAAGAGGAAGAGTATGTCGGTATGGATGCATCTGACTGTGGTATTGACGCTTATCCTGAGTTTGTTAGCGTAAAAAACGGTAGCTAATTTTACAAGTGTCGTAATATTTAAGCAGAGTCCTTTAGGGCTCTGTTTTTTTATGTGCTAGATTTATTGTTTATGACATCATTTGAGACGGCCTATGAATACCTTCAATCACTTTATGACTTTTACGCTAATCGCGATAAGTTTAATGGTCAGTTATTCGCTTAGTGCTGGGCAAGTTGTGGTAAGAAAGTCATCTGAACAATTTGATGCTTTTGCCGTTCGCGATCAAATTGCTAAAGAGTTCGAATGGCAAGAGGCACTCAGAATGCAGCAGCAAATTGAAATTTTACAGGCCCTGCCAGTGGGCTGTATTCCATTTGCTTTGCCGTATCGATATTTTAGCTGTAATGGCTTTGCTTATCGTCCGTATGACTATCAAAATAAAGAGTTATTTATTAAAATAGATCCGCCTAAGCATCCAGCACAACCTAAATAGTACTCTGTGAATCTGAGTTGAACTGATTGATGCCCGTTGTTAAATTCACGTCTTTTTGGCTGAAAAGGGTTTACTTGACTAAACTTATCTTATTCTTATTTCGATTAAGAGGGTTGGGTTATGTGGTCTATTACCTTTCAACAGTACGTCAATCCTATTACTGGTTTACATCAACTTAAGCAAAGAGTGTTACCTATATTGGTAATGTTTGCACTCTTGTGGCCACTGTCTGGCTGTCAGTCTACGCCTGCTTCAGTAGAGCCTATTGATGTGGAATCACTATTCTATGACGAGCTATTTACCACAACTGATATCATCTCACCTGAGCAAATTTATAGCTTACCTTTGTCTTATGTCGCCCAAATAAAGCAAATTTATTCAAGAGATAATGCCACTAAACATCGGAAAATGCCTATTCACCAGTGGCTGGCCCAATATATTGGAGCGCAAAATGGTGGCTTTGAATACCGAGACCATTACACACGCCCTGCCAGTGAAACGGCCATTAATCGGCAAGGCAACTGTATGTCGCTGGTGGTATTATCAGCCGCATTAGCGGATGTGTTTAATATACCTGTAGAATTTCAAGATATTGATGTTGAGCCTGTTTGGGATAGGCGAGGCGGATTTTATCTTGTAAATGGCCATGTGAATTTATTCTTAGTCGCCACTACTGATGCTAATACTGTTTCATTTCGTGACAGCAAGATATTAGTTGATTTTCTACCTGAAAGGTCTGTACGTGGTTTTGGTCAAAAACGGGTCAATAAACAAACCTTAACCGCAATGTATTACAACAATATTGCCGCCGAAGCATTGGTGGAGCAAAAGTATGACTTAGCTTATGCCTTGATTAAACAAGCGATTAGAATGGATCCTAAGTTTGTAGCCAGTATCAATACACTCGCAGTGATATATCGACATAAGGGCGACGATGAAAAGGCTGAACAAGCATATCAAGCTGCGTTGTCGGTCGATAATCAAGACATGACGACTTTATTTAATTTAGCCTTGATTCTGGGTGAGCAAGATAGGTTAGATGAATGGGCGGCTGTACATAAAATTCTGGAGTTACAGAGAATCAACAACCCGTTTTATTATTATGATATGGCGCAGCAAGCCTATTTTGAACAGCATTACCAAGAGGCGGTGGTGTGGTATAAAAGAGCACTCGAAAAGGCAGATTATCGGCATGAGTTCTACTTCGGCCTATCAAAGACTTATTGGGCCACGGGTGAACGAGGTTTAGCGCAAAAGAATATGCAAAAAGCATTGGCATTAACGGGGGATGTCGATGATAAACGTCGATATCAAAATAAGCTGCAGGCAATGAAAAGTTGGTAATAATATAATTTGAGCATAAAAAAGTTGTGCTCAAGTTGTATTGAGTCGCTTTAGACCCGGATGTTAGTGCTCAACATACTGAGTGTTATATTTACCTTGCTCCGCATCAAGCAATATTTGTTGGTACAGGTTACTTTGTTTTAGTTGGGATATTGCCTCATCAACTAAAATGGCAGTTTGTTGATCATGACAAGCAATATAGCGAGGTGCAGAGTCGAACAGGATTACCTGAGTGACTTCGTAAGGGTGTTTGATTTTGTGTCGGATTTTATGACGGTAATAATCAAAAATACGCTGCTCTAAAATAACCATTTGTGTATGCTCGCCAAATTACATTAGCACCTGACTTTGTTGGCTAGCAATTTCAGTATAATCTTGGTGCTGTTTTGATACTTCGATAAATTCATCCCCCAAATATTGACTGGCATTTTGGAAACTGATCAAAGAGTATTTTTTGAGATCGCTAATGGTGTCGATTTTGAGTTTGTTCTTGGTTAAATAAAACAGGCTATTTTGATATTCGATTAAACTTTGAGTCAGAAATAAGCCATCATCAGTGGCAGGGGCGTTAATAATGCAATCCACCTGTTTGGTTTTAACTAATCTCAATGCCCGTAAGTTCGTCGCATAAGTAATACTACCCAATTCTAGGTGACTAATCTGAAATGCTGAAGCTAACAAGTTATATTGTAGCCCGCCTTTTTTATCGACAAAAAAGTAAGGCTCAATACTGCTACTGGTTGTAAAAGTAATTGGTATATTGTTTGATCTAGGTTCTGCTGCATCGACACCAGCCAAGCTAACATCAGTAAGCTCTTCGCCAGTATAGGCCAATTCTGTTGAGCAAAGTGCGGGAGATATTAGCATGAGACTAAACAAACAGATTAAAGACCAATAATGGTTTAGTTTACTGTGCGGTTTAAGGGCGCGACTTGGTAATCTCAAATTATTTCACCTTATAAAACTGCATCGTTACCTGTAAAGTTCATTGAGTAACTATTATTCAGATGTGACTGGAGTATAACAAGCTCATTATGATCCTGCAGAAGATATTTTATGGTGTTATTTTTTGATGAGATTAACAAATCTAAAAATGAGATGAAGTAAATTATATCTTTAATATAAACAATGGTATAAAAACAATATTTTTATATTTGAATAGTTTATTGATTTGTTGATGGATAGTGGGTAAATTTTAATGTCATGTTTATGTAAATACCATTCATTTGGGACAATTTTTTGCAAAACGATTGAAATTTAGCCTGCAAGCCGGAGTTGTATTATATGTATTATCAAAATGATGATGTGCGCATCAATGAAGTCAAAGAGTTACTTCCCCCTATAGCCATTTTAGAGCGATTTCCGGCATCTGAAAATGCATCTGAAACGGTATTTACTGCGCGCAATAGTATTCATAATATCTTGGCTAGAAAAGATGACCGCTTACTCGTGGTGATAGGGCCCTGTTCAATTCATGACACTAAAGCTGCACTTGAATACGGCCAACGTTTAGCTACTATGCGTGAAAAATATGCTGATGAGCTTGAAGTGGTTATGCGAGTGTATTTTGAAAAACCACGGACAACCGTTGGTTGGAAGGGGCTCATTAATGATCCTTTTATGGATAACAGCTTTAAATTGAATGATGGACTACGCACTGCACGAAAACTGCTTGTTGATTTAAATGATCTTGGTATTCCCACTGCCGGTGAATATTTAGATATGATCACACCGCAATATGTGGCTGATATGATGTGTTGGGGCGCTATTGGCGCACGTACGACAGAATCTCAAGTCCACCGTGAGCTGGCATCAGGATTGTCATGCCCAGTCGGCTTTAAAAATGGTACTGATGGCACCATAAAAGTGGCCATAGATGCGATTGGAGCAGCTAATGCACCGCATCATTTTTTATCTGTTACCAAGTTTGGTCATTCGGCGATTGTATCTACCAAAGGAAATCCTGACTGTCATATCATTTTACGCGGAGGTAAAAAGCCTAACTACAGCGCAGAAGATGTCAGTAAAATCCAATCACAACTTATCTCGTCTCAATTAGCTGACAATATTATGATCGACTTTAGCCATGCCAATAGTGCTAAGGATTATAAACGTCAGATGCTAGTTGCTGAAGATGTAGCAGCTCAGATTGCGGCAGGTAATCAGGGTATTTTTGGTGTGATGGTTGAAAGCCATCTAGTTGAAGGACGCCAGGATATCGTTGATGGAAAAGTTGCATGTTACGGCCAAAGTGTCACCGACGCATGTATAGGGTGGCAAGATACCGAATCGCTTTTAGCCACGCTTAGCAACAGCGTAATAAAACGAAGAGGCTAAAAAAATATTTAATATAGAGTTTAATAAATATGGCGCCTTACGCGCCTTATTTTTTAACGCTTTGTGTCAAATACTCATTAGCTTTGGCAAGTGTTCCAAATGCTAAAATGAGATTGTTACGCCCTTTGTCTTGTAATTCAGGGTTATCTGACTCTATCATCATCCAAACCCATGTTTGAATTAACTGTAGTGGAGGGTATTTTATATTCTCACTGTCTAGCATAAAGCTTCCTACCAATCATATTCAATTAACGATTACTCCACTTACTCATTAGCTTATTGTGCTAATTCTTTTGGGTAACCTAGTACGGTTAAAGAGTAGCAAATTCTGATCTTAGAAATAACTCTTATTCGAGTTAAAAACCGCTAAAAGGCAATTTATTTTCAATTAACTAGTATTTTTGGAGTGCTTTAATTTAATTTAGTAGGTTAAAAGTACTGCTTTAATCGATTTAATAGTGCCATGCTGCTTTCGTTTGAGATTGTTTCTGATTATTTTAAATTATGCAGATTATTCTTATAGGACTAATTTTGCATTTGTTAACATCATTGCTGTGAGTGCGGTGTTATCATATCCACAGAGGAAATCGTCTCTATCACAATATTTATCGCCCTTGATTAACTGGAGCTATTTATGCGGCCATCCGCTTATTTTGAAGGACCTGTAGGTAAACTTAATTGGACAGTATTAGGTATGCTTTGGCCTTACCTATTAGAGTTCAAGGGGCGTATTTTTTTAGCTATGACCTGCTTGGTTGTGGCGAAGTTGGCTAGCGTGGGTTTACCGTTTATTTTAAAAGAGTTAGTCGATACGCTTGATAGTAATACTTCAGCAGCAAATGTCATTGTCGCCACACCTATAGCATTAGTGCTCGCATATGGTGCGATCAGGTTCCTTAATGTGGTGATCGGTGAAATTCGTGACACGCTTTTTGGCCGAGTAACAGAAAGAGCCATGCGGCGATTAGGTTTGGCTGTATTTGAACATTTGCATCGATTAGATTTAGATTTTCATTTAGATCGTAGAACCGGTGGTTTATCCAGGGATATTGAACGTGGTACAAGCGGTGTAAGCTTTTTAATGCGTTTTATGGTATTTAATATTGTACCGACCTTGCTGGAAATCACCTTAGTGATTGGTATTTTTTTCTATCAATATGGCATTAGCTTTGCGTTAATCACACTTGTTTCTGTAGTTGCTTATATTGGCTATTCGGTTATGGCGACTGAGTGGCGTACTGAATTTGTACGAGAAGCCGCTAGGGCAGATTCTTTATCTAACACCCGTGCTATTGATAGTTTATTGAATTATGAAACAGTTAAATATTTCAATAATGAAGCCCATGAGGCCGCGCGTTATGACTCTGCTCTTTGTGAATGGGAAGTCGCAAAGCGAAACAACCGTTTATCATTATTTGCGCTAAATGCTGGACAGGCGTCGATTATAGCCATTGCGATGACAGCAATGATGTGGCTTGCTGCTGTCGAGGTGACTGAAAAAACCATGACAATTGGCGACTTTGTACTGATTAACGCCTTTATGATGCAGCTATTTATTCCACTTAATTTTTTAGGCTTTGTTTACAGAGAGATCCGAGGTGCACTGGCTAATATTGAGCGTATGTTTGATATTTTGGATAAACAACCTACTGTAGTTGATAGGGAACACGCCAGTGATCAACCTCCTGAGCTCGGCACGATTAAGTTTGAGAATGTTAGTTTTCAATATGATGAAAGGCAAATATTAAATAATGTTAGTTTTGAAGTTCCTCTAGGTAAAAAAGTGGCTGTGGTTGGTGACAGTGGGGCCGGTAAATCGACCTTGATTAAATTACTGTTCCGCTTTTACGATGTTAATAATGGCCGTATTACCATAAATGACGTCGATATTCGCGATATGACTCAACAAGCATTAAGGCGAGCCATTGCGATTGTTCCCCAAGATACAGTGTTATTTAATGATTCTTTATTTGAAAATATTCGCTACGGTAGACCCAATGCAACCCAAGTTGAGATAGAGCAAGCCGCTGAACTCGCTCATTTGAGTGAGTTTATTAATGTGCTCCCTAAGCAATGGCAAACCAAAGTTGGTGAGCGTGGATTAAAGTTATCTGGTGGGGAAAAACAACGGGTCTCTATCGCACGCGCAGTATTAAAATCTGCGCCCTTTTTAGTATTCGATGAAGCAACATCATCCTTGGATAGCCGCTCTGAAAAAGCCATTTTAAACGCTCTACGTGATGCAGCTAAAGGTCATACAAGTCTAGTGGTAGCACATCGTTTATCAACAATTATCGATGCTGATATGATAGTCGTACTAAGCAAAGGGCAAATAGTTGAAACAGGCACCCACGCGGAATTGATCAATAACAAAGGCTTGTATGCACACTTATGGACTATTCAGAATGAACAAACTTAAACAACCTCTTTTCATGATGTAAACCGTATTAAACATTGGCTTACATTTGTTTTTTCGTTGTATTAACTTACGGAAAACCAGCTATTTAGGTGATAATGTGCTTTGTGTTCAAAACAATTAACAAGTTTGCTATGAAATAGGTTAAACGTGTTAGATTTAGCAAATTGAACGTATTTCATAACCCTAGTGAGGTTAAGTTGAATTGTTAACCTGTTGCAAGAAACAAGGTATAACTAGTGTTTATTAATAGTGTTTGAGTATAATTAACTCAACTATTTAACAGGATTATGGGTTGTTTATTAAAAAGCCGCACACTAGATTTGGATGGTTTGACAGCATGTCTCAAGTGCTATTTTTTAAATGCTAGTGTTAAAATGCTTATAACATATGGAGGTGGCTGATGCAGAATATTCTTTTAATCGCAGCCTTAGAAGGTACTCAACACCAAGTGAGTACAGATTGGTTTGCTATTGTTGCTATGTTAAAAGCGCGTGAATTATCAGATGATGAAATTAACCGTGTTTATAATGAATTGTGTGCAGGATTAAGAGTGACAACACGTGGGGTGACATTAGCGAAGCAGTCTATTAATGAAATGGACAAGAAAATTATTAAGCAATCTGAAAATAAGGATTTACTGATATAGGTTTGTATTTAGAGAAGCTCGACTTAAGGCTTTAGTTGGAGAATGAGTGCTGAAATATTTAGTAGTTACCAATAGTGCTTAGTAGTTACCAATAGTGCTTAGTAGTTACCAATAGTGCTTAGTAGTTACCAATAGTGCTTAGGAGTTATCAATAGAGCTATTTTTTTTTCCAACCAATACAAACCAGTTTTATTAAGGTATCGGGTTCTGTTAATGGAACAAGCCTAATAATTTTTCCTTGTTCAAAACACACCATCTCGCCTTCAATTTCAGTCAGACGATCGCAATTTTTACAGCTGTAACTTGCTGTTTTTCCTTTTATTGCAGTTTGAACGTTCTTTAAATTCAAGATTGTATCCTTTAAAGCATTTTTATCGACTTTTAGTCACTATCTGGTAGTCGCTATCAGCTAGTCACTATAGGTGATGCATCTTACACTTTACCTCTGTAATGTGATCTATGCATCACCTTATAGTCTAACTGATAATCAAAAAGCTTTAAAGTAATACTTTGGGACTGTATTCGAATAGCTTAATTAATCAGATGCTTATAATGTTTATCTAGAGAAACGGAAACGCCACTAGAAATTACAATGTGTGCATGTTTTCGCGTCAATTGTCTCGCATCGTTAACACCGCAGGAGTGAGCTATCATTGTTAAATCATAATGTAAGAAATGATTGTAGTTGGCCACACGAGTCGATTTATCTTTGGGATCGAGTCCTCGCTGTAATCGCTTATCGTGGGTAGTGATACCTGTTGGACAAGTATCTTTATTGCATTGCAGTGATTGAATACAACCCAACGCAAACATGTTACCTCTGGCTGATGCGATAAAATCTGCACCTGTAGCGAGTGCCCACGCAACATAGGATGGCATGACTAATTTCCCGGTAGCAATAATTTTTATCCGTTGACGTAACCCTTTTTGAATAAGCAAGTCGACTAGTCTTGGTAGGCTTTCTCGCAGTGGTAAGCCAACATTGTCCATAAGTGCCTGAGGGGCGGCACCTGTTCCACCATCTGCGCTGTCTAAGGTGAAAAAGTCTGGTGCATGCTCAAACCCCCTTAGGGCTATTTCATCGCACATATCTTCAATCCAGGTGATATCACCGATAACCGCTTTAATACCAGTTGGTTTACCCGTTGCTATTCTCACTTGGTCAACCATGTCTAAAATATCTGCTACACAGGTAATTTCAATATGGCCATTAGGGCTGATAGAGTCCTCTCCAATGGGAATCCCCCTAATATTAGCTATTTCTTCAGTGACTTTTAGGCCTGGAAGTATGCCGCCTTTACCTGGTTTAGCACCTTGACTGAGTTTAATTTCAAACATTTTAACTTGTGGGCGAGCTGCGATTTGTTTCAGTTTTTCATCATCAAGATGGCCTTCTGCATTACGTACACCATATTTTGCAGTGCCAATTTGAAATACTAAGTCGCAATTACCTTTAAGATGATGTGGGCTTAATCCCCCTTCGCCAGTATTTAACCAGCAGCCTGCTTTTGCTGCACCGTGGGACAATGCCGTTATCGCAGGTCTTGATAATGCACCAAAGCTCATGGCTGAAATATGGCAAATTTTGTCTGTGGTGTAGGGAGTATCACATTGCTCGCCAACCGTTACTGTGGCAGGTGCAACATGAATGTGATCACTGATAGGAAATGCAGAGTTGAGAAATAAAATACTGCCCTGCTTGTCTAAGGGCTGAGATGAGCCAAAAGCAATGGTGCGCTCTACGTTTTTTGCTGCTCGATATACCCAACTGCGTTCAGCGCGATTAAAAGGTAACTCTTCGCGGTCGTTAGCAAAAAAGTATTGTCTAAAAAACTCACCTTGCTTTTCAAATAAATAACGAAATCGACCAAGAACAGGGTAGTTGTGTCTAATTGCTTGTTTTGTTTGTAACTTATCAGCGATGTACATATACATCACACCAATGATCGCGGCCCAAAATAAAATTAAAAACAGGCCTGCGAACAGATCTATCCCCCATAAAATCCATGGTTGCAATTGCATGTATTATCCTTAAATGAAGCGAGTTAAATGTATCTCAAAAGATTGATTAGTCAATATAGTTGAAGATTACCTACTACCATTGAAACTTATACTGAGTATCAAGAATAAGATCAATCTAGCTGAAGTAACGGATTTATGACTAATCAATGCAACTAAATGAATAGTCTAAAGCTTAACAATATTCATTTGATGCAGTAATCGATGCCGTTAATCAAAGTATCTGATGCTAATGTTGAGTCTAAGGGGTATTTTTACAAATATCACTTTAGGTTAATTTTTACTCGTCGATAAAGAGATATAGATTTCAAAAATGGAGCAGGCTTCATGGAAATTAAACCCAATAGAAATATGACCCAGTTTACATCATTGTCAAAAAATACAGAGAAAGATAAACAGGCTGTTGATAACGTCAGTAATCAGGGTGTGCAGTCAGCGGATAAGCAAGCCAATATGTCTGTTAGTCAAATTACTAAGCGATTAATGAATGGGCAAATTCTGGCGGCACAGGAGAAAGTGACGTTATCTTCCGGAGATCAATCACTGGCATTGTTATATCGCAGTGCCATTGATGCCATAGATGCTGAGCTTGATTTAGTCTTGGGTGAAAATAAACCCTCCAAATCAATGGAGGTTGAAGTTGATTACTCGCCAACAGCCACAGCAGATCGAATAGTACAATTTGCCACAGGTTTTTTTGGTTTATATCAGCAACAAAACCCCGACGGTGATTTCGAGACTCAACTTAATAGCTTTATGGATAAGATATCTAAGGCGATAGATGACGGCTTTGGACAAGCCAAAGCAATATTGTCAGGTTTGAAAGTGCTTCAAGGCGATATTGTCGCTGGTGTGGATAGTACCTATGAGCATATTCAAAGTGGATTAGCTAAGTTTAAGTTAGACATGTTACCTTCTACTAAAGACGCGAAAGAATAAGGGTGTGTTATGTGGGTAACTGGTGAAGTAATTGAGCGAATTGATTGGAATGAAAAGCTTTTTTCCTTAAAGATTAAAGCGCCTGTTGAACCTTATATCGCAGGGCAGTTTATTAAGTTAAGCCAAATCCGAGATGAAAAACGTATTGCTCGGGCTTATTCAGTGGTTAACCCACCAGGCAGCGATTATGTCGAAATATTAGCTGTAGCTGTTGAAAATGGTCAATTGTCACCCGATCTGCAATCACTTAACCCCGGTGACACAATTGAAGTGACGCCTAAGGCGACCGGATTCATGACTCTAGATGAAATTCCCCATGGCGCACTGCAAGGTAAGCATTTGTGGTTGATTTCTACTGGCACCGCTGTTGGTCCCTTTATTTCAATGTTGTTAACTGACGAACCTTGGCAGCGATTTGAAAAAGTTGTTTTGGTCTATGGTGTACGCTTAGCGTCGGACTTAGCGTATTTAGAATCTATTAAGCAGCTGCAAGCAAAATATTCTCAACAATTTCACTTTATTCCTATTGTTACCCGTGAATCCTACGAAGATGCGTTAATGTGTCGCATTCCCGATGCGATTAATAATGGTCTGTTACAACAAAAAGCGTCATTAACGATTAATGCAGAAGACTCTCAAGTGATGATTTGTGGTAATCCTGGGATGATTTCTGATGCACAAACCGCACTATTAGAATTAGGGTTAACTAAAAACCTAAGAAGGGCTCCTGGGCAAATAACAGTAGAGAAGTACTGGTAATCAGCCACAGTGTTATATGCTTGCAGTACTGAGCGAGATCTAAGTCAACATCAATACAAATTTAATAAAATGCGCTTGCTCCTTTTGCGCTGATCATTTACCCTTGTCGCGATTGATAACTATTATCATTGTTAGTTGCTTTTGGCAGTTTAAATCAACCAAGGAGAATGTGAAAATGAAAATGGTACAAGGCACTGCGATTTTAGGTTTAGCATGTTTAGCCAGTTCTGCAATGGCGGATGAGGCGTTAACTGTATATTCATATCGACAAGCATTTTTGGTTGAACCTATCCTAGAGCAGTTTACTCAAAATACTGGTATTAAGGTCAATGTTGTATTCGCTAAAGATGGAATTGCAGAACGAATTGAACGTGAAGGCCGTTTGTCTCCAGTTGATGTTGTATTAACCTCTGACTTTTCTCGTTTAATGGAATTAGTTGAAAAAGATCTTGTCTCTCCAGTTAACAATGATGTGATTAATAGCAATATTCCTGAGGTTTATCGTTCACCTACGAATGATTGGTATGCACTAACTATGCGCGTACGTAATGTGTATTCTTCAAAAGAGCGCACC
The DNA here is from genome assembly GCF_020511155.1 of Shewanella glacialimarina. Classification (NCBI taxonomy): domain Bacteria; kingdom Pseudomonadati; phylum Pseudomonadota; class Gammaproteobacteria; order Alteromonadales; family Shewanellaceae; genus Shewanella; species Shewanella glacialimarina. The sequence goes on along the minus strand of NZ_CP041216.1, from coordinate 3,584,789 downwards.
GGCAAGATTGATATCGATTATGAAGACCTAGCTAAACCGGAATACAAAGGTAAAATTTGTACTCGTAGTGGTAAGCACCCATACAATGTAGCTTTAGTGGCCTCTATGATCGCGCATCATGGCGAAGCAGAAACTAAAACCTGGCTTTCAGGCGTCAAAGCTAACCTAGCGCGCAAACCCCAGGGTAATGATCGCGACCAAGTGTTAGCGGTTAAAGAGGGAATGTGTGATGTTGCTATTGGTAATAGTTATTACTATGGCAATATGATGATGGATGAGAATCAAAAAAGCTGGGCTGAAGCCGTTGAGATAAACTTCCCTAATCAGGCTAACAGAGGTGCACACATTAACGTCTCTGGTATGGCGCTAGCTAAGTTTGCGCCAAGCAAAGATAATGCAATAAAATTAATGGAGTTTTTAACCTCTAATGTTGCTCAGCAAGCCTATGCGGACGTTAACATGGAATATCCGGTTAAAGCTGATGTGAAGCCGTCAAAACTTGTGGCATCATGGGGCGACTTCAAAGCAGATTCACTTCCTATTTATAAATTGGCTGAAAATCATCAAGCGGCAGTGAAGCTACTTGATGAAGTAAAATTCGACCTTTAATATCAATATTGATATTACGCCAGTTTTTGCATTGTCACTCAATACGGTGTCGAGGATTGCACCGTATTGATTTAACTGGATAGTTGTTATGATTTTAGGTTTATCCAGAAGCTGGTCGCTTACTGGTTACTTAATAGCGGCGGTGATCACACTGCCGCTTATTGCATTAATAGTGCAAGCCACATTTCCCGATGAAGCCGTTTTTAAGCACCTGTTTGATACCGTACTTCCAACCTATATTGCTAATAGCTTATTGCTTATGCTGCTGGTGGGTATTGGCTCGTTAGTCATTGCCGTCCCTGCAGCATGGTTTGTTGCCCGTTGTGAGTTTCCTGGGCGTCGATATTTTCAATGGTTATTGCTATTACCTTTGGCTATGCCAGCCTATATAGTCGCCTATGTTTATACTGATATGCTGGACTATGCAGGTCCTGTACAACGTGTCCTAAGAGATTTGTTTCAGTGGAGTTCTCCACACGATTATTATTTTCCTGCTATTCGTAGCCTAGGTGGTGCAGCGATCATGTTATCGTTAGTGCTGTTCCCTTATATCTATTTATTGGCTCGTACCGCTTTTATGGAGCAGTCTTCTAGTTTATTACATGCATCGCGCATTATGGGGTCTAGCCCTTGGCGCAGCTTTTGGCGAGTAGCTTTACCTATGTCACGTCCAGCGTTGGCGGTTGGTGTGGCACTGGTTGCAATGGAAACCGCTGCCGACTATGCCACCGTAAGCTATTTTGCTGTACCAACATTAACCACGGCGGTATATGACACTTGGCTGGGCTATGGCAGTTTAACCGCGGCAGCCAAATTGTCAGCGATTATGTTATTAGTGATTTTTACTATGGTTGGCGTTGAGCGATTTGCCCGGCGCAAGCAAGAGTTATTTCAAAAGCAATCAGCGCTGAGTGACAATGATAGATATCGACTGACAGGGATTAAATCTTTTGCAGCTTGGGCATACTGTAGTGCACTATTATTATTTGCATTTTTACTACCGTTTATAATTTTGAGCGCTTATGCCATCGATTATTTTGACCAAAGTTGGGATGATCGTTTTTGGCAATATAGCTGGAATAGTTTGTACATTGCGGTACTCGTTAGCTTAATATGTTTATTATTAGCTTTAATATTGATGTTTGTACGTCGAGTGAGTCCTAGGCAATCGGACTCCCTACCTTCACGCTTAAGTAGCACTGGTTACGCCTTACCTGGCACAGTTTTAGCGATTGGTGTGCTAGTACCTTTGACCTATTTAGATTTTGCGGTTAATGATATTTATGACTGGTTTGGCGCTCGCGGCCCTGGTTTGTTTTTTACTGGTAGTGTTTTTGCGCTTGTATTTGCATTCACGGTGCGTTTTTTAGCGATAGCAATTGGTAGCCTTGAGAGTAGTTATAAGCGCATATCACCATCGTTAGATATGGCCAGTATTACTATGGGCCAAAAGCCTAAACAGCTACTAATGCGTGTTCATTTGCCACTATTGCGCAAGGGCTTATTGGCTGGTGCGCTACTGGTATTCATTGAAAGTATGAAAGAGTTGCCCGCAGCGCTATTATTAAGGCCAATTGGCTTTGAAAATCTAGCGACCTATGTTTTCCAATTTGTGTCTGATGAAAAGCTCGAGCATGGCGCTCTGGCAGCTATTGTAATTGTATTTGTTGGACTTATTCCGTTGATTTATCTTAACCGTTCATTGGAGCATACTCGCTAATATGTCGACTCTTACCATCGAAAATGTCTCCAGTGATTACCAAGGACAGGTGATTTTAAACGGGCTCAATCTTACCCTGCAACAAGGCGAAATTGTCGCTTTGCTTGGCCCTAGTGGCTGTGGTAAAACCACCTTGCTTCGCGCTATTGCTGGCTTACAGCCCATTAGTCAGGGCACAATTCAAATCAATGGCAATACCCTTACCGGTGATGGAATATTTATTCCTAGTGAACAGCGCGGGGTAGGGATGATTTTTCAAGATTATGCCTTATTTCCTCACCTCAATGTGGCCGATAACATTCTATTTGGGGTGAAAGGCCTTAACAAAGCAGCGCGACAAGCCAGGCTAGATGAAATGCTTGAACTCGTTAAGTTAACCGGCTTAGGTCAACGCTATCCCCACGAGTTGTCAGGCGGGCAGCAACAACGTGTATCCATTGCACGCGCGCTGGCCTATGAACCCCAGTTACTCTTGCTTGATGAACCTTTTTCTAACATAGATGCTCAAGTACGTAATGAGATGATGCTTGAAATAAGAAGCATTTTGAAGCAACGTAATGTCAGTGCTGTATTTGTCACCCATAGTAAAGATGAAGCATTTGTATTTGCTGACAAATTAGCTTTATTTAAGCAGGGCGCTATTATTCAACACGGTTTGGCTGAAGACCTTTATGCTTACCCTACAGACCGTTATGTTGCTGAGTTTTTAGGTGCTGGAAATTATTTACCAATAAAGGTAACAAATAGTCAGCAAGTATCATCACCAATTGGTTTATTGCAAAGTAGTGCGGCTATAAATTATCCTGTTGACTACCAAGGACACTTATTACTTAGACCGCAACAAGTTGAACTGGTTGCTGATGATAATGGCGTCGCCACTATCGTGGATAGAAGGTTTTTAGGAACGGTTTGTCATTATTGGGTCAAAGTTGAAGAGCATTGTTTGGAAGTCAAAAGCCAAATATTACAGTTATCGCCAGGGCAAAAAGTTAATTTATTTGCACCAACGCACCCCTTGGTTATTTTTTGATTTGTGTTATTGAAAAATTATTTTATGATGATTATAAGATTTTCAATTGATTGAACACTGAATTAAGTCGTTCAGTTTAAGTCTCTCTTTCCAATAACAATCTAGGTGGTTTGTTTCAATATGGATAATCAGGTTATGCCGCGCGAGCAATTAGGGATATGTGCTGAAGGTAATTTACATAGTATTTATTTGATGTTTAATGCCAACGACGGCGTTGAGGATAAATTGCGTCCTTCAATTGCTAGTGTAGCGCAATATATCTATGAGCTAACAGATCAATATGCTGATAGCGCCTTCAATGGCTTTGTTGGCATTGGGGCTAATTTTTGGGACACATATTATCCACAGGCCCGCCCCGCACTGTTAAAACCTTTCCCTGCAATGAATGAGGGTAACCGTGATGCGCCGGCTATCGAATATGACTTATTTATTCATATTCGTTGTGACCGTTTCGATATTTTGCATCTGGTAGCCAATGAAATTAACCAAATGTTTGAAGACTTGGTTGAGCTGATTGATGAGGAGCGCGGTTTCCGTTTTATGGATAACCGTGATTTAACTGGTTTTGTTGATGGTACAGAAAACCCTAAAGGTCGTCATCGTCAACAGGTGGCTTTGGTAGCAGAGGAAGATCCTGAATTTAAATCAGGTAGCTATATCCATGTACAGAAATTTGCTCACAATTTAAGTAAGTGGCAACGTTTGCCTGTTAAGAAGCAAGAAGATATTTTCGGCCGGACTAAACAAGATGATATTGAATATGAATCTGCCGATAAGCCGTTAACCAGCCATACCAAACGTGTTAATTTAAAAGATGCTGATGGCAATACTATGGAAATTTTACGTCAAAGTATGCCATACGGCTCAATTAAAGAGCAGGGACTTATGTTTATCTCTAGCTGTAAGACACCTGATAATTTTGAGCAAATGCTACGTAGCATGATTTATGGTGATGGGCATGGTAACCATGACCATTTAATGCTGTTTACTAAAGCATTAACCGGGTCATCTTTTTTTGCACCTTCACTGGATTTTCTCACCCAGTGGGAAGAAGATTAAAGTCTGTGATAGATGAATAGCAGCTGTCATTAATAATGATTATTAACCGTCGCTGTTAACAAAAATACCCAATAAAAAAGCAATGCCAAAGCATTGCTTTTTTATTGGGTATTTAATAGTAAGCACTGATATTTCGGGGTTCAGTGATAGCCAACAGCTACTTCTTGATATAACTAAGCCGTTACTCAGTGAAGTTAAACAGAGACTTAACCGTTTCAAGCGTATCATCAATTGTTTTAATGCTTGAAGGGCTAATAAAGATAGTATCGTCACCGGCAATGGTGCCTAAAATACCTTCCGGCTTTCCTATTGAGTCCAATAGTCGTGCAATTAATTGCGCAGCACCAGGGCTTGTGCGTACCACTATCATGGCTTGGTTATGGTCGACATCAAGTACTAAGTTTTTTAATGGACTACCAGCTGTCGGCACACCTAATTCTGCAGGTAAACAATAAACCATTTCTTGTTTGGCGTTACGGGTTCTCACTGCGCCAAATTTGCTCAGCATCCGCGATACTTTAGATTGGTTAATGTTGCCGAATCCTTCAGCTTGAAGCGCATTAACTATTTCACTTTGGCTGCCGAAGCGCTCTTCTTTTAAGATAGCTTTAAATGTTCTGACCAGATCATCCTGATTTTTATTGGTTGGCATATTGTATTTTCTTCTTATAGTTGTTATTCAAAAAAACGCTACATTTTGAATAAAAATGAATCTTGAGTCAAGAAAAATCCATTTTGTGTGAATATAAATTCAATTTAAAGCATTGTGCGAAGTGTAGTAAATTGTTTACTTAGCCACAAGCCGGGAAGGTTAAATTATTTGCTTAATTTACTTAGCACCATAATGGTTTGGCCGCTTTTATTGATTAAAAGTAACTTATTTTGATTAAGCTGGGCGCTATAAACTAAAGGCAGTGCTTGCATCACTCTTTGTTCTTGTACCATAAGTGCTTCGATACAAGCTTTGCGGGTTGAACCCGCGGGTGAAAGCGTCAGCAAATCGTTTTTAAGTGAGTATTGGCCCATAAATGGATTGCAACTAGTGTTGCCTGTTAACTGACCATTATCAGAAAAAACTAATTTTGCGGGACTGTAATCAATAGTCGGTTCTGACAGCACGGATTCAATATGCCACTGGCCAACAAGTGTTGTGGTGTTATCAATATCGGAATAACTTTGGCATGCGCTCAATGAAAAAATAACTGCTGCGGCGCCTAAAAAATGCTTTATCATGTTTACTGTATTTGCCTAGATTGCTTCAATTGAAGCTATTCTACTTGATACTGTGTCAAAGTGATAACACGTCAGCGGCCTATTAGTGAGAAATCGATATGATTAAATGGTTAAAAGGGCTTCATTACTTAGGGTCATTACTGTTATTTGCGGGCAGCTATTTACTGGTGTTTACTGAATCTAGCCAGCGTGCTCAGGGAATGTTGATGGTGGCGAGCCTTATTGGCTTAGGTTTAACAATGATGACGCCCTATCCTGTGGCATTAGTCATCGAATGGGCTAAAAAACAAGATACTGCTTCAGCTAAGCTCCCGTCAGTTGAAAGCACTAAAGTTGAAGCACCTAAATCTGAAAATTCCCCATCTGACAAGCCGCAGGAAAAAGAGTGATTCTATATCGCAAAGCCAATCTCGCGGATGTCTCGCAGTTAGTCGAGCTAGAACGCACCCATGTTAATGCTGAGCTAGGCCAGTTTGATCCCAGTCTTCAAGGGCACGCCTTAACGGCTGCGCAAGTGACTTTATTAATCAATCAACATTGGATTATGTTGGCGCTAGATAACCTGCAGATTGTCGGTTACGTTATTGCTGCTAAATGGGACTTCTTTGCTAAGCAAGCACTGTACCAAAAAATAATTCAAAAGCTGCCGCAATTAGATATTGAACGTGATGGTGTTAAATTAGCGCTTACTCAAACCAATAGTTGTCAATATGGACCAATATGGATAGCTGAGAAATATCGTGGTCAGGGTATTTTTACTCATCTAGTTAATCATATTGCTGATGCGGTTAGCAGTAAGGTTAGGTATTTAGTTGCCTATATTGCTGAAGATAATAACCGTTCATTTAGAGCCCATACTCAATATGCTGATATGCAAGTTGTCGATTTCTTTAGTTTTCAACAGCGCGATTTTTACTTGTTAGTTAGAGTTATTTATTGAGATAAAATGCTGAATATACCGTCAAAATTTGATGATTTGTTTGCGCCTTATCTTGGGCTGCGCTTGAGTGCGTTTGATAACGCCAAATTAGTTGTCGCTGTGTTAGCGCAACATCAATATAAATACCAAGCCGCTGAGATAATGTTAATCACCAAGGGCGCAGTTCAATCAACACCGCGTTATGCTGTAAAGTGGTTAGGGTTAACCAATAATCAAGTTGATATTGTTAATGGCTGTGCAGATAACTGCCGTGATATGGATTATTGCTGGATTGATTGTGGCAAGATAAATCAATATGAAGTGGGATTGATCTTAATTGATCCCACTGATGCACAAGGCAATAATATTGTGGTCGTGAATGCAATCACGTTACCGGTAATGACTATGCAGCAAATCGGTTTTATGTGTGTAGAAAGTGCCCATTTTGATCACTGTTGAACCCAGCTTTTTTTGCGTCTAATTTTAACGGTTCGTCAGTTTAAAATTACAGACAATAAAAAACCGCCTAAATGGCGGTTTTTTAATTCACGCTAATCAGTCTTTAGTTAGAAGCCTGCATCAGCACGTAAGATCTCAGCTTTATCAGTTGCTTCCCACGGGAACTCGCTGCGGCCAAAGTGACCATAAGCAGCAGTCTTTTGATAGATAGGGCGAGCCAAATCTAACATTGCAGTTAAGCCATATGGGCGTAGTTCGAAATGTTGACGAACTAACTTGATTAGCACTTCTTCAGACACTTTACCTGTGCCAAATGTTTCAATGCTAATTGAAGTAGGCTCTGCTACACCAATTGCATAAGACACTTGCAACTCACAGCGATCAGCTAAACCAGCCGCAACAATGTTTTTAGCCACATAACGCGCAGCATAAGCCGCACTACGATCGACTTTTGATGGATCTTTACCCGAAAAAGCGCCGCCACCATGACGAGCCATGCCGCCATAGGTATCTACGATGATTTTACGACCGGTTAAACCACAATCACCAACAGGACCACCAATAACAAAACGGCCAGTAGGGTTGATAAAGTATTTAGTATCTTTAGTTAACCAGTGTGAAGGCAATACTGGTTTGATGATGGTTTCCATCACAGCTTCAATTAAATCAGCTTGCTTAACTTCTTCTTTATGTTGGGTTGATAACACAACTGCATCAATACCGACAATTTTGCCATCGTTATAAGCAAAGGTGATTTGACTTTTTGCATCAGGACGTAACCAGGGTAACGTGCCGTCTTTACGTACTTCTGATTGACGCTTAACTAATTTGTGTGCATAAGTAATAGGTGCAGGCATTAACACATCAGTTTCGTTACTCGCATAACCAAACATTAATCCTTGGTCGCCAGCACCTTGCTCAGCAGGATCGCTTCGGTCAACACCTTGGTTGATATCAGGAGATTGCTTACCAATTGCATTCAAAACTGCACAGGAATCAGCGTCAAAACCCATATCAGAATGAGTATAACCAATGTCACGCACGGTTTTACGAGCAATTTCTTCGATATCAACCCAAGCAGAAGTGGTCACTTCGCCACCCACTAATACCATGCCTGTTTTAACATAGGTTTCACACGCAACACGAGCTTTCGGGTCTTGCTCAAGTATTGCGTCTAATACCGCATCAGAAATCTGATCGGCGATTTTATCTGGATGACCTTCTGAAACTGATTCAGAAGTGAACAAGTGCTTTGCCATAGTCGGAAATCTCATCGTTTGCTGATAAAAAATATAAATTTATATACGTCTAGACGTCTATTCTAGTCGAAATTGATTTTGATAACACCCCACTATACGAATTAAAGCGTAGAATTGTGCAATGTTTCATGAAAATGTTAACCAGCAAGATAAGCTGTTTGCTATTCTGTGTAATTAACGTGATGAAATTTAAAGCTTAAGTAGTATTTGATTCGTGATATTTTAACGCGACTGTATATATATTTGGACAATATAAACCCACTAAATAAATTGCCTGAACCAATAATGTCCGCTTTGATGGAAGCTTAATGCCATTATTTTACGCGCTAAATTAGGCCGGTTTATGGTAATTATTAAGCTTTAATAGCCAATCTGAAGTTTGAATTGATACACACGAAAAATATTAATTTGCGTCGCGCCGCCTAGTAGGGGAAAATATGTCTCCACAATTGCCCGCTAGACCTCATTAAACAAGCAGGAGAGAGCATGTCATCTCGTAAAGAACTCGCAAACGCAATTCGTGCGTTAAGTATGGATGCCGTTCAAAAAGCCAATTCTGGACACCCAGGCGCGCCAATGGGTATGGCAGATATTGCTGAAGTATTATGGAATGATTTCCTAAAGCATAATCCAACCAACCCTAACTGGGCTGACCGTGACCGCTTTATTTTATCTAATGGCCATGGCTCAATGCTTATTTACTCTCTATTACATCTTTCGGGTTATGAGCTTCCAATTGAAGAGCTTAAAAATTTCCGTCAGTTGCACTCTAAAACGCCTGGTCACCCTGAATATGGTTATACCCCAGGTGTTGAAACCACCACAGGTCCACTAGGTGCTGGTATCAGTAATGCCGTTGGTATGGCGATTGCTGAAAAAACCTTAGCGGCACAGTTTAACCGTGATGGCCACGATATCGTTGATCACTTCACTTACTGTTTCTTGGGTGATGGCTGTTTAATGGAAGGTATTTCACATGAAGCCTGTTCATTAGCGGGCACATTAGGTTTAGGTAAGTTGATTACGTTCTGGGATGACAACGGTATTTCTATCGATGGTCACGTTGAAGGTTGGTTTACTGACGATACGCCTAAGCGATTTGAAGCATACGGTTGGCATGTTATTGCAGATGTTGATGGTCACGACAGTGATGCCATTCGCGCAGCAATTGAACTTGCTAAATCTGTAACTGATAAGCCAACAATGATCTGTTGTAAAACAATTATTGGTTTTGGTTCACCGAATAAATCGGGTAGCCATGATTGTCACGGCGCGCCATTAGGCGATGCTGAAATTGCAGCCGCTCGTGAATTCTTAGGCTGGCCACACGCACCATTTGAAATTCCTACAGATGTATATAAAGGTTGGGATGCTAAAGAAACTGGCGTCGCCAATGAAAAAGCATGGGACAGTAAATTTGCTGGATATAAAGCAGCTCACCCAGCGTTAGCGGCTGAGTTTGAACGTCGTGTATTAAACGGTGATTTACCGGCAGACTTTGAAGCAAAAGCACAAGCATTCATTCAAGAATGCCAAGATAAAGCTGAAGGCATTGCAAGTCGTAAAGCATCACAAAATTCAATTGGTTTCTTTGGTGCTATGTTACCTGAATTATTAGGTGGCAGTGCTGACTTAGCGGGCTCAAACCTTACGCTATGGTCAGGTTCAAAAGGCATTCAAGACGATGCAGCTGGTAACTATATCTATTACGGTGTGCGTGAGTTTGGTATGAGCGGCATTATGAATGGCGCCTCATTACACGGTGGCTTCATCAATTACGGCGCAACTTTCATGATGTTTATGGAATACGCACGTAATGCGGTACGTATGTCTGCATTAATGGGTATTCAGAACATTTTCGTTTATACCCATGACTCAATCGGTCAAGGTGAAGATGGTCCAACTCACCAACCTGTTGAGCAATTAGCTAACTTACGTATGACACCTAACATGACTGTATGGCGTCCATGTGATGCTGCTGAAACAGCAGTATCTTGGAAGTCTGCAATTGAAACTCGCAAATCTCCAACATCATTAATCTTTAGCCGTCAAGGTCTTAAGGCTCAAGCGCGTAGCGCTGAGCAATTAGCTAACGTAGCTAAAGGTGGTTATGTGCTGGTTGATTGTGAAGGTGTTGCGGACGTTATCTTAATTGCTACCGGTTCAGAAGTGCAGTTAGCGGTTGATTCTGCTGCAGCATTAACTGTCGATGGTATCAAAGTACGCGTGGTGTCTATGCCGTCGACAAATGTGTTTGACAAGCAAGATGCAGCTTACAAAGAGTCTGTATTACCTCGAACTGTGACTAAACGCGTCGCCATTGAAGCGGCTCACGTTGATTTCTGGCATAAGTATGTTGGCTTTGATGGCGATGTTGTCGGCATGACAACCTTCGGCGAGTCAGCACCTGGTGGCGACTTATTGAAGCACTTTGGCTTTACCGTTGATAATGTGGTTAGCAAAGTCAAAGCACTGGCTTAAAACATGATCCACGATTGACTCAAATTAGCGCTTATATGTTAAGTGCTTAATTGTGTATAATATGACGGCCGACACTTTATGTGTTGGCCGTTTTTATTTTTCTGCCTTAATAATCTCTCTTTTTATGCTGGGAATGGAATGATTCGAGTTGCAATAAATGGTTATGGTCGTATTGGTCGCTCCATTCTGAGGGCGTTATATGAATCAGGGAAGCGTGACCAAATTCAAATAGTTGCGATTAACGAACTCGCAAAACCCGACGCTATTCGTCATCTTACCCAATACGATACAACCCATGGTCGTTTTAAACATCAGGTCAGCTTAAAAGACAATCATCTTATTATTGGTGATGATGCCATTCTATTGCTTAATCAGTCTGACCCAAGTCAACTACCTTGGGCTGAACTGGATATCGATATTGTTTATGAAGCGACGGGGAGCTTAAATGATCGTCAAGAATGTGAAGTGCATATTCAAGCAGGTGCTAAACAAGTCCTTATTTCTCATCCTTCTTCTCCCGATGTTGATGGCACCATAGTGTATGGGGTTAATCATGATTTATTACGGCCAGAGCATACAGTAGTATCTAACGCATCTTGTACAACCAATTGTATTGTGCCAGTTATCGATGTGTTAGATAGGCATTTCACTGTTAAAAGTGGCGCAATTACCACCATTCACTCTGCGATGAATGATCAGCAAGTGATTGATGCATATCATGATGATTTACGCCGCACCCGCGCCGCCAGTCAGTCAATTATTCCAGTGGATACCAAGCTGGCACGCGGTATTGAGCGTATATTGCCCCACATGAAAGATATGTTTGAGGCCATTTCAGTGCGCGTGCCAACGATCAATGTTACCGCGATTGATTTGTCCGTTACTTTAGAGAAAAAAGTTGATATCGCCCAAATTAATCAGGTATTAGCCTTGGCCTCAAATGGCAGTTTTAATGGTATTTTGGGATATACAGAAGAGCCATTAGTGTCATGTGATTTTAACCATGACCCGCGATCGAGTATTGTTGATGGCACCCAAACCCGTGTCAGCGCCGGGCATTTGGTAAAATTACTCTTATGGTGTGACAACGAGTGGGGTTTTGCTAATCGCATGCTCGACACCAGCTTGGCGATGATCCAAGCTAAGCAGTCAAAATAATACTCCTGATGATTTATGCTAAAAATAACTAAATAACTAAATCAAAGGGCATGAATGATTTTTAACCGTGGATGATGCATCGGCGGTGAACAACAGATTTGTTTTTTAATTTTTACATTTATAAGGAAAGGCTAATTATGGCTATTATCAATATGGTGGATTTAGATCTGCAAAATAAGCGCGTGCTTATTCGTGAAGATTTAAACGTACCCGTTAAAGACGGTGTTGTAACAAGTGACGCACGCTTGCGTGCTGCATTACCAACAATCAAACTGGCACTTGAAAAAGGCGCTGCTGTGATGGTGATGTCTCACCTTGGTCGTCCAACTGAAGGCGAATTCAATGCTGAGTTTTCGATGCAACCTGTTGTCGATTATTTAGTTAACGCACTGGATTGCCCAGTTCATTTAGCTGATGACTACCTTAACGGTGTTGACGCTAAAGCGGGTGAAGTGGTTGTATTTGAAAACGTGCGTTTTAACGTTGGCGAAGGCAAAAACGATCAAGCACTCGCGAAGCAAATGGCAGCATTATGTGATGTGTACGTTATGGATGCTTTTGGCACCGCACATCGCGCCCAGGCATCAACCCATGGTGTTGGTCTGTTTGCTCCTATTGCCTGTGCTGGCCCATTATTGGCCCAAGAGTTAGATGCTTTAGCTAAAGCAATGGATAACCCAGCACGTCCGTTAGTGGCCATTGTAGGTGGCTCTAAAGTCTCTACTAAGTTAACTGTGCTAGAAAGCTTGTCTGGTATTGTTGATCAACTGGTAGTGGGCGGCGGCATTGCCAATACCTTTATTGCTGCAGCAGGTCACAATGTCGGTAAATCATTATATGAAGCTGACTTACTTGATGAAGCTAAGCGTTTAGTGGCGAATGCAAAAAGTCGCGGTGCTGACATTCCTGTCCCTACAGATGTTGTGGTTGCTAGCCAATTCAGCCCAACGGCTGAAGCGACACTAAAGTCTGTGAACGATGTGAGTGATACTGACATGATTTTTGATATCGGCCCAGAAAGTGCCGAAGCTTTGGCAAAAATTATTGAACAAGCTGGCACGATAGTGTGGAACGGTCCTGTTGGCGTATTTGAGTTTGATCAATTTGGTAAAGGCACTGAACGTATCGCCCAGGCCATTGCAAATTCAAAAGCCTTCTCTATTGCTGGCGGTGGTGACACCTTAGCGGCAGTGGATAAATACAATATTGCAGATAAAGTTTCATACATTTCGACCGGCGGCGGTGCTTTTTTAGAGTTTTTAGAAGGCAAAAAGCTTCCTGCTGTAGAAATGCTTGAGCAACGCGGCGCAGAATAAGCGTTAAGCGATAAAAATAATAATTATTATAAAAAAACCGTTCCTTAAGTTAACAGACCTAACAATTGTTAGCTTAAGGAATATAAAAATCCATCCAAAAAATAGCGACCTAGGTGAGTAATCACCCTATAATTGGAGAACAAAAATGGCTCTTATCTCTCTACGACAAATGCTAGATCATGCTGCTGAACATGGTTATGGTGTGCCTGCTTTTAACGTCAACAATCTTGAGCAAATGCGTGCAATTATGCAAGCGGCTGAAGCAACAGACAGCCCTGTTATTGTGCAAGCCTCTGCGGGTGCACGTAAATATGCGCGCCCACAGTTTTTAAAATATTTAATGGCCGCAGCGCTTGAGCAATATCCAGATATTCCAGTGTGTATTCACCAAGACCACGGTACTGATCCTGATATTTGTCAGCGTTCTATTCAATTAGGTATGTCGTCAGTTATGATGGACGGCTCGTTAATGGCCGATGGTAAAACACCAGCTTCATATGAATATAACGTAGATGTGACTCGTCGCACTGTTGCTTTCGCACACGCATGTGGTGTGTCTGTTGAAGGCGAAATTGGTTGTTTAGGCAGTTTAGAAACAGGCGAAGCTGGCGAAGAAGATGGTATCGGCGCTGCAGGTATTCTGACTATGGACCAAATGCTAACAACCCCAGAGGAAGCGGCACGTTTTGTTGCAGATACTCACGTTGATGCATTGGCTATCGCTATTGGTACTAGCCATGGTGCTTACAAGTTTAGCCGTAAGCCTACTGGCGATGTTTTACGAATAGATCGCATTAAAGAAATCCATGCCCGTATTCCTAATACTCACCTAGTAATGCATGGTTCATCTTCAGTACCACAAGAGTGGTTAAAGATTATCAATCAGTATGGCGGTCAGATCCCTGAAACTTACGGCGTACCTTTAGAGGAAATCGTTGAAGGGATTAAGCATGGCGTTCGTAAAGTGAATATTGATACCGATTTGCGTTTAGCATCTACTGGTGCAGTACGTAAATTCTTAGCTGAAAATCCAGCAGAATTTGATCCACGTAAATTCTTAAAAGCATCAATGGAAGCTATGGCAGACATTTGTACTACGCGCTATGAAGCGTTTGGTTGTGCTGGTATGGCATCTAAAATTAAGCCTAAGTCGTTACAGGCTATGTATAAAGCCTACCAGTCTGGCGAGTTAGACCCAAAAATAGTCTAATTTATAGCCGCGTTAAAGCCCGTCAGACTAAGGTTTCGGCGGGCTTTTTGTTTGATAGCATTTATAGTTTTTTGTTAGTTAATGCATTTTTGTCATACTGTAATTGTAATTGTAATTGTAATCTGTTAATCCGAGTCGAATTTAAATATCGACCTACTCTCTTGATTCATTATTAATCACAAACATTAGTGAAACCGCAATTATGCAAACCGCGACAGATAAACCGTTATCATTATTTAGCTTAACCTGGCCATTATTTATTGATTTTGCACTGCACTTTTTAACCGCAGCGTTAAACACATTTATGATAAGTCATGTTTCGTATCAAGGTGTTGCAGCCTTGTTTGTTGGCAATATGGTGTTTGAACTAGCCATTACCTTATTTAGCTTTGTCAGTATTGGTGCAAGTGTGGTGATCACCCAATATCTTGGTGCTAAAAATAAAGCCGCTGCCCGTGATGTTGTTTACTCGGCTATTGGTTTTAACCTAGGTGTGGGAGTAGTTGCGGCGTTTGGCGTTGTTGCAGGTGCCAGCTCTATTCTTTATTTAATGAATTTACCCGAGCACTTACTTGCAGACGGTAAGTTATATTTACAAATTGTCGGCTTATGTTTAATTCCTGAAGCTATGGCGATGTGTATTGCAGGAGCGATGCGCGCCCATGGTCATACTTTGCAAGCTATGTGGGTAACATTAGCGATGAATATCATCACATTTATCGGTAATTTACTCTTACTCTATGGTTGGTTTGGCTTACCTAAAATGGGCGTAGCCGGTGTGGCAATTAGCACTGTCACGGGGCGTATTATCGGTGTATGCATCATGTTGGTTCTTTTTGTACGTTATACCGGAATTTGCCTGCATGTCCCCTCAATTATTAAACCAAAATGGACAATGCTTAAAAAAGTGTTTCACATTGGTTTGCCCGCTGCGGGAGAGAATTTGTCCTGGATGTTGCAGTTTTTAGTGGTGACCTCATTTGTTGGTTTGATGGGCGATAAAGCATTAGCCGCACAGTCGCTATACTTTCAAATCTGTATGTTTATTTTGTTGTTTGGATTATCCATAGGTATTGGTAATGAAATCATTATCGGTCACTTAGTGGGAGCTAAAGCTATTAAGGCTGCTGAAAAACAAATGTATCGTGCTTTGAAGTTGGGGTTAATAGTCACCACTTCAGTGGCCGCATTAGCCGCTATTTGGGGCCAAGATCTTGTGGCATTGTTTACCGATGAAACCGATGTGCTGCAATTAGTGGCACCGTTATTTATTCTCACCCTGTTTATGGAGCCTGGACGCACATTTAATTTAGTGGTGATTAATGCATTACGCGCCAGTGGTGATGCCAAATTTCCGTTTTTTGTTGGTGTTTTCTCTATGTGGTGTATTGCGGTTCCTGGGGCATATTGGCTCGGTATTCATTTAGAGTATGGCTTAGTTGGCATATGGGCCGCTTTGGCGGTTGATGAGTGGGTGCGTGGATTAGCCATGTTATGGCGCTGGCGCAGTGGACGCTGGCAATCAAAAAGTCTAGTACTAGAGCATGATTAATCAATATTTAGTAAGGCATACCGTTCAGTCAGTTTTTCAATTTTTTATCAAAGTGTTAATATACGTCCGATTTTGAGAGGATTAACGTACGGAAAAGGATCTAATAATATGAGAAAATTGCTTTTAGCTGCTGCAATAACATTTGCAATACCATTCACAGCTCAAGCTGGTGCTGATTTTGTTGAAGGTGATGACACATTTGGTGGGGAAGCTGAATTAGGGGCAACCTTAACGACAGGCAACACAGATACATCTTCTTTTAAAGCACGTTTAGATTTGAAGCATGAGCTAGATAATTGGGAGAACCAATACTTATTCGAGGGGCTTTATAAAGAAGATACCGGTGATGTCACTGCAAAACGTTATTTTGTCGGTGCTCAAGGTAACTATCAAATTAATGAGCGTAGCTATATTTTCGCTAACACCAATTATGAAGTCGATCCTTTTACTGGTTATGATTTTACCTCAACAACCTCTTCAGGTTATGGTCATCGCCTTATTGATACTGCAGATACATCTCTACAAGCTGAAATTGGTCCCGGTTATATTTATCAAGGTTTAGATGAAGAAACGGCACTGGCTGAAGGCTATGATTCTGAAGACAGCGTTGTTGCTCACGCCGTGTTAAATTATCAAACTAAAATCAGTGATTCATCTAAATTCCAACAACGTTTTGTTGCCGACTGGGGTGAAAAATTAGATGCACGCTCAGAAACATCATTAACCGCAAACATTGTTGGCGCACTAGCAATGAAGTTCGCCGTTATTGTGCGTTATAATAGCGATCCGCTTGAAGGTAAAGAAAGCACTGATACAGAAACTAATATGACCTTGTTATATGCCTTTTAATCTTTCTGTTTGAGTGTTTTTACATCAATATAGCTGGTATTTACCAGCTATATTTTTGCACTCTAGCTTGAATTTAAAGTATTTCTCTTGATTTCACTGCTATCCCCGTTTTATAAAATCGATATTATTACTTTAATATGTTCGATTCGCGCTCAGGTTCACGATTTTAATCGCTAGTTAGGTGCACAATATGGCAAATAATGTTGAATGACTTCGACGTTGTAAAGGCATTTACATGGTCGGTAAGCACTTAACATGTGAGGCTAGATCACCTTTTAGAACCTAGCGAGAGTAAGGCATGCAAATCGGGAGTTGTTGGTTTGATCGGCCCAATAAATTATTCGTTGATCCCTCAAGAGACCTCAGCTGGCCTTTAAATGATCAAGAATTTTGGGTGCTTGAACAGCTAGTTCTGCATCGAGGCCAGGTCGTTCCAATAAGTCAGCTCGCATCATCGTCTATGACCCACGTAAGTGTCTCAAAAACGATTGAATCATTAGTCCATTTTTTAGGTAAAGACCAAGCTTGCTTACTCGAATACATTCCAGGACAAGGAGCCGTACTGTATAAAAGGAATTTGGTTCGTGCATCTAGTTTATTAGGTTTGCCCTATAAAACCATGCCCTATAGGTTATATTTTTTGATGCTAATATTGATCATCATTGTGTGTGTTTATCTATATTTCAGTTTTTCATCTTCCGTCAGTATCCTGACGAAGATTTGAGCTTTATAGCTAATTTACCCCCAAATATCTTTTAAAAGATGGTTTATTGTATGTAAACTATGCAACTTAAACGATGGAATTTAAATTATTGTATCTAACAAATTAGTGGCTTAATTTTCAGACTCTTACACTTTAATCTTGGTTGTAACTGATTAAATTAAATTAAGATTGTAAGAGATTTAACTAATCTATAGTAAGATTATTAGCATCGAATATGCGAGTAGAGTGGATCAGTGGCAAAGGTAAAAGTTAAACAAGAAGAAGCGCTTTCGGTTAAATTTAGCCATCAAATGGGCACAGGCGTTCAACGAACTTTTGATTTGTACTTTTTCTTGCCTAATGAAATGTCGATCGGTAGTAATACCTTAAATGAGGAAGAATATTATCATAGCGGTATAGTTGGTCGACGCTCATATTACTCCAAAGGGCTGCATTTACCGCTAGTTCAATCTCGTTTTGCCAGTTTGAATAAGCGTACTTTGGAAGAGTTTCGTTTATATCTTAATCTATTTGCTTATCAATTTGCTGTTGCGATTGAAACCGATGCTAAAGAGTTACGTCAAAAGTCAGAGGCAAGCGAATTTTATCCCGTCTTAAATGATTTGTGCGAACTCGTCGCGCAGTTATTAAAAAAATTCCGCCGTAATGAACCCAGTGAAGAAAAATGGAAGTCATACTTTGAGCACGCCGACAATTATTTGTCCTGGTTTTGCGAGCAACAATTACTTAAAACCTTAGCGTCTCGACCTCGTAGTGCTGAATATAATGACATTACAGAGAAAGTTATTTTACTGTGTCGCAGCGAAAATCAATATCGTGAAGTAGAAAAGCGTTACAACTCGACGCAAACTAAGCAAGATGCAAATCGAATCTCTAATAAAATGTTACTGCTTCGCCGACTTATCCAGCAAGGGGTAGTATTAAAAGAGGAATTAAAGCCTTTAGGTATCGGGTTAAAGAAGTTTGTGACTGGATTAGCCACAGGGCTAGTCATGCTTGTCGTCTCAGCGCTTATTTTTAAGGCTCAAGGATTCTTCAATGGTCTAACGATGACCTTATTACTGACTTTGGCAGTGATATATGGTTTTCGTGAGATATTTAAAGAAGATATTCGCAATGCTATGTGGCGCCTTATTCAGCGCGGACGACCGCGTTGGAGTCGAATATTACGCGATACCACCACGCAAGCAATTGTTGCTAAGCAGCTAGTTTGGTTGGAGTTTATTCGCTCGCAAGATATTCCAAAACATGTCGCCGAAATTATGAAACAACGTCATAGCCAAAACAAGGTCGACACTACAACATTGCACTACCGTATTGCGACTAAAGTCACCAATAAACCCTTTGAGGCAGGATATTCGCAAATTCAAGAGCAAGTGAATTTCAGCTTAATTCCCTTTGCTAGATACCTTGAGCGCGGTAACGCAAAAATTTACCATGAATCAGAGGGGAAGGTTAGCCATGCATCTGTAGAACGCCGCTATCAACTCAATTTAGTTGCGGTGCTCAAAGATGGCAAAGAAGCGCCTGAGTACGCTCGCTTTAAAGTGACCATGAACCGTTCAAGTATTATTGAAATAACTGAAAGCAAATTACCTGACAATATAAACCCGTTTAGTATTGAACAGGAATAGTGTGTTTAATCCAGAGGTGACTTACTTTCATAATCAAAAGTTCGTGTAAAGGCTTGGCAGATATTTTGATCACCTGATTGCTTAGCGCGCTTTAATGCCACATCTGCATTGATGAGGTATTGCTCAAGGCTTTGTGGTGCACAATAGCCTGCGATACCAATATTTATACCTTCATCTAAGTGTTTTGTTGCGAGTTTTTTAAGCATCTCAATAGCAAATAAATGGGTCCGGGTTGCATCAGTGTGTGGTAAAAATAGCACTAACTTACCCAGTTGCCAGTGAGCTAATTGATAGTTTATTGGTAGGTCGACTAACATTTGAATTTCAATATCTTGCTGGCGCTTTTCAAGCTGGCTTATATCGCCCATGTTACTAAAAATGCCTTCTGGATTAATATCCATGACTAATAAGCTTGAGCTGGCTTTAATGTTTTCACTGGTATTGTTGAAGTAGTTTTCTAAATCAACTAAACGCATCACCATACTGCTTTTTGGGGTGATCATATGTTGATTGATGACAGGACCCGCTGCATTGGTTTCGACAGTAAAGATAAGGTATTCAATATCCCCTTCAAGAGACATATGGCCCATAACGGTAATTTTTAAGTTTTCAACAAAACGGCTTTGATCAAATGGCGCAACATGGCCTTGCCACTCACCTTGCAGGGTCACCTGGGTAAGAATATTACTCCAAATATCGCTAATTTCAGTACCCAGCAGTGTCTTAATATCAACTAGGTGTTCGCCGCGCAGCTGCATCAAATTATCAAAGCTATGATTGCAGTTAATTACTTTTCCCTCAGCGTTAGTTAATGTGGTTGCTATTGCGTTTTCGCTGAGCAATTGATTGAGAAAAGCCTGTTGACGACTAGCAACTAATTCACTGATGTCATTAAATACCACAATCCAGTAATGTTCCTTTTGCGATAGCGCTTGACGGTGTATGTGGATATTAACCTGATGGTTATCATCTTCTAAACTGACACAGCCAGACCAATACTGGTCGGTACGTAAAATCTTTTTCAGTGCTTCAAATTTGTCGTCAGAAAGATTGATCACTCGCTGCAAACTGCGATCGGTTAAGGTATTTAATTGATAATTTAATGAGTTGGCAGCACTATTATTAATTCCCAGAATTCGGCCACTATCATTGACAATAGCGTAACTTAACTCGGTATTAAATAATCCATTCGACAAGCGAATACTATTATTTCTGGCCTTATTTTCCATTAAATAACGCTGACGAAAAACAATTAACCCTATGCCCAATAACCCGATCACAATACTGGCAACGATAAGTACCATTTTCCAGGGTTCAAAACGTGCAGCGATATCCTGGTGACGAATATAAGATAAAAAGAAATATTCTTTTTTCGATTCACTTTGCCCGGTAAGCTCCACCTTCAAATAAACAAATGTTGAGTCTTTACTGTGAAATTGGCCGAAATTGTTCATCGCCATAGATTGCCACAGCTCAGGATTGGTTTGTTTTAAACTTGCTCCTAAGGTATCAGGCATATTATTTAATGGACTAGGCTGATTTGCGCCAGCATATAAAAAACTCTGGCTATCTAATAACAATAACGGCGAGTTAGGATTAAAAAAAGCCGGTTTTATGGTATCTAATAACCGGGTAACAGAGTTGAATGTGACTAGATAACCATTGATAGATTGATCAAGGTTTTCTAACCATGCAAGTTGATATATATAGGGTTCGAGTTTGCCATCAATCGGGGTAAATGCCATGTCAGAGGAGTATATTTCAGCTCCTCCCATGGTACTTTTTCCTTTCAATAATTTTGGGGGTAGGGTTAAGTTTTCTAAATTATTTGATGTGGAAAATTTAAGCTTTCCTTGTGGATCATACAATGCCAAGCCAAGTAATTCAGGGATGTTTTGTGTTAGAGAGTTCCAGCTTTGAAAAAGTTTTTGTTTTTGTTCTTCATTGGGGCTAGAAAGATATTGACGAAGCAACTCCCCATTAGCAAATGTTTGAGTTCTAAATTGTAAAAATCCCATTTTGTCAGTGGCGAGTGAGGCTACTGTTTGTAATTCGCTATATCGTTGGCCAGCCCAGTCTTCCTGTAGTCTGCGCTCACCCATATCAATGATGGTACTACTGATAATAATCAGCCCAATCAGCAATAAAATAACCTGACTAAAAAGTGATAAAATTTGGGTGCGAGACCAATGAATATCTTGGACTGAAGCAATGAGGGATGTAATACCTGAAATTGTTGTTTTTCTTTTAAACATTGCGCCAACTTTGTCTGTATAAGTAGCCAAACTACACTAAAGTGAAGTGGACGCTAATATTAGCATGAATTAGTTAATTAAATCATGCTAACCCACGATATCAAGTTGGCGTTCGGTAAAGTGACAATTAGCATCAAACGCAATTGTTCGGCACTTATCAATATCAACACCAGCTAGCCCGTTTATTGCGCTGACCGATACTGATTGGATATATTGTGGGGCTAAGGTGATGAATTCACGCACAGCACTATAAGCGTGTGTTAATTTGGGTTGGCAATGTTCAATATAGGCCTGCTCTGTGTCTGCATTGAGTGATATCGACATCGCATCAATACACGTGGCCAGTTCAGGTAAAATATTGCGACGATGAAATAGGTTACCTAATCCGTCGGTATTAAGTCTGACTTGGGCGCCACGACTTTGCAATTCTTTAGCTATTGTCAGCAGGGCGTCTAAATTCAGTGTAGGTTCTCCATATCCGCAGAACACATACTCTTCAAACTTATCTACCTGTCCCAATAATGGCAATATATCGTCAGCAGTAATGGTTTTGCTTAAGGTTAAATCATATTGAGCAACTTGCTTGCTACCATTATGTTTCGGGCAAAATTTGCAACGTAAGGTGCAACGACTGGTTAAATTGATATAGCGACTGTGGCGAATATCATAAACCAAGGTGTTGTGAGTCGTATGGTCTGTAGGTTGAGTTTGCGACATTGCATGCTGAAGTTGTGGATGTTGCTTTATATTAACCCATGCATTAATAAATGAATGCTGGACAGATCTCAGATTAGACAAACAAAAACAGCGCTAAATAAGCGCTGTTTTGTTTGAAAACTATAACGATTCATAATCGATACTGGCTACAGATTAATAATAATCCGCATCTGTAGTTTTAGGTCGCCACCACCATAAATAGAAGCGTTTCAGCACACGTTTAATGTCATCCAAAATAATATACAGAACGGGCACTAAAATTAGCGTCACCACGGTGGAAAACAAAATACCAAAAGCCAATGAGGTTGCCATAGGAATAACAATTTTAGCTTGTAAGCTTTTTTCCATAATAATTGGAACAAGGCCAACAAAGGTGGTTAACGAGGTAAGAATAATTGCTCTGAATCGATAACAGCCTGAGTCGATTGCTGATTGCATAATCGACTTACCTTCTTCGCGGGATTTATTAACAAAATCCACTAGGATTAACGAATCATTGACTACCACACCAGCCAACGCCACGATGCCACATAAACTCAATACACTCATTGATAATCCCAGCATGTAATGGCCGACTAACGCGCCAATCATCCCAAAGGGAATGACTGACATGATAATTAAAGGTTGAGTATATGATTTAAGTGGAATAGCCATTAAGGCATAAATAGTGAACATGGCGAAGAAAAAGCCCTGTATTAAGCCTAACATGGCATTTTGCTCATCCAGACTGCTGCCATCTAATGAGGCCGATACATGGGGGTATTTTGCTGATAAGTAGGGGATAAATTCAGACTGTACCTCATCAACAACTTTACTAGGCTCTACTTTGTTGGTATTTGCATTAGCGCTAATGGTAATTGCACGGCGACCATCTACACGGGTAATAGATGCATAAGAGTCGCCTAACTCTATTGCGGCTACACTTGAAAATGGTACCGTTTGGCCGTTACTGGTGCGGATCATCATATTTTCAAGATGCCCCACGGTGCGTCGCTGCTCCAGTGGGTAGCGGATCATCACTTTAACTTCTTCTTTATTACGCAAAATACGTTGTGCTTCGTAACCATAAAAGCCGTAACGCACTTGGCGCGCTAAGTCAGACAGAGTTAACCCCTGTGCCTGTGCTTCTGGCAGAATATTAAGACGAATTTCCTGGCTGCCCGACGAAAAGTTGTCTGAAATATCATATACACCTTCATAGGTTGCCAGTTTATCTTTAATTTCTTTAGAGGCGAGGGCCAGTTGATCTAAATCGGTTGAGGTTAATCTAAAGGATAAATCTCCGCCGGTCTCATTAGTGCTGGCATTAATATTGAGTTTTTTAACCGACAGTAATTCAGGTAACTGTTTGCGCCACTCTTCGGCAATAGATACGCCATCAACGTCCCTGTCTTCACCTTTAGTTAACTCAGTAAAAATAAACGCTGAAGTACGTGAGCTTAATGACACAAAACTGTGTTTAACTACACCTGTGCCATATTCCTGCTCCATAACATCATTCATTCGATATAAAGCATCTTCTACCTGCTGGACAGTGGCTAAGGTATTGAGTTCAGAGCTACCTTCATCCATTTCTAGTTGAACTTGAATAAAGTCAGATGGAATATCAGGAAAAAATACCCAACGCACTTTCCCGCTAGCAACCAAAGCGATAGAGAGAATTAATACCCCAACAAAGACTGCAACAACATTATAGCGTTGCCTAATGCAGGCTTCTAAAAAGTGTCGATATTTATGGTGAATAAAGAATTGTAGCTTGTCATTTAAGCCAACTTTAAAACGCGAAAATACATTAGTCGGCGCGGTTTTCTTTTTGACTTTCATGTGTGCCAAATGTGCTGGCAAGATGAATTTTGATTCAATGAGTGAGAAGGCTAAACACAAAATAACAATCATGCCGATAGACTTCCAAATAATCCCCATTGGACCTGATACCAAAATCATTGGCGTGAAAGCGGCAATGGTGGTCAGTACCCCAAAGGTGGCAGGCATAGCAACTTTGTGCACACCTGTTATCACGTTGTGTAAAGAATGACCGTTTTCTTCAACTTCACTGTAGGCACTTTCACCTATTACAATGGCATCATCGACGACAATCCCCAGTACCAAGATAAAAGCAAATAAGGTCAACATGTTAATCGACATGCCAACCGCGGGCATTAACAACATTGCCCCTAAGAAGCACACAGGTAACCCCATCATCACCCAAAAAGCTAATTTAAGGTCAAGAAACAGGGCAAGAATAATAAATACCAACAGTGCACCGTAAAACATGTTAGATAACATCATGTTTAAGCGGCCTTGAAGATAGTGAGTTAAGTCCCCCCAAGTATCTACTTGTATATTAGCGGGCAGAGTGCTTTGACGTTCGGCTATGTAGGCTTTTACCTGTGTAGATATCGCTAACGCGTCTTGATCATCAATACTGGTGACTTCAATAATTGCTGCTGGCTTGCCATTAAAACGGGTGTATTCTAATCTTTCTTCAAAGCCATCTTTAATATTCGCCACTTGAGGCAGCATAATACGGCTGCCGTCGGTGCGGGTTAATACCACAATTTTAGCAAAGTCTTCGCCAGTATAGGCTTGGCCTTTGGTGCGCAATAATATGTCACCATCTTGAGCACGAATAGAGCCGCCGGGTAGATCAATAGAGGCATTTTGGACCGCTTGCGCCACTTGGCTAAAACTTAAACCATATTCGCGTAGCTTATCTTCAGATACTTCAATGCCAATTTCGTAATCTCTTACACCTGTTAGCTTAGCCCGTGTTACGCCGGGTAAATCGGTGAGGTCTTCACGAATTGATTTAGCCATCTCTTTCATGTCATGGGCTGACATATCGCCATAAACCGACACCCAAATCACATTGTTTTCAGGCTTTATTTGAAAAATATTTGGCTTTTCAATGTTATCAGGAAAGGTAGCTATAGCATCAATACGCAGTTTAGCCTCATCAAGCACTTGCTGAACATCGAAACCATCCTCAACTTCAATGGTGACAGACCCTATACTATCGCTAGCCACAGAGGTGGTTTTTTTAATCCCAGAAATATCTTGAATGGCTTCCTCAATTTTGATGTTGATCCCTTCTTCAATTTCTTGCGGGGCAGCACCTGGGTAGGCCACAGTGATATTGATAAGATTAAGTGAAAAGCTGGGGAAAATTTCTTTATTAATTATTACGGCACTGAATAATCCACCGATAATCAGTACTAGCATGAGTAAGTTTGCTGCAACGTTATTGCGAGCAAACCAAGATATGATTCCTGAATGGCTCTGCATCACAGCTCTCCTGCAGGGGTTAGCTCATCATCAGATACATCATCTGTGGGGGTTAACTTATCGTCCTCACCTAATATTTTTACTTTTTGACCATTAGATAGGTTGGCGACATTGGTCATTGAGATGCGCTCTCCATCGGTAAAGCTGTCTTTAATGTAGACACTGTCAATGTCGGTTCTGACTAGGTTAACACTGCGCATCTCAATGATATTATCATCACTGACAATGGCGACTTGGTCATTACGTAATACATGACGTGGAAGCTGCACAATACCGCTTACGGTGCGGCCTTTAATGACTGCGGTGACAAAGCTGCCGTATTTCAATGGTAACTGTTTATTATTTTTTGACTTTATAAGATAAGGGTCAATGACTTCAGCAACGAGGTAAACCATACGGTTTTGTTCATCGATGACATTTTCGCTGCGGATAATATTGCCATTCCAGGTCATGTTTTGACCCGCTAGAGAAGCGCTTAATGTGACTTCTGTGTCTGGATTGTCAATTGACTCTAAATAAGCCAAGTCATTATTGGTCAGTGGTAAACGAATCTCTGCGGTACTGGTATCGTATAACTCGCCTAAATTAGTGCCTAACGTGACGTATTGGCCTAGGTCGACATGACGCGCTTTAATGATGCCGTCAAACGGTGCGCGAATAATGGTGCGTTCAAGATTACGTTGCGCACGGGCCAGTGCAGCTTTAGACGACTTTACATTTGCTTGTTCTTTTTTAAGCTGTGGGATACGTAAGCCTAATTCTGGGGCAACGCCGTTATCGAAATCTTTAAATTCTATTTTAGCCACTTGGCCACGGGCCATTTCTTCGTTTAGCATTGCAGTAGCCTGTGCCACATTGGCTTCTGCTTGCATTAAGTCAGCTTCATAATCAGAAGGTTCAATTAACGCTAATTGATCGCCTTTTTTAACTATGCCGCCCGCAACAAACTCGGCAGATATATTTTGTAGTCGCCCTTGTACTTCTGTTACGAGCTGAGTTTTATATTTGGGATTAACCACACCATAGGAAGGTAGGTTTAATGAAACCGTTTGTTGCTTTACTGTCATCACATCAATAATAGTGAGAATTTCTGCTTCGTCTTTTTGTTCAGGAGCTTCCTGGGTTTGCATTAGTAGCTGTGCAAATCCAATTGCCACGATCAAGATAAAAAGGGGGGTCATTCTTCTTAAAATAGTTTTCATTCTTTTCGCTTATCCATGCTGAATTGATGCTGATGAATGTATTTTGTACAATTTGCGGTATTTACCACCAATGTTTGCACATTTTGTTATTCTTATCAGTAATCTGTCTAAATTAACAGACTTTATGATTCAGCTAAACTGGTTTATGTAAATTAGCTGTAGCAGGATGTTGCGACTGTTAACATTTTAGAGGGATATTTGAAAAATAAATTAGCATGTGCGGGCGATGAATCATTTTAAATATCATCTCAAATATAGATAGAGGCGATAAAAAAACGAACCTGTTTAGGTTCGTTTTTTATTTATATTGAAATATTCCAGTAAGCAGATTACCTACCAATATTAATTATTTTTTCTTTTTTGACTTCTTAGAGAATTTTTTAGGGTCCTTGGCATTAGCTTTTTTCTTACCCGGCACTTTAGCTTCTTTATGTTTAGGACGAAGCTCTTCAATGACGCGGCGTTTTAATGTTTGCTCAATATAGCGCTCAATTTTACCGACAATTCGTACATCATGTGCTTCCATTAGTGAAATGGCAGTACCTTTAGCGCCAGCGCGTCCTGTGCGGCCAATACGGTGCACATAAGTATCAGCTGAACGTGGCATGTCAAAGTTAATTACATGAGTTATATCATCAACGTCAATACCTCGGGCAGCCACATCGGTAGCCAATAGCACATTGACTTCACCTTTTGTAAAACGTCCTAGGGCTTGAAAACGTTTCTTTTGTTCCATGTCGCCACGCATAAACGCACAAGGTATATTGGCCTTTAATAATAATCCTTCAAGGCTAGCCACCGCTTCACGGGTTTTAACAAATACGATTGTTCGCTTAACTTGCTCTTGTCTTAAGATGTTACACAGTAGGGCAAATTTATGATCTTTATCGTCAGCTAAATGTGCCCACTGATGAATTTTAGCTTTTTCGCTGCGAGGTGCTTCTACATCTATGGTGACAGGATCTTTCAATAGATCACGTGCGAAACGCTCAACCCCGCTGCCTTCTAAAGTGGCAGAGAACAACATGTTTTGTTTACGACCTTGTGCTTCAATCGCAATGGCTTGCACTACTGAAGAGAATCCCATGTCCAACATACGGTCGGCTTCATCAATTACTAGAATATCGACCTCAGTAGCATCGAATTTTCTTTTGTCTAGGTATTCCATCAATCGGCCCGGAGTGGCGATTAATATATCGATATTACCTGCAAGGGCTTCTTCTTGCGGCCCATAAGGAACGCCACCAGTAATAATGGCAATATCTAAATCTAAGTCAGTTGCGAGATGACATGCATAACGATGAATTTGGCTAGCAAGCTCACGGGTAGGAGTTAACACCATGATGCGGGCTTGTCCTTCGAAACGACGAGGGAAATCGATCAGGTGCTGTAAGGCTGGCAATAAGAAACTTGCTGTTTTACCTGTCCCTGTTGGCGCACGCGCAAGAATATCCCGTTGCTCCATCGCCATAGGAATAGCTTGTTGTTGAACTGTCGTGGGGCTTTTGTGGCCCATGGCTTTCAGTGAATCTAATAACCTTGGGTCTAAATCGAAATCTTCAAATAACATGCACGTGGGTCTCGCTTAAAAGTAGCCGTCTATTATAGCTGACGAATCACACAGGCTAAAGTTTTAAGTAAAAATCCTTGCATAAATCTGTCATTGCTACCGAATACTGACCTTGTTTATCACGTATATCGATCGAGCCGGTAACATATTGTTGTTCGGAAGCAGGATGTTTAATCGCCAGCAATAGCCGATTAGGTGGTTTTCCTGTAACGCTGCTGACTTCAATACGTTGAGTTATTTCTAAGCCAGTGCCAGATAGTGCTGGTTTGAACATCGCTTCACTCTGAACCGGAATAATGATACTGGCCACGCCATCTTTGGCTAATAAAGCGTAAATGGATTGTACTAAGTCCGTAAAATCCAGTTGATTAGTGTGTCTTGCCGTTGCGCGGGCACGATCCTGAGTTTGCGGGCCATTGGTAAAGTAAGGAGGGTTGCAAATAATATGATCAAAGTATTGGCGACTGCTTACGGCTATTTTTTGCTGATATAAGCAAAAATCTTGAATGCTGGATTGTATCAATTCAATTTTTTTAGCCCATTGGCTTTGGGCGATATTATTGAGGCAATCTTGAGCAGCAGACGTATCTAACTCTATTGCCGTAATGTGAGTTTTTGTCGATGTTCTCTGTGCAGCCATTAAGCTCAATAAGCCACTTCCTGCGCCAATATCAATAATACGTGTTGCGTTAGTTAAGCCCGCCCAAGCACCTAACAGCACCCCGTCAGTACTTACACTCATGCCGCAATGGCTATCATCGATATAAAATTGTTTAAATGTGAATGGCATTAAGGGCTACAGTGCGAGCGAATTAAAGGTTGATTATAACAAATTACACCAGCGTGTTAATTGATTGATGATGGCTTATTTTAAAACATGCAGTATTACTTCTACTGGTGTTTAACCCTCAGTCAATGTGGTAGCGGCCATAATATAAATATAAGGTCTTAATTATCGGTTTGTTAATTTATGTTATCGCTTATTAAAGGCTGTGCTAGTTATGTTTAGTGCTTTTGGTAATTGTTTCAGGCTTGAAATCTAAATAACTGAATATACTCAGTCTCTATTGCGTATTATTAGCATCTTTGCTATTAGTTCAGGCTGCTCTTTCAAGGTAAAACCGCTTGTAATGGCTTGATTCATTCAAACACTAACTAAGGGTTATATAAACAGATCAACAATGATTATTTTTCGCACTAAATTTAATGTATTTAGATAGGTTAGGGTGTAAATATAATTTTACGATCTGTGACGTGTTCATTATTAGCAGTAGCTAAAATGAATTTGATCACTTAAGTTGGTTAAAGAACAAATACAACAAAAAGAGATGTTAACGTGCAAACAACTAAATTATCGATCATCGATACCTTTGGCCTAGGGTTTATGGCTTTCGCATTCTTCTTGGGTGCAGGTAATCTTATATTCCCGCCTTTTGCGGGTTTTTTAGCGGGTGAGAACATGTCACTGGCTATGGTTGGCTTTTTATTAACCGCGG
This sequence comes from Shewanella glacialimarina, assembly GCF_020511155.1. Lineage (NCBI taxonomy): Bacteria > Pseudomonadati > Pseudomonadota > Gammaproteobacteria > Alteromonadales > Shewanellaceae > Shewanella > Shewanella glacialimarina. Next base: position 3,555,052 of record NZ_CP041216.1, on the reverse strand, counting down.
TGGGAATGCCACTGATTGGATTGATTGCTGTAGCTAAATCCAATGGTAAAATTATGGCCTATTTGCCACCGTTTGCTGCTACAGCTCTGGCCATTGCTATTTATATTATTATAGGGCCTGCATTTGCGGCGCCTCGAACCAGTTTGGTCGCCTTTGAAATAGGCGCTCGTCCGTTTATAGCAGACCCTGATGCGGTGGTGATGATAGCGGGTCAAGCAATCAATATAGCCCAGCTGATATTTACCTTAGTGTTTTTCACGATTGTGATGTTTATGTCACTTTATCCTGGCAAACTTTTGGATAACGTCGGCAAAGTACTTACGCCTATTTTACTGACCTTGCTGGTTGCTTTAGCAATGAGCGTGATGTTTATCTCAGGCTCAACGGTAGGCTCTCCTTCAGCGGAATATCTGGCAAGTCCGTTATCAAAGGGGATTATTGAAGGTTATAACACTATGGATACCTTGGCATCACTGATGTTTGGTATGCTTATTATCGATTTACTGCGTAAAAAAGGCGTTAATAATGTTGCAGATCAAACCAAGTATCTGATCCGCGCCGCCATTATTGCCGCATCTGGATTGGCATTTGTGTATATATCACTATTCTTTCTAGGTGCTTCAGCAGGTGATTTAGCTAAGGGAGCATCAAACGGTGGTGTCATTTTAACTAACTATGTTGATCATAACTTTGGCATGTTAGGTATTGTTATGCTGTCTACTGTCGTTGGTTTGGCGTGTTTGACTACCGCGATCGGTCTGGTAACTGCGTGTTCTGAGTTTTTCAATGAGCTTCTACCGTCAGTGTCATACCAACGTTTTGTGATTATTTTCAGTGTGGTGTGTGCCACTGTTGCTAACGTGGGTTTATCACAATTAATTATAATTAGTATTCCTGTATTGATGACGATTTATCCAGTGGCCATTGCATTGGTATTAGTTACTTTTATTACGCCACAATTTGCTCGTCCTGAATTGTCACAACGATTAATTTTAAGCGTTGCGCTAGCTTTTGGCGTATTAGATGGATTAAAAACCGGTGGCTTTGATATGTCGATGTTTAATTTCTTACCGTTACATGCAGAAGGCATGGCTTGGGTACTGCCAACCGCCATCGTTTCTGCGGTATGTTTGTTTTTACCTAAAAGTGATCAAACAACCTCTGCGGCATAAATGCTTATCAGCTAATTGCTTATCAGTAAGGATTGCTAATATTTGACCGCTAGATATGCTAATCTATTGCTAGCATATCTAGCGTGTTAAATAGAGTCTTACGTGAAATCAAATCAATACTCTCCGCACCCCCTAATCGAACAATTCATTGACGATATATGGTCAACAAAAGGCTTAAGTGATAATACGTTAGCATCGTATCGAACTGATGTAGCGCATTTTGAACGCTTTGTATTAAGTCAAAAGTCTTGCCTTATTGATGCCGATGCATTGCTATTAAAAGCGTATCTCGCGTATCGATTTGAGCAACAATATGCTAAAACCAGTACCGCAAGATTGATGAGTAGCTTACGACGCTTTTATGGTTATTTAATTGTGAATAAGTTGATTTATGTCGATCCTACCGCGTTAATTGAGTCACCTAAACTGCCACGCAAACTGCCTGATGCATTATCTGAAGCGCAAGTAGATGCTTTACTATCCGAGCCCGATATCGATGATCCAATTGAATGCCGTGACAAAGCGATGCTTGAATTATTATATGCAACAGGGCTGAGGGTGACCGAATTAGTGAGTTTAACCATGGAGCAAATAAGTTTGCGCCAAGGAGTCGTTAGGGTGATGGGTAAGGGCGGTAAAGAACGTTTAGTTCCGCTAGGTGAATTAGCCATTAGTGAAGTCGAATTATATTTAAAAACTGCTAGGCCAACACTTTTACATATGAAGCAATCTGATGTGTTATTTCCGTCGAGGCGTGCTCAGATGATGACTCGACAAACTTTCTGGCATCGCATTAAGTTATACAGTGCACGAGCAGGGATAAGGGTACACTTATCGCCACATACTTTACGCCATGCCTTTGCGACTCATTTACTGAATCACGGCGCTGATTTACGAGTTGTACAATTACTCTTAGGCCACAGTGATTTATCCACGACTCAAATTTACACTCATGTTGCTAAAGCCCGTCTGCAGCAGCTTCATCAACAGCATCATCCGCGAGGTTAATCTATTGGGTAGCCTTTCGTTACATTAAAAAGCTTTTAGCATAGTTGCGTTAATCGTACTAAATCTGTAAGTTTTGCAATCAAAGTCGGGTCTAGTCATTTAATCCCGTGTAAATTAGGAATAATTATGAAGTTATCTAAAGCCTTAATTCTTGTCGCCAGTTTAGTTGTTCCTGTAATGAGCTATGCAGCAGCCACAACTGATACTGAAAATAGTGAGTTAAAACAAAAAATATCAGACATGTTAGGTGTTGAGGTGATGAGTCTTCAAGCATCGCCGATAAAGGGTATTGTGCAAGCGTTAACAGATCGTGGTGTGCTCTATATTACTGAAGATGGATCTAAATTGATCCATGGCAATATGTATGACCTAAATAACCGCATGAACAACTTAACTGAGGCTGCTTTAGCCGGGCCTCGCATAGATATGCTTAAACCACTTGAGAAAGACATGTTGGTTTATAAAGCTAAAAATGAAAAGCATGTGGTCACGGTATTCACTGATGTAGACTGCGGCTATTGCCGTAAACTGCATAATCAAATGAGTGAATATAATGACTTAGGCATTACGATCCGTTACCTAGCTTATCCTCGCGCAGGGATCCCTTCAGCTAACGCCGATGAAATGCAAGCTGTATGGTGTGCTAAAGATCCATTGCAAGCAATGACAGATGCTAAAGAAGGTAAGAATATTAAAGCGGCATCGTGTGATATTGATATTAGCAAACAATTTGATCTTGGACGTTCATTTGGCGTTAACGGTACGCCAGCGATGATACTTGCAGACGGTAGTATGGTGCCAGGTTATCAGCCTCCAAATGACTTATTGAAAACCTTAGAATCTCGATAGTCAACTGACTAAGGTGAGCAATAGCTCACCTTTTTATTTATCGCCTTTTTCACATATCACTGCATTAGGGTTTGTTTTGTCTCATAAAATCACTCGTCGTCTTCAAGTTGATGATTCACATCTTCCTATTACTTTACCTCCCTTATTGAGACAGTTATATGCTCGACGCGGTGTGGGGCAAGATGATTGTGAGCTAGTGTTAGCTAGATTACTGCGTCCTAATACTATGAAAGGGTTAGATGTTGCCGCTAAATTAGTAGCCGATGCGATGCATGCTCAGCAGCAAATATTAATCGTGGGTGACTTTGATGCCGATGGCGCCACGTCTACTTGTGTTTGCTTACTCGCTTTAAGAATGATGGGCGCGACTCAAGTGGATTATTTAATCCCTAATCGTTTTGACTACGGTTATGGTTTGAGTCCTGAAATTGTCGCTGTTGCCCACAGTAAAAAGGCGCAACTACTTATCACGGTTGATAATGGTATCTCGTCTATAGACGGCGTAAAAGCTGCCAAAGCTTACGGCATGCAAGTGGTCGTGACCGATCATCATCTTGCGGGCAAAATCTTACCCGCAGCTGATGCCATTGTTAATCCGAATCAACCTGATTGCCAATTCGCCAGTAAATCCATTGCAGGAGTTGGGGTCGCTTTTTATTTAATGACAGCAATTCGTGCAGAGCTTCGCAGCCGCAACTGGTATGCGGTGCAAGGTATTATAGAACCTAATTTAGCTGAACTACTTGATATAGTCGCACTAGGCACTGTCGCTGACGTGGTATCGCTAGACCCCAACAATCGTATTTTAGTTCAAGCCGGCTTACAACGTGTACGCGCAGGGCGTTGCCGCCCAGGTATTACCGCATTGCTAGAAGTTGCTAAGCGTGATCCAAGTAAAATTGTTGCTGCCGATTTTGGTTTTGCGGTTGGCCCAAGGCTAAATGCTGCCGGTCGCCTTGATGAAATGGCGTTAGGTGTCGAAACCTTATTGTGTGACGATATCATGCTTGCAAGACGAATGGCGGCTGAGCTAGATGGCTTAAATCAAGATAGGCGTGATATTGAAGCCGGTATGCAGCAAGAAGCCTTAAAAAGCTTACAAGTTATAGCACTGGATGAAGCGACCCTGCCTTGGGGGTTAGCTTTGTTTCAATCTGATTGGCATCAGGGTGTTATTGGCATTTTAGCTTCACGTATAAAAGATAGATACCACAGGCCAGTGATCGCTTTTGCGCAGGCGGGTAACGGTGAAATTAAAGGTTCTGCTCGCTCAATAAAAGGCCTGCACATGCGGGACTTACTAGAGCGGATTAATTCATTACATCCAGGTATTATTATCAAGTTTGGTGGCCATGCAATGGCAGCAGGCTTGTCTTTAAGAGCTGACGCGCTAGAGATATTCAAACAAGCTTTTGATGATGTCGTTAGAGATATTTTAGATTATGAGCAGCTAACTGGAGAGTTAATGTCAGATGGCGAATTAGCTGCCGCTAACATGACCTTAGATACAGCCTTTATGCTGCGTAATGCTGGCCCTTGGGGCCAATCATTTGAAGAGCCGCTATTTGATGGTTGCTTCAATGTTGTGCAGCAACGTATCGTGGGTGAAAAACATCTTAAGTTATTACTTGAAACAGAGTGCGGTCAATTAATGCTAGATGGCATTGCGTTTAATGTTGATATGCAAACCTGGCCCGACGCGACGATTAAACAGGCTCGAGTGGTTTATAAGTTAGATGTGAATGAGTTTAGAGGTAATCAAACGGTTCAGCTTATGGTTGAGTATATTGAACCTATGTAAGTATTTTAGATCATATGCTTTGTTGGCAATAGCCAATCAAAGCAATTTGATTCAGTAAGTTATAAATTTCACATACAAAAAAGCCTCGCATTGCGAGGCTTTTTTGTTAATCACTTTATTAGTCGCTTTATGCCACCAATTTAAATATGGTGCCCGAACCCGGAATCGAACCAGGGACACGAGGATTTTCAATCCTCTGCTCTACCGACTGAGCTATTCGGGCGACGGGGTGCAATTTAAGGTTTTCTAGTGTTTGAGTCAACCGTTTTTTATAAAAAAAGTTATTTTTCAACTTCAATGCTGAATTAAACAGCGTTTAGACTAATCAATCAGCGGTCAGTGCTGTAAAAATATTCATTAATCATGAGTCATTTTACTGATATCTTTATGGCGTATTTATTTATCAACTTATCAACATGGTTAAAAAAACAGCCTCATAAAGAGGCCGTTTTAAATGATTTGACTTAATTGAGTAATAATTAATTAACTAATTCGTTATTAGGAAAATTGGCTTTCATCACTGTTAACGTGTTTTGTTTTAACTTGTCTTGACCAAGTTCGTCATAGGCGGTAGCCATAATTTCAAGCGCAGACTCAGCCTCTGGTGTACCAGGGAATTTTTCTAACACGGTTTGAGCGCGAACTGCAGCAGCACTCCAAGCATTCATTTTTATGTAATATCTTGCAACGTTGATAGAATAGCGCGCTAAACGGTTTTTCAAGTATTGCATACGCTTTTGAGCGTCAGCTGCATACTTGCTTTCAGGGTAACTTTTTATCAAGCGATCGAAGTCTTTAAAGGCATCTTGAGCGTTTTGAGGATCACGATCAGTACGGTCAATATTCATCATATCGTGAAATAAATAACTATCTGCCTGCATATTTGTTAAACCACGCATATAATACACGTAATCAATATTAGGATGAGTCGGATTCAGGCGTAAAAAACGGTCGATATTGGCGACACCTGAAGCAACATCATCCATTTTGTAATAAGCAAAGATCAGATCTAATTGAACTTGAGTTTTATGCGGGCCAAAAGGATAACGCGAGTCTAAAGCTTCTAGCGTTCGAACTGCTTTGGAATAGTTTCCTAATTCCATTGAGGTTCTAGCTTGAGAATAAAGTATGTCAGGAGAGGCTTTATTGGCAAACTCGTCATCTTCGGGACTGCTACTACAAGCGGTAATAGCGACTGAAAGTAATACTAGGGCGGCGCCTTTGGCTAATTTATACATACTTTAATTTAATTCTTTTATAAGTTGTGGTTAAGAATTTTTCCATTTCACGGTAAAATAGAAAACATCCGATTGTAACAGATACTACATTCACTTTGGACCCCAGAAAAGGGTTACGGTTCCTATGACACAAGAGATTAATCTAAAAAGCGAGATAACAGCAACTCAAACAGGGCAAAGAATTGACCAAGCATTGGCGATTATTTTTCCTGATTACTCGCGCACACGCATCAAAGAATGGATTTTATCCGGTGCAGTTACCGTAGACGGTATCATAGTCGACAAGCCGCGGGAAAAGATTTTTGAATCACAACTGATCGAAATCAACGCCAAGCTTGAAGAAGAAGTTCGCGCTCAAGCGCAGAACATCGCTTTAAACATTGTTTATGAAGATGATCACATCATAGTGGTCAATAAACCTGCTGGTCTTGTCGTGCACCCAGGTGCTGGTAATGCCGATGGTACTTTGATGAATGCATTATTGCATCATTGTCCTGATATTGAGCATGTACCACGAGCAGGTATTATTCATCGCCTCGATAAAGATACGACTGGCTTGATGGTTGTTGCTAAAACAGTTGAAGCGCAAACGCATTTAGTTGCCGCACTACAAGCCCGTGAAATTGTGCGTGAATACGAAGCCATTGTAATTGGTACTATGACAGCGGGTGGCACTGTAGATGAGCCTATCGATCGTCATCCTACTAAACGCGTACAAATGGCGGTAGTTAATGGTGGTCGTCCTTCTGTAACGCACTATCGTGTTGCGGAAAAATTCCGTGCCCACACTCGGTTACGTTTACGTCTTGAATCAGGCCGTACTCATCAAATTCGAGTTCACATGGATTATATTGGTCATGTGTTGGTTGGCGATCCTGTTTATGGTGGTCGTCCTCGTCCGCCTAAAGCCGCTAGCCCAGAGTTTTTTGATATATTGAAAAACTTTAAACGCCAAGCATTACATGCCATTCGTTTAGAGCTTGCGCACCCTATCACCTGTGAAATCATGAGTTGGAAAGCGCCAATACCTGAAGATATGTTGCTTTTGACTCAAGCAATGCGCATTGACACCGAATTAAACCCGATAGTGTATTTATAATTGTGTATTTATAAATGCTAAGACCCAATTGGCCTTTGCCTGAAAATGTAGCCATAGCGTTTACTGACCGTCATGGTGGGAGTAGTTGTGGCCCCTATGACAGTTTAAACCTAGGATTACATGTAGGAGATAATCCTCAAACGGTATTGGCTAATCGGCGTCTACTTTTATCTTCACTTGCGTTACCTTGCGAACCTTTGTGGTTAGAGCAAGTGCATGGTGTTGAGGTGGTGTCTATATCTCAATTAGCTAATAGCATGAGTGTTCCGTTAGCTGATGGTAGTTATAGTGACCGGTATGGCCAAGTTTGTGCGGTAATGACGGCAGATTGTTTACCCGTATTATTGTGTGATAAACAAGGTCGACAGGTTGCGGCTGTACATGCCGGCTGGCGCGGTTTATGTGCTGGGGTTATTGAACAGGCTGTAAAGCATTTTTCAGTACCTGCATGTGAGTTAATTGCCTGTCTAGGCCCCTGTATTGGGCCCCGTCAGTTTGAAGTAGGAGCAGAAGTGCGCAGCGCATTTATGGCTAGCGCAGCTATTGATACTACTGATGTTGAACTTGAAAATGCCATAGCAGACTGTTTCATCCCTAGAGTGAATACAACTGATAAATATTTGGCAGATATGGTTGGTTTAGCAAAAGTGCGTTTACTTCAGCTAGGTATCGAAACCGTCTATAGTGTTGATGAATGTACCGTATTAAATAACGACTACTTTTCTTATCGTCGAGATAAGCACACTGGCCGCATGGCTTCATTAATTTGGCTAAAATCTTAATCTCCCTGCTTTTTGTTATTTCGTATAAAAATAATCCACTTTTTGCACCTCATCATACTTTGTTAGCTTGAAATCTCACTACTATGTCCCCATATTTTAGTTAACAGCATATCCCAACGGATATCTACTTTTTGTATTAGATGTAGGAGGTTATATGAGACTCGACCGTATGACGAATAAGTTTCAAATTGCTATTTCTGATGCGCAATCATTAGCATTAGGACGGGATCATCAATTTATTGAACCTATCCATTTAATGATGGCTCTACTTAATCAAGATTCTGGCTCAATTCATCCATTACTGACTCAAGCTGGCATGCGTGTCAGCGCTCTACGTTCAACCTTAAGCCAAGAATTAGAGCGCTTACCACAAGTTGATGGAACAGGCGGTGATGTACAGTTGTCACAGGGCCTTATTCGTCTATTGAATTTATGTGACAAGCTGGCTCAGAAACGCAAAGACAAATATATTTCATCAGAATTATTCATTCTTGCTGCACTTGAAGGTAATGACGCGTTAGCTAAAGCGCTTAAAGATGCTGGCGCTACCAAAGAGTTAATGGAAAATACCATTCAACAAATCCGTGGCGGTCAAAAAGTAGATGATCCTAATGCTGAAGATCAACGCCAAGCGTTGAAAAAGTACACCGTCGACTTAACTGAGCGAGCAGAGCAAGGAAAGTTAGACCCTGTGATTGGTCGTGATGAAGAAATTCGCCGCACGATTCAAGTATTACAACGCCGCACGAAAAACAATCCAGTATTAATTGGTGAGCCCGGTGTCGGTAAAACGGCTATTGTTGAAGGGCTTGCTCAGCGTATTGTTAATGGTGAAGTCCCTGAAGGCATCAAAAATAAACGGGTGCTATCACTTGATATGGGGTCGTTAATTGCAGGCGCTAAATATCGTGGCGAATTTGAAGAGCGCTTAAAAGCGGTACTTAATGAATTATCCCAAGAAGAAGGCCAAGTAATTCTGTTTATAGATGAATTACATACTATGGTCGGCGCGGGTAAAGGTGAAGGCGCAATGGATGCTGGCAACATGTTAAAGCCCGCATTAGCCCGTGGTGATTTACATTGTGTGGGTGCCACAACCTTAGATGAGTATCGTCAATACATAGAGAAAGATGCCGCACTTGAGCGTCGTTTTCAAAAAGTGCTGGTGGACGAGCCTAGCGTAGAAGACACGATTGCCATTTTACGTGGTTTGAAAGAGCGCTATGAACTTCACCACCATGTAGAAATTACCGATCCCGCCATTGTTGCCGCAGCAACTATGTCTCATCGATATATTTCGGATCGTAAATTACCTGATAAAGCCATCGATTTAATTGATGAAGCTGCTTCAAGTATTCGCATGCAGATTGATTCTAAACCCGAATCTTTAGATAGATTAGAGCGCCGAGCTATTCAGTTAAAGCTAGAAGAGCAAGCGTTAGCCAAAGAAACCGATGATGCAAGTCGAAAACGCTTAGATCATTTGCAGGTCGAACTAAAAGATGTTGAATTGAAAGCATCAGAGCTTAATGAGATTTGGCATACCGAAAAAGCCGCATTGGCAGGTACTCAGCATATCAAAGCCGATTTAGAACAGGCCAGAATGGATATGGATGTTGCTCGAAGGGCTGGGGATTTAACCCGTATGTCTGAGTTACAATATGGTCGTATTCCAGAGCTAGAGAAGCAATTAGATTTAGCCTCTCAAGCAGAGATGCAAGACATGACATTGCTTAGGAATAAAGTCACCGATGTTGAAATTGCTGAAGTGTTATCAAAATCAACCGGAATTCCTGTGTCAAAAATGCTTGAAGGTGAGCGCGAGAAATTATTGCATATGGAAGATGCACTGCATGAGCGAGTGATTGGGCAGAATGAAGCCGTTGATGCTGTGTCCAATGCTATTCGTCGAAGCCGAGCGGGACTTGCCGATCCCCAACGTCCCATAGGTTCATTCTTGTTTCTAGGCCCGACAGGTGTTGGTAAAACAGAGTTGTGTAAATCGTTAGCTAAGTTTTTATTTGATACCGAGTCGGCTTTAGTGCGGATAGATATGTCAGAGTTTATGGAAAAGCACACGGTTTCTCGCTTAGTCGGTGCCCCTCCTGGTTATGTTGGTTATGAAGAAGGAGGCTACTTAACTGAAGCTGTGCGTCGCAAACCTTATTCGGTCATTTTATTAGATGAAGTTGAGAAAGCCCATCCAGACGTATTTAACATTTTACTGCAAGTGTTAGATGACGGTCGCTTAACCGATGGGCAAGGTCGTACAGTTGATTTTAAAAATACTGTGATTATTATGACCTCGAATCTAGGATCCGATCGTATTCAAGAAAGTTTCGGTCGTGTGACTTATGAGGAAATGAAACAAAGCGTTATGGATGTAGTGATACAGAATTTCAGACCTGAGTTTTTAAATCGGGTAGATGAATCGGTAGTGTTTCATCCACTTGATGCTAGCAATATTAAACACATTGCCAGCATTCAGCTAGAACTTTTACGCAAACGTTTAGCGGAAAAAGAGTTTGATCTGCAAGTATCTGATGAAGCGCTATCGTTAATTGCTGAAGTGGGTTTTGATCCCGTCTATGGTGCAAGGCCATTAAAGCGAGCTTTACAGCAAGAAGTGGAAAACCCTCTAGCGCAAAAGCTGCTTCGTGGGGATTTAATTCCGGGTAAAGTGATTCAAGCAAATGTTGAGCAGGGCAAGTTGGTGTTTGTGCAGTAACATCATCTTTGAACAGACATATAAAGCAAAGGGAGCATTTAGCTCCCTTTTTAAATCAAGATTAAGTTTGGCTACTGTGAGTCGTTAATTGCAAAAAAGCTTCACCCTTTGTTCATTCTCAGTTCTAGCCGCTTGCTTATCCTCTTCTGTCATAGCAACAACTTCACCAGTTTTAGGATCTTTTTTAGTGAGTCGATTATATGAGCCAAGTAAATCCATGCTGTGTTTAGCACTTTCACAGATTGATTCGGCTTGCTTAGCGTCTTTCTCTTTAATTAATTTTGCCGATTGAGCTAAATCAGACTCAGGTTCTTTTTCCGATGTTTTTCGTGTTGGAGTTGCCGTACCAATTTTCTGAGGTTCTAGAACATCACTAGTAATGCGCTGAGCCTCAACTCCCTTTGGTGCTTGCTGACTGTAATGGACTACACCGCTACTATCTGTCCAAGTATAAATAGTGGCAGCAATACTTGATGAGAACATTAGTAGGCAGGTAACTAATAAAAATAATTGTTTCATGTAAACATCCAAAAGTTAAAGCTGAAATATAAAAGTATCTTTGATAGAACAAAAATATGTTATCTAAAAGTAAAAACCAACTTATATTTACTATTTATAATGAGTGTATAAGAGTGCATTAGATTAAGACGCAAAAGATAAGGGGATTTACTCACAGCTAATCCTTTTATTCCAGCAGGGTTAATAACCCGTAACTAAAGTATCTACTGCAAATAAACCAACTAGTGACAAAATCACATAGTACAAACTAAAAAATCACATTACACAGAGTAAACTATACCTTCTTAATCTTATATGAGAAGGTGTTTTGATTTTTAGAGGCGTATTTGCTTGCTGCTAACATTGCTTTATCGAACTTTGTTGATGCAAAATGAGATGTAATAGTCCCTTTTTTGTGCGTTTCGTCCAAAAAACACCCCATCAATGCTGTTTTGATAAAAAACTTCTTAAAAGCCCTTGCACTGCCTCAGAATCTCCCTATAATGCGCATCCACTGACACGGCACGGCGCGAAAGCAAAGTAGCAAGTTAAGTTGATTTGAAAGGATAAAAACTTCGGTTTCATCATCAAATCAACAGCGAAAAGAAAGTTTGAAAAAACACTTGACGCTGACAACAGGGTCTGTAGAATACGCAGCCCAAGCCAACGACCTAGCGTCCAACGGCGATGTTTGAAAAATTAACATCAACGCTCTTTAACAACTTAAACAAGAAATCTGTGTGGACATTCACAGGTATTGAGTTATTCGAAATTGCTTCTTCTTAGGAAGAGCAATCAAAAAATTTAAACTCAATGCAACGATGAATGTTCATAGCAATATGTACAAAAAGACTTTGTTAACTTCGGTTGATAAAGCAATCAGAATTCATTGAGCCGAAACCTTCGGGTTTCAAAAAAACTTTAATTGAAGAGTTTGATCATGGCTCAGATTGAACGCTGGCGGCAGGCCTAACACATGCAAGTCGAGCGGCAGCGGGAAGGTAGCTTGCTATCTTTGCCGGCGAGCGGCGGACGGGTGAGTAATGCCTAGGGATCTGCCCAGTCGAGGGGGATAACAGTTGGAAACGACTGCTAATACCGCATACGCCCTACGGGGGAAAGGAGGGGACCTTCGGGCCTTTCGCGATTGGATGAACCTAGGTGGGATTAGCTAGTTGGTGAGGTAATGGCTCACCAAGGCGACGATCCCTAGCTGTTCTGAGAGGATGATCAGCCACACTGGGACTGAGACACGGCCCAGACTCCTACGGGAGGCAGCAGTGGGGAATATTGCACAATGGGCGAAAGCCTGATGCAGCCATGCCGCGTGTGTGAAGAAGGCCTTCGGGTTGTAAAGCACTTTCAGTAGGGAGGAAAGGCAGTAGTTTAATAAACTATTGCTGTGACGTTACCTACAGAAGAAGGACCGGCTAACTCCGTGCCAGCAGCCGCGGTAATACGGAGGGTCCGAGCGTTAATCGGAATTACTGGGCGTAAAGCGTGCGCAGGCGGTTTTTTAAGCCAGATGTGAAAGCCCTGGGCTCAACCTAGGAATTGCATTTGGAACTGGGGAACTAGAGTCTTGTAGAGGGAGGTAGAATTTCAGGTGTAGCGGTGAAATGCGTAGATATCTGAAGGAATACCGGTGGCGAAGGCGGCCTCCTGGACAAAGACTGACGCTCATGCACGAAAGCGTGGGGAGCAAACAGGATTAGATACCCTGGTAGTCCACGCCGTAAACGATGTCTACTCGGAGTTTGGTGACTTAGTCACTGGGCTCCCAAGCTAACGCATTAAGTAGACCGCCTGGGGAGTACGGCCGCAAGGTTAAAACTCAAATGAATTGACGGGGGCCCGCACAAGCGGTGGAGCATGTGGTTTAATTCGATGCAACGCGAAGAACCTTACCTACTCTTGACATCCAGAGAATTCGCTAGAGATAGCTTAGTGCCTTCGGGAACTCTGAGACAGGTGCTGCATGGCTGTCGTCAGCTCGTGTTGTGAAATGTTGGGTTAAGTCCCGCAACGAGCGCAACCCCTATCCTTATTTGCCAGCGAGTTATGTCGGGAACTTTAGGGAGACTGCCGGTGATAAACCGGAGGAAGGTGGGGACGACGTCAAGTCATCATGGCCCTTACGAGTAGGGCTACACACGTGCTACAATGGCGTATACAGAGGGTTGCAAAGCCGCGAGGTGGAGCTAATCTCACAAAGTACGTCGTAGTCCGGATTGGAGTCTGCAACTCGACTCCATGAAGTCGGAATCGCTAGTAATCGTGAATCAGAATGTCACGGTGAATACGTTCCCGGGCCTTGTACACACCGCCCGTCACACCATGGGAGTGGGCTGCAAAAGAAGTGGGTAGTTTAACCTTCGGGAGAACGCTCACCACTTTGTGGTTCATGACTGGGGTGAAGTCGTAACAAGGTAGCCCTAGGGGAACCTGGGGCTGGATCACCTCCTTACCTATACGACTAACTCAATACCTAAAAGTGCAGAAATGCATGTGAGTGTTCACACAGATTACTTGTTAACTTCTTCGGAAGTAGAGTGAAACACACCGCTTGCCGGTTAAGTGTTGTTCTTTAACAATTTGGAAAGCTGATAGTACTAACTAAAGGCGCATGGATGATGATTCGTTGTCGTTTATGTGATTACGTTAGTGCGAAAATAATATTGATGCGAAAGCATCAGTATCTTGAGTTCTCAAAACACTGTTTAAGTGTCTTGAATATTCTAAAAACTAAGGCGAGTCACACTTCCTGGTCGGGAGTGAGACAAGTAAAAACCAGCTAGTTGCGATACAGTCTGATTAGTTCATTCTCTTGTTTACAAGGGCAGTGAAACTCATTTGGGTTGTATGGTTAAGTGACTAAGCGTATACGGTGGATGCCTTGGCAGTCAGAGGCGATGAAGGACGTAATAACTTGCGAAAAGCGTTGGCGAGCTAGTAATAAGCATTTGAGCTAACGATATCCGAATGGGGAAACCCGGCCACATAAGTGGTCATCATACAGTGAATACATAGCTGTATGAGGCGAACCTGGGGAACTGAAACATCTAAGTACCCAGAGGAAAAGAAATCAACCGAGATTCCCCTAGTAGCGGCGAGCGAACGGGGATTAGCCCTTAAGTCTATGGGGTGTTAATGGAATGAGTTGGAAAGCTCAGCGGCACAGGGTGATAGCCCCGTACATGAAAACTAACCATAGATGAAAACGAGTAAGGCGGGACACGTGACATCCTGTTTGAATATGGGGGGACCATCCTCCAAGGCTAAATACTCCTGACTGACCGATAGTGAACCAGTACCGTGAGGGAAAGGCGAAAAGAACCCCTGTGAGGGGAGTGAAATAGAACCTGAAACCGTATACGTACAAGCAGTGGGAGCGGTTCTTGAGACCGTGACTGCGTACCTTTTGTATAATGGGTCAGCGACTTACGTTTTGTAGCGAGGTTAAGCGAATAGCGGAGCCGTAGGGAAACCGAGTGTTAACTGCGCGTTTAGTTGCAAGGCGTAGACCCGAAACCGAGTGATCTAGCCATGGGCAGGTTGAAGGTTGAGTAACATCAACTGGAGGACCGAACCGACTTATGTTGAAAAATGAGCGGATGACTTGTGGCTGGGGGTGAAAGGCCAATCAAACTCGGAGATATCTGGTTCTCCTCGAAAGCTATTTAGGTAGCGCCTCGAGCGAATACCATTGGGGGTAGAGCACTGTTAAGGCTAGGGGGTCATCCCGACTTACCAACCCTTTGCAAACTCCGAATACCAATGAGTACTACTCGGGAGACAGACAGCGGGTGCTAACGTCCGTTGTCAAAAGGGAAACAACCCAGACCGTCAGCTAAGGTCCCAAAGTGTATGTTAAGTGGGAAACGATGTGGGAAGGCTTAGACAGCTAGGATGTTGGCTTAGAAGCAGCCATCATTTAAAGAAAGCGTAATAGCTCACTAGTCGAGTCGGCCTGCGCGGAAGATTTAACGGGGCTAAACATACCACCGAAGCTACGGGTTTGCAGTTTACTGCAAGCGGTAGAGGAGCGTTCTGTAAGCGGTTGAAGGTGAAGGGGTAACCCACACTGGACGTATCAGAAGTGCGAATGCTGACATGAGTAACGATAAAGGGAGTGAAAAACTCCCTCGCCGAAAGACCAAGGGTTCCTGTCCAACGTTAATCGGGGCAGGGTGAGTCGACCCCTAAGGTGAGGCCGAAAGGCGTAATCGATGGAAAACAGATTAATATTTCTGTACCTCTGCTAACTGCGATGGAGAGACGGAGAAGGCTAGGCTAGCGCGGCGTTGGTAGTCCGCGTTTAAGGTAGTAGGCGGTGTTCTTAGGCAAATCCGGGAACACGTACTTAAATGTACACGTTGAGAGCTGATGACGAGTCACTAAGGTGATGAAGTAGTTGATGCCATGCTTCCAGGAAAATCTTCTAAGCTTCAGGTTAGTAGGGATCGTACCCCAAACCGACACAGGTGGTCGGGTAGAGAATACCAAGGCGCTTGAGAGAACTCGGCTGAAGGAACTAGGCAAAATGGTACCGTAACTTCGGGAGAAGGTACGCTGCTGTTGGTGATGGGACTTGCTCCCTAAGCTGACGGCAGTCGCAGATACCAGGTGGCTGCAACTGTTTATCAAAAACACAGCACTGTGCAAAATCGCAAGATGACGTATACGGTGTGACGCCTGCCCGGTGCCGGAAGGTTAATTGATTGGGTTATCGCAAGAGAAGCTCATGATCGAAGCCCCGGTAAACGGCGGCCGTAACTATAACGGTCCTAAGGTAGCGAAATTCCTTGTCGGGTAAGTTCCGACCTGCACGAATGGCGTAATGATGGCCACGCTGTCTCCAGCCGAGACTCAGTGAAGTTGAAATTGCGGTGAAGATGCCGTATACCCGCGGCTAGACGGAAAGACCCCGTGAACCTTTACTATAGCTTGGCACTGAACATTGAACCTACATGTGTAGGATAGGTGGGAGACTTTGAAGCTTCGTCGCTAGATGGAGTGGAGTCAATCTTGAAATACCACCCTTGTAGTTTTGATGTTCTAACTCTGGCCCCTTATCGGGGTTGAGGACAGTGCCTGGTGGGTAGTTTGACTGGGGCGGTCTCCTCCCAAAGAGTAACGGAGGAGCACGAAGGTTGGCTAAGTACGGTCGGACATCGTACGGTTAGTGCAATGGCATAAGCCAGCTTAACTGCGAGACATACACGTCGAGCAGGTACGAAAGTAGGTCATAGTGATCCGGTGGTTCTGAATGGAAGGGCCATCGCTCAACGGATAAAAGGTACTCCGGGGATAACAGGCTGATACCGCCCAAGAGTTCATATCGACGGCGGTGTTTGGCACCTCGATGTCGGCTCATCACATCCTGGGGCTGAAGTCGGTCCCAAGGGTATGGCTGTTCGCCATTTAAAGTGGTACGCGAGCTGGGTTCAGAACGTCGTGAGACAGTTCGGTCCCTATCTGCCGTGGGCGTTGGATGATTGAGGGGAGCTGCTCCTAGTACGAGAGGACCGGAGTGGACGAACCGCTGGTGTTCGGGTTGTCATGCCAATGGCATTGCCCGGTAGCTACGTTCGGAATCGATAACCGCTGAAAGCATCTAAGCGGGAAGCGAGCCCCAAGATGAGTCATCCCTAGAGCTTTAAGCTCTCTAAAGGGCCGTAGGAGACTACTACGTTGATAGGCAAGGTGTGTAAGCGTTGTGAGGCGTTGAGCTAACTTGTACTAATGACCCGTGAGGCTTAACCATACAACCCAGATGGGTTTTACTAACCTTAGTTGTTAGGATGGGACACTTAGACAGTGCGAACTCAAGAAGCTCTAATGAGCAATCAGCTTTTCGAATTATTATTTAATGCTAGTTAAATGGCGTTAGATAACCAAATTTGTCTGGAAACCATAGAGCTGTGGCACCACCTGATCCCATTCCGAACTCAGAAGTGAAACACAGTATCGCCGATGGTAGTGTGGGGTCTCCCCATGCGAGAGTAGGTCATTTCCAGGCGCCTAATTTACTCGAAAGAGTAGTGATAAGCCCGTTACTAACGTAGCGGGCTTTTTTACGTTTGAGATTTGAGCATGTCATTTGAGTATAGTATTAGTGTGGCCGATATACCCATGTGAGAGTAGGTCATTTCCAGGCGCCAAATTTACTCGCAAGAGTAGTGATAAGCTCGTGACTAACGTAACGGGCTTTTTTACGTCTAAGATTTAAGCATGAAAGTCGTGTGGCCGATATACCCATGTGAGAGTAGGTCATTTCCAGGCGCCTAATTTACTCGAAAGAGTAGTGGTAAGCCCGTTGCTAATGCAACGGGCTTTTTTACGTCTAAGATTTAAGCATGAAAGTCGTGTGGCCGATATGCCCATGTGAGAGTAGGTCATTTCCAGGCGCCTAATTTACTCGAAAGAGTAGTAATAAGCCCGTTACTAATGTAACTGGCTTATTTATGCCTGTAATTTGCTAAGTTAAATAATACTGGTAAGGATTGAATAGTAATCTTGTGTCAGGCCAACCATAAATTAATATCTTCACATATCTACCTACAAATTTTAATTTTTGCTTATGAGATTATCAATACTGTATCTTTTAATAGATCTGCTTAGATTATTTATAGTAAAACTCATATATTTGAAGCTTACTACTTGTTGAATAAGGGAAAGCTGGTTATAACAGAGTTACATTCCAATTATTGTTATAGCATTTTATTTATGTCATCACATTCAACTACCAAATGGTCTCAAGCCAATAACTTTCAGCAACATAATTTCGATGGCGAGAAAAACACTCGCTATGTGTTGTATTTAACTCTCGTCACAATGCTTGTGGAGATTGTTGCTGGTACCGTATACGGTTCAATGGCCTTACTTGCTGATGGCTGGCACATGGGAACTCATGCCGCGGCTTTTATGATTACATTGTTTGCTTATCGTTATGCTCGAAAGCACGCTAATTCACCACAGTTCACCTTTGGTACTGGCAAAGTTGGAGTGTTAGGAGGATTTACCAGTGCAATAGCGTTAGGTCTTGTAGCAATTGTGATGTTAATCGAGTCAGTCTCGAGACTATTTAATCCCCATGCTATTCAGTTTGAACAAGCTATTCTTGTGGCTATAATTGGATTAACAGTCAATGTAATTAGTGTTTTCTTATTAAAAGATCATCATACTCACGACCATCACGACCATCACGACCATCACGACCATCACGACCATCACGACCATCACGACCATCACGACCATCACGACCATCACGACCATCACGACCATCACGACCATCATGACCATCATGACCATCATGAACACAAAGATCACAATCTGACTGCAGCGTACATGCATGTGCTTGCCGATGCGCTGACCTCCGTATTGGCTATCGTAGCATTGCTATTTGGTAAATATATGGGCTGGAGTTGGTTAGACCCTATTATGGGAATAGTAGGTGCTCTGATTATTTCTAAGTGGGCGTGGGGATTGATAAAGCATACCAGTCCATTGCTGTTAGATGATAATCAAGCAAACCCTTTACAAGCGGATATAAAGGCTTTTCTACAACAAGATAACAAACATATTATAGATTTACGTTTAATGCGTATTAACTCTGCTGACTTTGCGCTAATTGCATCAATTGTTGTTCACGAGGATATTGAAAGCTTAAGCTTAAAGTCACAGCTAAGTGAGCGTTTTAGCCAATTAAAACATATCACTCTTGAAGTACATCGCTGTGATTTAACCGAGTGTGGATAAATTTTCAAATAATTTAGCTAATACAAGCTAACTTGTCTGAAAATGCTCCAGTTAGGCGTTTTTGTTGAAAAAGTGCTTTACCTTTCACAGTGGTTTTTGCATAATGCCACTCGTCAACAGGGGTGTAGTTCCAATTGGTAGAACAGCGGTCTCCAAAACCGATGGTTGCGAGTTCGAGTCTTGCCACCCCTGCCAAATTTAGAAGGCCTAGCATTTATGCTAGGCCTTTGTCTTTTCAAGCTTCTCTAGCTTTTATTTCTCTCTATTATCATTTAAATAGATAAATCTAAACTTCGCGTATTTGTGCTCGGTGACCAAACGTTGACCCAATGGTGCCCATAATACAAAATTGAACCTTATCTAGATTTAGAGTCTCATCATAATTACTGTCATTTCTGCTTAATTTAGGTTTTGAAATTAGACTAAGTTAATGATCTGAATTGATGAATAGTACCGCTTTATTGTATTTCAGTAATGAAGAGAAGTTGGCTAGCAACTTGCTAAAAAGCCTCAAAGCCTCAAAGCCTCAAAGCCTCAAAGCCTCACAAATATTAGCTGAATACTCCATGACGAGTTAGTTCTATCAATTGCATCACCTCTAGAGCCCCAGTTTCAGTATATATTAAGCCAGCTGGTAATTTATCATTCATATTTAAAGTTGGCTCTACAAGCCATTTTGATAGCCCTTTGCTATCACCGCCCATTAGCTTGATTGCAGAATCGACCACAGGTATAAAATGTACAAGACGTTCGCTTTCTACACTGGTCAGTTTGCCACTGATTTTGCGCCGAGAAAAATAAGTACGCATAATGCCGATTCGTTTGAGTAGCAAAGGTCGACATATATTGAGCTCTTTTGTTGTTTGATCCACAACATTTAGAGAAAGGCCATTCTCGATCTCTTGGATTAAAATAACCCCATTGCTCGCAGAAAGAACTACGTGTGGTAGTCAAGTAAAAAAGGTGTCACATTTGGAGTATAATGTTGTACATCAGTTAATTTTGCGAAATGCCAACACTTTGGTAAATGATTAAAAAAATTTTGATAGCAGCGAACCTATTTTTCATAAAATCGGATCATACAAGACGGCTCGGGTATATTATCTTCACTATTAGATCTTTCGTCGTCTTAACGGCGCTAGAAATCGAGAGGCTCATGAACTGTTCTGTAGGATCATAGGTGAAGCTCTTGCGGTTACCTTGAGTGAGCTGCCCCATGCAAAACCGAAGTATGAGCCAATAAAGCAATTGCTAAGCAACAGATCATTGCCATAGTGTGAAGGTGAATGAATTACTTGGATCAGCTTGAAAACTCATCAATCATAAAATCAATAAAACAACGAATTTTTTTGGACAAATAGCGCCTATGAGGGAATATCGCGAATAAACCAAACTCAAGAGTGGTATAGCCAGGCAATACTTCAACCAACAAGCCCTGTGCTATTGTATCTTGCACGATGAACTCAGGTATTAATGCTATTCCACCACCAGATTTCGCAATTTCCATTACCGCTCTAGGGCTATTAGCCGAAACTCTTGTGGTTACTTCAATACTTTCGACTGTGCCGTTTGGTGAGACTAGTGGCCATTGTTTCCCAATGCGGAAATTACTATCGACAATACAAGAGTGGCTAGTGATGTCGTTCGGTGTTTTAGGGTATCCATGTTGGTCAAGGTAAGCTGGAGAAGCACAGAGTATTAATGGGTAGGTGTTTATTTGGCGCGCGACCATATTTGAATCATCAACCCCACCAATACGAATAACCACATCAACACCTTCTTCAAGCATATCAATGCGCCTATCGGTTAATTGTATGTTCACCTGAATATCAGGATAAGTTGTGAGAAATTTATTAATCACAGGTGACAGTTGCATTTCGCCAAACGTCACCGGAACACTTATCTTTAGTTTTCCTTTAGGTGCAGATTGCTCACCTGTTACTGAGTCGAGTAATTCCTCATATTCTTCGACTAAAGGCAGTGCTCGTTCGTAATAAGTTTTGCCAGCATCTGTTAAGGCTAAACGGCGAGTAGTTCTATTGAATAATCGCACGCCAAGTTTGTCTTCGACCTCTCCCACATATTTACTGACTAATGCTTTTGAGATCATCAACCGTTCACTTGCTGTAGTAAATGAGCCCGTTTCAACCACGGCAATTACCGTTTTTAAACCATCTAAAGAATCCATTACTGTCAACATCATATTGATAATTATTCAATGGTATCACTATTTATCAACAATTCAACTTAAATGATAATGGTCACCAGCGAAACATAAGCTACTGCAGGCGCAGAGAATTGATGGCACACACAATGGCAAAAGTAGAAATTTATGGACGACCAGGTTGCGCCTACTGTTCGATGGTCAAACGGTTATTTGACTCAAAGCAAGTAGCGTATCGCTATTACGATGTGTATGCCGAACCTCATCGGATGCAAGAGCTGCGCTGCCGTACAAAAGCAAGAAACTTTCCACAGGTATTCATTGATGAGATATCGATGGGAGGATTCGAAGAAGTTTTAACACTGGATCGGCAACAAAGATTGCCAATTTGAACGTTATCATACTGTAATAAAATACCTAACTAGGAGCAAAAATTATGTCTAACATTACTTTATACCGTCACCCACTTTCAGGCCATGCGCATCGCGTTGAGTTTTTTTTATCCATTCTTGGGTTAAAGGCTAATATTGTCGATGTAGATCTGATGAGTGGTGCGCAAAAAAAAGCTGACTTTTTAGCCAAAAATACTTTTGGCCAAGTGCCGGTTTTAGTTGATGGTGATGTCACACTAAGTGATTCAAACGCAATCATATTTTATCTAGCTAAAAAATATGACACTACCAGCACCTGGTTGCCTGAAAACCTTGTTGCCGCAGCTGAAGTACAACGCTTTTTATCTGTTGCCGCCGGCAGAGTGGCTTCCGGACCCGCAGCAGCACGCCTAATAACCTTGTTCAGTGCAAAAATGGATCCTGTAAGCACAATTAGCGCTTCTCATAGCATATTGACACTTATCGATGCACATTTAAATGGAAAGTCATGGTTAGTTGGTGATAAGCCAACGATTGCGGATATTGCTAATTATACCTATATCGCCCATGCACCTGAGGGCAATGTGTCTTTGGATAATTATCCACATATTAATGCTTGGCTTGCTCGCATCGAAGCGCTAGCTGGTTTTGTGCCAATGGTAACCAGTGCTGTTGGCCTTAGAGCTTAAAGCGATATGAGTTAAGCCAATGTGTTCCGAGAAGTTACTTGTAAAACTTCTCGGAATGCTAAACTGTTGAGAAAAATCATGAAATCATTTTTAAAAGAGAGTGTGTTGTTAGGTGGCTTAATCAATCGTGTAACAGATTGGTATGTCGGTAAATTTTCAGGAGTTAATGCTTGTCAGCGCATTGTTGTTTCAGAGGTGGACTATGGTTTTTTTCCGTTAGAGGTGTTAGCACAAATCGACTATGCCACTATGCAGAACATGATTAATGTCAGTGATGGCCGCCAGTGCTGAACTTATTGTCAATGACTCGCCGATGGTAATTTATGGCGGGGTTCATTTTTTTAGCACTCAATTATAGTTTTTTTGTACATTACATGGTTTGTGAAGAGGGCCGTTCACTCAGTATCTTCACAGTTAATAACGCATATCGTCCAAGTTGGGCGCACAATAGGTCGGTTGAATATGACATCAGAAAACTCATCACAGTCACCTTTTCATTCTGGCGAGCAAACTATTCAATCACGTTTAGGCGTGCGCGATAAGATGGAGCAATTTGGCAAACGGGTTGTTCGTGATCATATGCCCGATCAACATCGAGCATTTTATCAACAATTGCCGTTTATTTTAGTTGGCCACGCAGATGATAAAGGCTGGCCTTGGGCATCTATGTTATTTGGTGAACCCGGCTTTATGGTGAGCCAAGATGCCAAGACACTGGACATACGTAGCACCCCAGTCAAAGGTGACCCACTAGCAGATTCACTAAAACCCAATGTGAAACTAGGTTTGTTGGGGATTGAACTTACTACACGCCGAAGAAATCGATTGGCTGCAAAAATCACATCGGTTGGTGAAAACAGTATAAAAATTGCAGTTAACCAGTCATTTGGCAATTGCCCACAATATATTCAAATTCGCGAATTAGAAAAGATTCCAGCTGAAATGATGCCCAAGTCAAGTGTTGAAATGCTGAGCAACATTGATGATAGGGCACGCCAGCTAATCGAAAACGCCGATACCTTTTTTGTAGCTAGCCATCATGATGATGGCGGTGATGCACCGAGCAATGGCGCTGATGTATCTCATCGTGGTGGCAAGCCAGGGTTTATCAGGGTAGATAATGAAACCACATTAACCATCCCTGATTATGTCGGGAATTTTCATTTTAATACCTTTGGGAACTTTATTGAAAACCCCAAAGCTGGGCTATTGTTTGTCGATTTTGAACGTGGCGACTTATTAACTCTTACGGGCCATGTCGAATTGATATGGGAATCTGAAGAGACCGAATTTTTTGAAGGTGCACAGCGTTTATGGAAATTTCATATTCATCAAGGGCGACGCATTAATAATGGCTTACCACTGCGCTGGAAACTAACAGAATATTCTGCTGACAGGGACTTGGTGTGAGGCTGAACAACAGCAAAATGCAGTAAATCAACGCGACAGTTGGTTAAGCTACCGTATCAGCAAAATTGTCAGTGAAAGCTCGTCAATTAAATCGGTTTATTTGACCAGTGATAGTGGCGTGCTGCCTAAATTTCAACCTGGTCAGTTTCTTACCATTCAAGCGAATATCAGCGGCAAAGAGCATATTCGTACCTATACATTATCTAGTGCGCCTGCCGACCCCGAATATCGTCTTAGTGTCAAACTCGAACAAACAACATCGAGTAACCCTGATGGCGTTTTTTCCAATTACATTCACAATACGCTTAAAGTAGGGGATACACTTTTTGCCAAAGCTCCAAGAGGTGGTTTTGTCTTCGATAGCAATGAACAGCGCCCAGCTGTATTGTTAGCTGGCGGTGTGGGCATAACTCCGATGATCTCCATGGCACGCGATGCGCTTAATACCGGGATTAGAACGCGCTCAATACGGCCGATGAGTATTTTTGTTTCAGCGAAAAATATGGCACAGCGGGCATTCTTTGATGAATTGAACGAGATTTCCCAGTTAAGTGGTGGCCATATCAATACCTTCTGGGCATTAACTCAAGCTGACAATATTGCCATTCCAGGGCATGATTTTCACCACAGTGGGCGTATTTCGGCTTCTTTATTACAGTCAGTGTTGCCTTTGGATGACTATGATTATTATCTCTGTGGTCCTGCAGGGTT
This sequence comes from Shewanella glacialimarina, assembly GCF_020511155.1. Lineage (NCBI taxonomy): Bacteria > Pseudomonadati > Pseudomonadota > Gammaproteobacteria > Alteromonadales > Shewanellaceae > Shewanella > Shewanella glacialimarina. The sequence goes on along the minus strand of NZ_CP041216.1, from coordinate 3,530,771 downwards.
TATGCAAAATATGTATGACATGCTGCGCAAGCTAGGTGTTGTTGATAAGCGGATCTATGCGGAAGAGTTTGGACCTGCGTCATTAGTTAGAGAAATTAACATCGCCAGTACTGGCTTTATGCAAACACCTCAAGCTGCCGCGGCGATAATCGAATTTACTCAGTCAAAGGTTGAACAAGCTTGGTCACCAGAAGATGGTTCGTTATTATATTTTGCTGAAAATCATGGTCTTACGCCAGAGTTTGGCTGTCGAAGTGGTCAATGTGGCGCTTGTAAAGTGACATTGAGTGAAGGTATCGTTTGTTATCAAAGCGAACATTCGTTTCTTCTTGAAGGCAATGAAGTGTTGTTATGCTGTGCAGTGCCAGCAGCAGTGGAAGGTCAAGATGTGGTAAAGATAAGTTTGGATATGTAATCAATGTCGATACAAAAGAGCAAGATTATTGTTTTAGGTAAAAATATTTATGGATTGGTAGCTTAAATATTCATTTATCTAAACAAAGATTTGCTCTACCTGTTGTTCAATTAGGCCTGTCTGTAGTGGTCCAGAAAAATGTACTCTATTTTAAAGTCGTTAAAAGAAATACTACTGCTTATGTGTAATTTTGATTCTTTTAGCATTTCAGAAATAACTCTTCAATGTATGTTGTAATAATTTCCTTAATCCACTTATGATATTTTTGTCGGAACACTCATTTAGTTGTTCCGATAGAAACGATTTATCAACGCATAAATATTATTAAGATGATTACCTGTAAGTTCTCCTCCATTACTAAGGCCTATATATTCAAGTTTTATTGCCGGTTCTATAATAAGTATTGAATTAAAACTATCCATCGATCCGCCCGCTGTAAAAGAGTCTTCAAACCTTGCCCCTCGAAAAAAACCGTAGCCATAATCACCTTGTTCAAGATTAGAATATACCGTTCTCATTAAATTTAATGTTTCAGCTGACACGATTGAATTGCTTAATAGGGATTGAACAAAGATATCCATATCGTCAATAGACGATATTTGACCATCACTTCCGTTAGTATAAATATTCATCCCCCATAGCTGAAAGTTCTCTGCATAATTAAGGGCGTCAGTTGAATTTGGGAATGAAAATTCATCAGCGATGTAACTATTTAACATACCATTTTGTATAAAAAAATTGTTTATCATATAGTCTTCAAAACGTTGACCACTGATTCTTTCTATAATTTCAGCTAATAACAAATATCCACTATTGCTGTACTTTGATTGACTATCAGGAGTAAATTCTAGTTCACTATTCCCAACAAAGTAATCGAGTACATCTTTATTGTTAATATCATTGATTGTTTTTTCAAGATGCAAATCATTTAAAAAGTCGGGGATTCCTGAACGGTGTGTCAATAACTGATGAATTGTAATTTCTTGCCATGCCTGCGGTAATTCGGGTAAGAAAGATAAAATAGAATCATCCAGTAATAATGATTTTTGTTCATAAAATTGCATTATTACTAGGGCAACAAAAGGTTTGCTAATAGATGCTAATCTAAATCCTGTTTCATGACTGATTGGGGTACGATTTGATTTATTAGCAAGTCCTTTAGCGTTCTTGTATATCAACTCCCCATTTTTTCTAACCAAAATGCTAATTCCAGGTTCATCAGAACTCAGGTTTGTATTTAGGTAGGCGTCTATTGTTTCTGGTAAAGTAGCTTTAATACCAGTATCAATAATCACATTATCATCGGTCGACATACACGCGTTTAAAAAAAACATGCACATTAATACTAAAAATGAAAATTTTATATTCAATTTGATCTCTCCAGATGTCCAAATGGATTTATGTTGAATTTACTTGGTGGTCTTTGTAAACGGCTATTTTTCAGCATGGCTTTGAATTTCGGCTACCACCCGATTCGCCTCAATTTTACTTTTAATGAAATTGATACAAACGCTAAAACCTTGCTTGGCGAGGAGTTTTGCTGTCGCCGCACCGATCCCTCGACTGCCGCCAGTAACTAATGCTATCTTTTTCATAAATACTCCATAATCTGTCTAAACCACAACCTTGTTGAAATATTGCTTTACTCTGTTGCTAAATGAGCTAACCAACAAACCACTGATTATCAATGCACAGGCAATAACTTTATCAGTTCCGATAGATTCATCGAGTATAATAAATGACCCCAGCAAGCCAAAAATGGGTACCAAAAGTGATAATGGCGCAACGTTGGAAATATTATGTTTTTTAATTAATAAATTCCAAGCCCAATAACCAAATAGCGTTGTTGGATACACTTGAAATGCGACTGAAAACAGCGCTTGATAATTAATATCTTGCATGAAATTTGTAAAAACACTTTCACCTTGTGTTAAATATGCAATTAAGAACAGTGGCAATGGAGAAAAAAGACTCGAATAAATAACAAAAGAAAAAACTCTTGTGACACCTGATTTTTTAACAATAACATTGGTGATACTCCACGAAAACGCACCTACACTAACCAATATTAAACCTAGGTAGGAAATCGAACCATCGTCTAGGTTACTGATAAAAAATATACCCACAAGGGCGAGTAAGAATCCGACGATTTTAATCGCATCGACTTCTTCTTGCAAAAAAAACACTCCCATGATCACGGTTAAGAATGCACTCATCTGTAACACAAGTGAAGCCACCCCTGCAGAAACCCCAAAATAGATCCCTAAAGTGACCATGCCCCACAAGCCGACGCCGAACAACACTCCGTATAAAGCCACGTAGACCATGGAAACATCAGGTTTTTTTATAAAAAATACCAGTGGAATGGCACATAACAGAAATCTAATGCCGGTCAAAATAAATGGGTCAAGAGAGTCCAAGCCTATTTTTATTATTGAAAAGTTAAGCCCCCAAATCATGGTTATGCATATTGCTAAACTAATATCTTTTGCGTTCATAAATCCTCAATAAATACAATTTAATAATATCATTAGCGACCAGTACATCTTAGAATCCCCCATATTATCCCATATTAGGCATTCTCCAAGGTGCTGAAGCGGGAGTACGAGTTGCGGCTTATTTCAAAATTACAGCGATTTGACTATCAGAAGTTTTTTTACTTAATGCTGTTGTACGGTAAAATACAAAAACAATTAAATGAGTAACTTAAGCAAGCTGAACGAAACAGGGTTAGGGCATTAACCTTGATGTTATTTATTGTGAGATTAATCCGTCACTAACAGTTGTTTTATTAGTGGTAAAACGTGTTTGATAGCATCTTTTTTATGTTGGACCAAAGCTGAAACAATTGCTCCCTCTTTCAATAACAAGAGTTGCTCTGCAAGGTTTTCTGCCTGTTGATCCGCTGTGCATATTGGTTTCACAATATTCAACAGCAATTGGTAAACATCATCCTTATGGCTCTTACAGGCAATTGCAATTGGTTCGCTTAATAGCTCACTCTCAACACTGGTATTGATAAAGTAACAACCTCGAAAGGGGCCAATAGCCGTTGCTCTATCATTAAACCAGTCGTCTAACCCAACAAAAATCTGAGTTATTGCCTGTTTTGGACTTTCAGCATTTTGAATCAACGACACTAGCCATTGCATAAAATGCTCATGTCTTAAATTTATGGTCGCTAAAATCAGTTCATCTTTACTGGTAAAGTGGGAATATAAGGTCCTTTTGGAAATTTTTGCTTTTTCCAACACCGCATTAATGCCAGTGGCATTGATACCATTTTGATAAAAAACTTCGAGGGCAATCTCGACCAGGTGAGCTCTTTTTTTACTCAAAATTCGTCCTTAAAAATAACTTATAAATGCATTGATCAGTGTTAACAGTGGGTGTACTTACCCTTGCGCGTCAAGTTGTTCGTAGCTCGAAATAATTGTTACATCACCTACAGAATGTTCAAAGTATTTATGCTTAACCTCTAGATATTGTGCATCGGTAAAAAAGTCGTCCATACGATTTTTATTCTTGAAATTAAGGGTAAACACCCGATTGATGCTTTTATCATCCTTGGCAATGAGAACCTCTGAAACCTTAAAATCATAGCCAAAATGCCCGAGATAGGATGTTAAAATAGGCTTCATTGCTGCGCGATAAGCCTCGTATTTCACTTCATCTAAAATATCTAAGCCAACTAAAATTTCATACGACATAAAAATCCCACTTTTCATTTTTATAACAGATAGTTACTTGCAGAAATGATTCGAACCTTTAGTTCACTCATTGTTCTCCAAGCGCAATGCTTACAAAAAATTTGCCTTAACTTACCAAGTTTCTAATTTATTTTGTATTAAGTAGGCTTATTTTTCTCAAGCGGTTATAAAGATGCGCAACAACTACGATTGAAACAGCCCCGACCAATACGGGATTAATCAGGAAAAACCAAGTTTGGTGAGTCATCATTACCAGCATTGGATTAGCGCCTGCCGGTGGATGGGTCGTTTTTGTTATTAGCATGCTAAATATCCCAAGGCCTGTTGCTACACCTAAAGTGATAGGAGTTACACCAAAAAAATATAAGAAAACAAGTCCTACAGCTGTAGTGATCAAGTGACCAAAAATAACGTTTTTTGCACGGGCTAAGGGGCTGTCTGGGACACCAAACACTAAAACGGCTGTAGCACCAAACGGTGCCATTAACCACATATTTTCACTGGTAAAAGCTTGCAGATATGCCAAGCAAGTTATAACGATTGTGGCACCAAAACCTGCCAATAATTCGAATTTCATTCTGTTCATTTAACATAGTTATCAATATAGGAAATAACAGAATAATAAAAGTAGACAGACCTGTATACTTTTATTATTCTGTTATTTGCTTGCTGCTTGCGAAATCAGACAACAAAACACTCTGGAATAGGGATAATTTATTATGTTCAGTCATATTACTGTTGGAACAAATGATTTACTTAAATCGGAATGCTTCTACAGTAGTATTTTGTTACCGCTAGGATATATCCGGCGTGAAGTAACACCTGATGGCGGTCCCAAAGCATGTTGTTGGTTAAGTAAAGAAGCCGCATTGCCCAGATTTTATGTTTACGAACCCTTTAATAAACAAGTTGCAACGCCGGGAAATGGTGCGATGGTTTCCTTTTTGGCTCCTGATATTGTTTCAATTAAAAAATCGTATGCTGCTGGACTACAAAATGGTGGTGTCGATGACGGTGATCCCGATGAAAGAGCTCATTATGGCGTTGGCTACTATGGAGTATGGAGCATATATTCGCGATCCTGATGGAAACAAGATTCATATTACTTGCGGGGGCGACTTAATAGGCCTAACAATCGATTAATTAAATAAGGCTATGCCTTTATCTAAACGTGGATGCTCTATGGAAGAAATAAACTATTTGTTAATAAGCCTTGCGACTTTTATTGGCACAGCTAGCCCTGGTCCTGCAACACTGGCTATTTCAGGTATGTCGATGAATCAGGGCCGAGGACATGGACTAGCATTAGCGACTGGGGTGTTAACAGGCTCATTATTTTGGTCATTTTCAGCTGCTTTTGGTTTAGCAGCTCTGATGTATGCGAATGCTTGGCTGATGGAAACATTTCGAAATTTAGGTGCATGCTATCTTCTCTATCTATCATACAAGTCAGTGCGTTCAGCTTTAAGTGTTAGAAAAGCTGTAGTAGATATTAACGCTATTTCGGGATGTAAATTAGTCTACATTCGAGGGCTCCTAATACATTTGTCAAATCCGAAAGCCCTGCTGTTTTTTGGTTCTCTCTATACCTTGGGGCTACCTAAAGAAGTTAATACCATTGACCTCATAAAGGTTATTGCCACTATTGGTTTAACTAGCTCGGGTATTTTTATCGGCTATGCATTGCTATTTTCAATTCCTAAAATACGCCATGTTTATATAAAATCGCGGAGAGTTTTTGAATCGACATTCGCGGTGTTTTTTGGTGTTGCTGGCGTGAAAATACTCGCCAATAAGTTAAGTTCATAAACGATACGGAAAACAGTTGTACGCTCATTCACTAGAGTTGTCGTGGTATTTATTAACGTGGTTATATGTTTATTATTAAATCAGCAAACCAATGATTAATTATTTATTACTTATATTACAAGGCTTTATGCTTTTTATGACAGTCAGTTATGAAGAATGAAGAACGAAAAAAATTAATAGAAACTAGTTGGGATTTACATAGTGCTATCGAAAGTAGTTATCTTAATAATCCCGCAACCCAAGGTGATAATGGTTGGCTAGAGAAACAGCGCATTCTATTAGCTGATATGGCGATTCACTTATTACAAACGGCAATAAAGCCAGGTGATATTGAACTTGAAAAATTAAAAAATAATCTACATTCAATTTTAACTATTTCAGATCAGTTTTTGCCAAAAGCAGGTCTTAAAAAGTCAACAGATCAACTCTACGAATAAACGTATTTACAAGGACGTAAATCATTAGGCTAAAACATTTAATGGAGTGAAAATCGCCAGGAAATGCTAAGTTGTCAAGTGATTCGTTGTTAGCAATCACAAGGGAGTACCATGCAAGCTGAAAGTTTCATTGAAAAGATAGTTTCCTCGTTCGATGGGCTAGCTCCGAAAGCAAGCTGAGGAGAAACATTCCAACTTTGAAAATATTTTATTTAAGGAACTAATATTTAATGAACATTAAACTCATAACGATGAAAGCTTTGATAATGCTGCTAGTTGCTTTCCTTTCAGCTCATTTGCACGCTAGCTCTGATGAGCAAAGTACTAATGAATTTTTCTCACTTGCTGAGATTAAAAATGCCCCTAAAAAATCATTGCAGCCTATTGATCATGTACAGGCAAGTGATGATGTTTCCTTGGCTTATCGCGCTTATCTGCCAAAACAGGCCCAAGCAATTCTAATCTTTTATCATGGCGCAGGTGCTCATAGCGGGCTTAGCTACAATCACATAGGTGCAGATTTACGTGATAATTTTAATATTGCTGTATATATGCCAGACATACGAGGTCATGGAGGTTCCGGAGGAAATAGAGGTGATACTCCACAGGTTGAAAAAGTGTGGTTAGACATTAATACAATGGTTAACGTTGCTCGTGATAAATACCCGAATCTTCCTCTATTTGTTGGTGGTCACTCAAGTGGTGCTGGTTTAGCACTTAATTATTCTAGTTGGGATCAAAGAGCTGAGATTGATGGCTATGTATTTCTCGCTCCATATTTTGGTTATCGTTCAGAAACTAATTACGATACTGGTGAGAATAAACGCTTTGAGTTTTCTATAGTAAAAACGTCTGATTTTGTAATTAACTCTATGAGCGGTGGTTTATTTTCAGGTCACTCAAAGGCAGTAAAATTCAATTTTCCAGATTCTGTGTTAAGAGATAATCCTGAAATTGTACCGTTTAACACTGTTAATATGTCGAACGCTGTGACCCCTCATTCACCTGATACACAATTATCTGATATACAACAATTTGGCTTATGGATAGGAATGCAAGATGAGGCGTTTGATCCATTAAAAGTCACTATGTTCGCACAAAAATACAGTGGCAAAGAAGCTAGCAAGGAAATTGAAATAGTTGATAAAGAAAATCATTTTTCAATAATCTTGAATGCTGCCAGTTTTGTTGGTCCATGGATAAATCATGCTATTAAATAGTGATAAATTGTCCAGAATCGGGTAGTTGGAGGTATTTGCTTCTGCCCGCCGCCGGCTGCTCCGAGGAATCCTCTCATAATTTGGAGCCCCAGCACGCATGGGTTAATGATAGCTCGGCTAATTGCAGGCTGTATTGGTTCATGATTTGATGGTCAACTTTGATTGTTCAAATTGTCTACAAATAAGCTGGTGAAAGCGAGTAAAGTGAATGGGTTTATCTTTTCGATACGCATGAATAGTATATAGCGGCCAAAGTGGTCCAGTTAACGTATTATTTATATGGATAAGCTCTCCTGATTTTATAAAAGAAAAAGCGGTGACGTCAGGTATTAAAATGATGCCCATATGCCTCAATGCCATATTTATTGCGTTAGGTAAGGTGTTTACTCTTGCATATTGATTTAATTTAATCGTTTTTATTTCATTACTTGTAAGGTCTAGAACTTGCATTTTTGGCTTTTGCCAGCTTGTGGCGATCCATCTATATTTTGTTATTTCATTGGCTTTATTTAACGCATACTCTCGGTTCAGAAAAAACGGAGTGGCACAGAATATTTCTTTTATTGTACCCACGGGTAATGCTCTGTAAGTACTATCGGATAACTCACCTGCATGTATAGCAATATCTAATTTATCTTCAATTAAATCTAAACTTTCATCCGTTGCAATAAGTTCTGGCTCCAATAAAGGAAATTCAGCACATAATTGCTCGATAGCTGGCAGTACAACCATCGACTCAAGCGAATGTGGAAAAGTAACCGAAAAACGCCCACTTGGATTATCTTCTGCGTTACTGATCTCTGAAAAAATCAGATCGACTTGATCCTGAAGCAAGTTGCATCGATTAATCAATTTTATCCCCAACGCAGTTGGTGAAACCCCCCTTGTATTGCGATTTAAAACCCTCACTCCCAGTTCATCTTCCAAACTTTTTACTTGCTGACTCACAGCGGATTTAGAAATACCTAGATATTCTCCAGCTTTAGTGAATGAGCCCTTTTCAGCAACAAGGGTGAAGGCCATTAACTTTGATATTTGTTTTAGATTGTTCACTTTATCTTAACTGTAAGTAAATAATGTTGATATTGTATAGAGATTGTTTCCAATTTAGAATTGTTTCAAGTTTTTAAAAACGTTAACTAAACAGGATCAAATATTATGTCTGCACTAATCATCGTAGGTTTTACAACAAAAAACACAGAAAGTTTAAAGCAATATGCGGCCTTAGTGCCGGCTACACTGACAAAATTTGGTGGTGAAATCATCGGCAAAGGTCTTGTTGAAAAACTTCACGGAGACTTCAAATACGAAACACAAGTAGTAATAGGCTTTCAAAATCGTGACGACGCGTCCTCTTGGTATCATTCTGAAGATTATCAAGCACTCGGTAAAGTTAGAGATCAAGGGATGGACTCACAATTTCAACTAATTGGTTAATCGCTTTTTGCAATCAAATTATATTAGTTTTAGGAGAGCAAAAATGGTGTTTAAATTACACAACACAAGCAGTGCACCGCAAGCAAGTAAAGCCATGCTGAGCGACTCTTTGAAAAAATTCGGGTTGATCCCTAATTTGCATGCTGTAATGGCTGAATCGCCAAATGTCTTAGCGTCATATAAATATCTGCATGAAAAATTTAAGACTAGTAGTTTAAACACAGAGGAGTTAACGGTTGTTTGGCAAACAATTAACGTTGAACATGCTTGTCACTACTGTGTTCCTGCGCATACTGGTATTGCTCACATGATGAAGGTAGCCCCTGAAATAACAGAGGCCTTAAGAAACTCGTCAGCGTTACCAAGCGCAAGGCTTCAAGTATTGCATGAGCTAACACTTGATATACTTCGAACTAGAGGTATGCCTAATAAAGAAAAACTCGATGCATTCTTTGAACAAGGTTATAAAAAGGCACAATTACTTGAGAGAATCTTAGGGCTTTCACAGAAAGTGATGAGCAACTATATCAATCATTTATCTGAAATGCCTGTTGATAAAGCATTTGTTCAATATATCTGGCCTCAGAGCAGTTAATTGTCAGTCCTATTGGTAATTTTGAACGTGGTTAGGGATGCGGTAGCGCGCCCCTTTTCTTGCTTTGATTTTAAAAGACTGGTTGCGTGGTTACAAATTTTCTGGTTATGTGGATGATTTTATACTAGTTATATGAATAATTTTATTATGTTGTTGAACACTCCTTGCACAGGCTGACAGGTTCTGAGGCGGGAGCAAAAGATTTATCGCGTACTGCATAGTTAGGATAACTAGTGAATATGAGCTATGTAGCGATAAGTTTCTTTACTTGCTCATACTTAGTTCTACCTACGGGGACTTCATCTCCGCAATTTAATAGTAATGTGTATTTACTCCCCTCTTGTAATTTAAGACTCTTTACCTTTCGCATATTTACGAGGTATGAGCGGTGAACTCGAATGAAGCTTTCGGGAAGTAGTTGATTAATTTTCTCAATATTTTTGCTATGGAGAATTTTTTTCGAGCCATCAATTGGTGAGTTGAGGTTAAGCCATGTGTAGTGACCATCAGCTTGGATATAATCTATGTTTTCCAATGATATTAGCTGTATCTCTCCGGCTTTTTTGACACTTAAATATTTACAACTTTGGTATTCGCTTCTTCGGTTTTGTAATAACCGTTCAAAGGCTTGAATAAGTCGCTCCTTGGAGAAGGGTTTGGCGATAAAATCCAATACGCCATACTCAAAAGCTTCAATAGCTTTATCAGCATAAGCCGAAATAATAATGGTATGAAATGCCGCTGCAAGTTTGTTCTTTAATAGAGCAAAGCCATCACGGCCCATCAAGTTCAAATCAAGCAGCAATACATCAATTGAGTTTTCACTAAGAAACGACTCTGCATCGTCAATATCATCAAAGCAAATAATCTTAGGGTTTTGTTCCACTAAAATCTCAGATGTTAGACGCAGAATCCGTTGCTGTATCAATGGTTCATCTTCAACAATGACAATTACCATACGTTTCCCGTTATCAATTTTCTATTGGGTTACAATTTAAGTAGCTGATTTGTGATATCCAATTACTGTCCAATTCAAAGCTAACAAACTCTGCATCCATTTGGTTCAGCTCAGCTAATTTAGCGTGAATGAAATCTCTTCCATTGCCGGTTCCTTGATGGTGAGTTTTGTTTTCAATTGGTGTTGTTAAGGTCAAATCGACTCGTTTACCCACTTGAGATACCTTAAGTTCAAAGGTTCTATCGCTGGATATTTTGTTGTGAGTAAAACAATTTTCTACCAAGCTATGCAATATAGCCGATGGTACCCAGATCCCATCTATATCGCCAACCAAAGCTAATTGGTAATTTTTCTGATAGCGGAGCGACATTATCTGAATATGATTTTTACACAAAGCTATCTCTTCAGATAGTGACACATAATCTTGTTTACTATGCTGAGTAAGCTGGCGAAACTCCTGACTTAAAGCGGAGATCAAAATAAGAGCTTCTTGAGGTTTAGTTTCGATGAGCTCCATTAATTGTGTTAAACAATTCATCAAGAAATGTGGCTGCATATTACGCCTAAGCAGCTCAATTTTGATGCGCTCTGCTTTTAGTGAGTGTTCTTTATGCTTTCTCATCTCTTTGATTAGTGCCACCAACATTGTGAGTACAATAGCGATAAAAAACACGGCAAAACCAAACTCTACAAAATATTCGGGGTAAAAAATAATGAAGCCGATACCAACCAGAATAAGTAATGATACAACGTTACCTTGTCCACTCTTTCGTATTTGCAAGATGTTTACGATAAGAGACCAACATAAAGCGACAAAAAAAAGAGAAACACTGGTGAAATCATAACTAAGATCTAATAAAGAAATCATGATTAAGCTGGTTAAAATGACAAGTACCCATATTTTAATATGTTCAAGTCGAAAGTAGGTCACATAAAATAGAGGGAGCAGCAAGCTTGTTATAAATGTAAGTATTAGGATTGCGGATAATCTCAAGGTGTGCCAATCGTAGGAATAGTCTAACCAGAACTTTGCTTGCTCTATGCTTAACAGCAGCGCTGCTGATAAACATAGAGTACTGAACATTTGATAGGACTTGTCTGCTTGATACAACCAATTTACTAGTTGAAAGATGATAAATAAAATGACTAAGCTACCAATGAAAAAGGCACTTAACATGCTCACAAACAACACAGTAGTATGTAACTTTTGTTCATTCACTATGGCCAGTACATAGCCGATAGAATCGAGCTGCTTACCGACATTAAAAGTCGATATGGTTGCACTTAACAAATGTTGACCATCGGTTAACAACGCATCGGGCAATCGAACTAACGTTTTAACGGTTCCTGGCACTTCATCTTTAAATGCTCTGGCAACAGAACCGTTTTCGTACAGTGATTGCCCATCCCAATGAAACCTTGCCGACCCCAACATGCCTACTAAAAGCGAGGGTGAGCTTGTTAGTGTTTCCCGATGAATACTGATTTTAGCTCGAAGACAAAAAAACTGATTTTGAGGCAATTCATTGAATGTAATATCTTGCCAGTCGCGATTATCTACTTCAGTAGCGTGGCATTGAATACTTGTAGCAGACTCATTATTTTTAATAGATCTTATTTGAATTTTAGTAAATACATTATTAGGTTCCGCAAGAGTCTGTTCAGAATCTTCGGGATTTAATAAAACCGACTTATCGTCTTTTGACCAGACAGAAGATGCTAAACAAAAAAATAGCCCTGCATATAAAAAATAAATTAATAGCTTATATTGCCTCATGCCTCGACCTTGTTTTTATCTTTATTACTTCATTCTATTCTACGTTAATAAACCAAAAGTAACATGTCGTTCACGATGCTTACGAGCAGTTGATGAACTTTCTCCACTAAAGTATCCAGTTGAAGTTTATTGTTATTCCCAGGTAAAAATGATTATCGGTGTTTTTAACCGAATAATAGAGAAAGGAAAGCTAATGATGAGTTTTATTAAATGGGTATTGTTCGTCCTAGGCGCAATGTGCATTTGGGTTTTACTTAATGTGCTATCAACCAAACAAGGTTGGTTTAAAGACCCAATTGCGCCTGCCAATGATAATGCGTCTTTTATGGCTGAGGCGGTTAAGTCAATAAAAAAAGAGGGTAAAGGAAATGGTATTTTTGTGTTGATCAATCAGGGAAAAGTGTTCGATGATTTTACTTACTCTAAAGGTGAAAAAGTAACTAGAGACACAGTTTTTGGTGTTGCATCGTTGGGTAAATGGATCGCCGCGTTTGGCGTTATGAAACTTGTCGAGCAAGGCAAGCTAGAGTTAGATGCGCCAGTAGCGAGTTACCTTACTCGTTGGCAATTACCGCCTAGTCAGTTTGACAATAAACAAGTCACAATACGACGTTTGTTAAGCCATACCGCAGGTATTACCGATGGCTTAGGACACAATGGTTTCTTAACCGCAGAGCAGGTGCAGCCTCTTGAACAGCATCTAACTAAAGCCTTGGACGCAGATGACGGGGTTAATGGTCAAGTTTTGGTGGGAATTGAGCCCGGCACCCAGTTCAAGTATTCAGGAGGGAGTTATAACTTACTGCAACTCATTGTCGAGGAGGTCAGCGGTATGTCCTTTAGCACCTATATGAATAATGAAGTATTTGCGCCTCTGAACATGACCAATACCGGTTACGACAAAGACCTGTTCGGCTCAAATCTAGCGCAATACTTCAACGCTAATGGTGATGTTAGAGATTATCCATATTACACTTCATTAGCTGCAACAGGTCTCTATACTAGTGCTAATGATCTTGCCAAATTTTTGAATCAAAATATTACTGTTCCTGTTGCTCAAAATACTCCTCACAATTTACTTGTAGTATCGACGCTTAAAGACATGCGAAGCCCTAATGCGACTGCCATGGGGCTCGATATTTGGGGCTTGGGAGTGATGCTATTTGCCAGTAACAATGCTGATGATTTTATTATCGGGCATGGCGGGCAATCTCCCTCTTTGAATGCAACTTTGCGAGTAAACCCTAGTTCGGGTAATGGCATCATTATGCTGACCACTGGAAATCGTTCATTAGCTGCTGATACAGCAACAAAATGGACCCTGTGGGAAACAGGTAACCCAGATATTTACATGCTTAAGAACATGATCCCTAAGATGCTAAAAACAACTGCTATAGGATGCTTGGTGATTTTATTGATGAGCATATTTTACATCCTTATGGCCCGACGCAATGCAAGAAAGCTGGCTACTCAACAGCAATAATCACTGCAAATCAACATAACGCAATTTGATAAGGAAAAGTTAAAATGAATAAAATCTCAAAATGTGCAGCTGTAGTACTGGTGATTTTTTTAGCCGGATGCGCCGCTCCAGCAATTGTCTATGAAATTACATCTGAAATTTTGGATGAAAAGCGAATCAATAGGGAAACTAGACGGGCCATTTCCGAAACCCAAAATGACATTGCGCAACTGAATGATAAAACCTCAGGTACAGTTAAGGTATTGGTCAAGCACACCGAAGCTGTTTATCCAGAGCTGTTGTTAGAACAAAATCTCAGCGGTTATGTAACCCTTCGCTACAGCGTAAGCAGGGAAGGTAAAGTTGAGAATATCGAGATAGTCGAACGAAAAGGAGATGTTGCTTTTGAAACCGCAGCGATAAGTGCTGTAAAAACGTGGGAGTATGCACCAATGAAAATACCATATCATGTTGTGTTTGCTAAGCTAGACTTTGTCCCCCAAAGATCAAAATTTAGCATTTGAATAACGCTTCTTTAATCGGACTATTGTTTATTGGCATCATTAAAATGTCGGTTTAGCAACGAAAGAATCTGAAGTTTGATATGAAAATTATAGTACTGCGGCCAAGATTAGTTTGCCACTGCTAGGCTTGAGCGGTAATCTTTCTTGGCTTACAAGCTTGGTTAAATTTCCTAAGAGGGCTCATTTGGCTTCACATCATTCATTATTAAACCACCACCGACATTTTGAACGAGTTGGTCCTGACTACCGTAATGGTGATTCGGTGAGCTTTTTAGACATTAAACACACCTTTGGTTTAAACCATATTAGAGTAGGTAAATGGGTCAACCGTACAGAGTCTGCATTAGCGGCTAACTTGATATTTGATTCTTTAGCCGATTTGGCCAATATATTACGGGTTCCACCAGAACTTATTGGTTTACGCGGGAGTTTACGTTTCGCTTTTGGCCATGGCGGTCAAAAAGGTGTTCAGGCACATTATTCGCCCGCCTATCGTGAACTGGCTTTAGCTAAAAATGCAGGCGCTGGTGCGCTTGCTCATGAGTTTTGGCATGCGTTTGATCACTACATAGCAGACAAAATGTTTACGGATGAGCAGCTATTAAACCCTTACTCTTCAAATGTATCTTTAGCTAGCACACGCATTAATAATAACAGCATAAACCCTTTCTCTTGTGCCAGTGACCTTTGGTTAGCCGATAAACCTTTAGTCGTGCATCCGCTTAATCAGCAACTTTCTAAGTTATTTGAAGTCACTTTCTTAACCAATACCAGTTCAGATCCCCAAACCGCTTTACCCCATGACTATGTTCGACGCTCAATTGCATTAGACAAATTGCAAAATAGCCAATACTTTTCTAAGCCAACCGAAATGATGGCCCGTGCATTTGAAGCAAGTATCGAAATGTATTCCCAAACCCATGCTGAAATTTCCAATCCATACTTGGTGAATAGCACGATTAACTCACCATTAGCTAAGCATGGTGCTTATCCGGATTCGCAGCATTGTGCTGATATTTATCAAGCATTAATGGCATATTTTGAACCACTTGGAATCGCGTTTGATAAACAGAGTGGTTAATCAATAAGGATTGCTTACAGACACTTGGGGTGAACCTAAGACTTTGATATGGAGCTAATAACACTGTGCTTAGGTAACAAGAATAATATTAGGTTAATCATCGTATGACGGCATCATTGTTTTGTAGGTTTACTTGCTTAATTTCCCTCCCAAAATTGATTTAATTACCCATAAATGACTAACGGCGGCTTATCTGTGTGTATGAACGTCAAGTCATGACATGCTAATTTTTAGCGGTTTAAGCTGATGACTAACTCTAAGAGACACGACTATTGTGTGGCACATTGAAGATGTATATTAATCAACAGATATGGCTAGGCCTATATGTAATATATTGTATTAATGTATTTATTCCTGTTCATCCTATTCGTAATCGATTGTTTGTCTAGTGGGGTAAACATACTTAACCATGACTTCTATGTAAATATTGTGTTGTCTTTGTTTGTTTTATGTTGATAGATGTATACTGGTATGATAGGTTGACTGTATAATGTTTGGTGCACGGATATTATACATTTAATCATTAGTGGTAGTTAAGACAGAAAATATGAACTCAGTTATATATTAAAATTAAAACTCAAAGAGGGAAGTCATGGATATCAATCAAAGAAGATTTTGTCGCACAGCATTATCAATATGCATTGCTGCTTTACTTAGTCCAGCTGTCATGGCTGCTGAAGAAGTTAAAGAAAACGTTGAACGCATAGCGGTAACGGGTTCTAACATATTTAAAGGCAGTGCTAACGTTTCATCATCTGCGCCGATTACTGAAATTAGTAAAGAAAGTATTGAAGGTGTTGCGTCAATTTCAATTGGTGATGTATTAAGCAGAATTCCATCGGTAACTGCGGCGATTAATGGCTCAAGCGATAACGTCTCTCTGGGTGGTGCAGGCAGTAACGTAGGTGTCTCTACCACATCATTGCGTAATTTAGGTTCTGCACGTACTTTAGTTTTAGTTAATGGGCGTCGCTATGTATCGGGCGTGTCTGCCAATACAGGCTATGGTGTTGATTTAAATTCTATTCCAACTGCTATTATTGAGCGTGTTGATGTATTAACCGGTGGTCAATCAGCTATTTATGGTTCTGATGCGATTGCTGGTGTGATTAATATTATCACTAAAAAGAATTTTGAAGGTGCAGAGTTTAATGCCTTTGCAGCAGATTCTTCTGAAGGTGGAGCTGAAAGACAAAATATCGATTTCACCTATGGAAAAAACTTTGATACCGGCAATGCATGGGTCTCTGCGGGCTACGCTAACCAAGATGTTTTAAATTCATCTGATAGAGATTTTTCAAAGTATGAAATGAGATTCGTTGATACCAATGGTGATGGTATAAGAGATTCAATCGCTAGGCGTGATGGTCCTGGCCATGTTGATGGTGGCTCTTTAGGTTATGGCGATTTAAAGATCTTTGGAAATGGTGATCCATTTAATACCAATCAACCTTTACTTGACGCTAACTATCAGCCTATCGGAGAGTCAGATTGGGATAATCAACATGCTAATCGTACCTTAGTTACCCCGTACCAGCGTTTCAATATTGCCTCGGGTGTGACTTTCGATATTTCTGAAAAATCCACTTTCGAGCTAGAGTTAAACTATGCACAAACTCAAGCTAGAGTTGATTTAGAAGAGGCTCCAATTGATGTTGTGAACAATATTTTCCGAAGAGGTGACGGTGGTACTACAGGTATTGATGTAGCCACAAGCCCATATTTTGTCGGTAGCAGTGCAGGGCAACAACTGCTAGCCGTTATGGGGGGCAATACTTCTCTTGATGGCGTATCGACAAATAGACGTACCTTTGAATTTGGTAATCGCTTAACTGAGAATCAACGTGACACGTTTCGAGTAGCAGGTAGCTATACCTATTATTTAGATAATGGCATGGATTGGCAAACTGGTGCGACTTACGGCATAACCTCACAGCAGCAACAAAATAGCGGTGACTTTAGTATTCCTCATATGCAACAAGCAGTAACTATTGAAGAAGATGGTAATGGTGGCTATCAATGTGCTGATGCCATTGCAAGAATTTATGGCTGTTTACCGGTTAACCCATTTGGTACCACAGACAGCTTAGCGGGCCAAGCGGGTATTGTAGGGTTTTCTGAAGAGGCGATGAAATATCTTGCCGTTAGTACGGGGCAAACCGCTAAAGTTGAACAGTTTGTCGCTAACAGTGTCGTTTCAGGTGAATTAGATTTTGCGGTTGGTGAAGATAATGTTGGCTTTGCTGCGGGTGTTGAATATCGAAAAGAATCAGCCGTAGAAAATCCTGATAGTTTCCGTCAGTTAGGTATTACTCGCGAAGGTCCAGTTCAGCCTATCGATGGCAGTTTTGATGTTGCTGAAGTCTTTGGTGAGCTTTACGTTCCTGTAGTTGATTGGCTTAATGTTAGCCTTGCTGCACGAATCGGAAATTATTCTACTATTGGTACCACATCCACTTACCGTTTAGGTATCGATGCACCTATTCACGATATGTTCCGTGTCCGTGCTAGCCAATCAAGTTCAGTTCGTGCTCCTAATATTAACGATATTTTCTCTACCGGAACGACCAGTGTTGCTAACCCAACTATAGATGTCTGTAATGGTGCTAGCAATACTGGTACTTCTAATACTGATGTGAACTGTTCCTCTATTGCAGCCATTTCAGATCGCATGGATACAGATGCTAACGGCAAGTATATCTTAGTGGGTTCTGAGACGAATAATACCCTAGTATCACAAAGTGGTTCACCGGATTTAAAAGCAGAAACTGCGGACTCATTAACCTTAGGTTTTGTGGTGACACCGTTAGATAATTTATCTGTTTCATTAGATTATTACGCTATCGAAATTGAAGACGGTATTACAACCATTACTCCCGATATTATGGTTAAACGTTGTTATGATGCTGATCCATCAACATTTGACGCAACCTGTGGCGGCAAAGTGTCTCGTGATGTTAATGACGGTCCAATATTGAATATTTATTCGACGTCAATAAATGCTGATACTATTTCAACCAGTGGCGTTGATCTGGAAGTAGCTTATTTCCTCGATAACTTCAATTTGAACTTTATTGCTAACTATCTAGGAGAATATGAAATTGATACCCCTACAGGTAAAATCGATAATTTAGGTAGAACATTATTCCCAGAGTTTCGTTACACAGTGAATGCTTCATATGACATTACAGAAGATTTTAATCTTTTTGCCCAGATGACATATCGCGCTGAAACTCAAGGTGTTCTTGGAGAAACGACTTTGTCTGACGACCTCAACACAATGGATGCTGTTTATTATGTTGATGTAAGAGCAAGCTACCAAGTTAACGATGCGGTAAATGTATATATTGGTTCAAATAACTTGCTTGACCAGCAACCTGATATTCAAGCGACCAGTGCCGCAGTTGGCACTAATACATCACCTCAAGCTTATGATGTCATTGGGCGCCAATTATTTGCTGGTGTTAAAGTGAAATTCTAAACGGATAGGTGGGCGCACTATAAAGAGTACGTAGTGGCCTAAAGGCCATCGAGGATAATGGCTCATCATCCTCGATGGCTGCTCATTCAGGCAGTTAAGCTTTGTTAAAACCTAATCATTACAGATTAGGTTTTAATTTTTACTGTTATAGCCATTAAAATTTTTGATTTTATGATAACTAAGGAGCGGGCATTGAAGCTTGTTGATCATATTTTATTATTACCGCTAATAATAAGCTTATTTGCTAACGCTAACGTGCTACAACCTGTCGGAGACCTATCTGAACAAGATTACCTTTCGTTAACCAAAAAACCACAAATTTCATGGCAACAAATCGGCCAGTTACCTGCGCCGCAAGGGTATACAGAGTCTATCGGTATTTCAGGGGCTTATAGTGCTTTTATAGGTGACTATCTTATTGTGGCTGGGGGAGCGAACTTCCCCAATGGTCATCCATTTTTTGATCAAGGAGCAAAGGTTTTTTACTCAGATATTTTCGTTTTTGATGTCAATGATGGGAAACTTAATGAGATCGCCCATGGTCACTTACCTATGAAATCCGGTCATGGTGCCACTGTGGTGGTGGGTAATAGCCTTTATTTAATCGGCGGTAAAAATAATCAACAAGCGTTTAATTCAATCATTAAGCTGACGTTAGACCAGACTCAGAAACCTATTGTTGAAGTTATAGGCCGCTTACCTTTCACTTGGTCATCAGGTGGTGCAGCATGGCAAAGTGATGCCTTATATCTCTTCGCGGGTAAGCAAAATGACCAAGTGAGTAATCAAGTCTGTAAGTATTCTTTTATCACTGCAAACTGCATTGATGCTAGCACTATGCCGCCTATTCCTGGGTTAATGCGATCTGACTTTCCTGCGATACACCATCATAATCATTTTTATGTTTTTGGCGGTTTGAATTTATCGGCAGGAAAAGATCATTATGTATTAACCGATGCTTATGTTTTTGATTTTAAAAAATTGAGATGGAAAATATTAGCCCCCATCACCCTTGATAAAAAACCATTTTCTGTCGTTGGTGGTGGTGTTGCATCGCTTGAAAATGGTCAGTTAGTATTACTTGGTGGTGTTAATCGAGAGATTTTTAATAATGCGATTTTGCAATTAACCACACTTAAAGGGAATGATTTAAGGGCGTTTAACCAAGACTATTTTAGCTTAAGTGAAGCTGATATTAACTTTAGTCGCCACCAAGTAACCTATAATATTGCTAATGACTCATGGGATGTATTATCTGATGATGTGCCATTTTGGGGCGGGGCAGGGCCGTTAACCATTAGCCAAAATGGTCATCGTCTATATTGGATTTCAGGAGAAATAAAACCAGTTATTCGCAGTCCTAATGTTTATTTAGGCCTGTTGAGTCAAACTACTCAATAGTTTAAGTAAACTTTTTTAGCAGGACTTTGGGTGTAAAGTACCAGGGACTCTTTTCATTAAGTGGCTATATTATAGAGCGACTCGCCCCTAGTGCACATTATCGCCTTTTTTAAGTTATTCATTATAAAATAGAGTGAGTTAATATTTCGTGCACTCTTTCCCCACATTGCAATACATTACCTTCCTACTATCTGATTTTATTTTTTAGTCTCTCATTCAATTTTGAAATTGAATGCCTCCTCAATTTATTCTCCTTCTGAAAATATGAATAGCAAATTATATGTGTTGTACCGTTGTGCTGTTATACCAAAAAATGCTTGTGTGTTTTTTGTTCCCATGCTTTCATAGGGTAATGGTATGACAGGTTGGTGTATAATAAGTTGTGATGTGATGTGCCCACTATTTATACAGAAAACGCGGCTGGCAGAAGTATGTAGATTCAGCATTAGTAAAATAACTCTTATAAAAAGGTTACATTAATTATGATAAAAATAATTAAACTATTTTTGGTATTTATCAGTGTATATAGTTTTATATGCACTGATGTTTATGCAGACAATATTGTC
Organism: Shewanella glacialimarina; assembly: GCF_020511155.1. Lineage (NCBI taxonomy): Bacteria > Pseudomonadati > Pseudomonadota > Gammaproteobacteria > Alteromonadales > Shewanellaceae > Shewanella > Shewanella glacialimarina. The sequence continues at coordinate 3,509,898 of NZ_CP041216.1, read as the reverse complement.
GCAAAATTCGATGCGAGTAACTCAGTAAGTCCAATATCTCAAGGGTGGAGTGATTTTACTAATGCTCAGGCAGTTGGCTCAACAGAGCAAGACTTAGGCGCAACAGTTTGGAAGGCCGATGGTACGTCAGGAAGATCACAGTGGAACATAGTCCCGAATACACAACAAAACGCAGATGCGAACGCCAAAGGTTGGAAAATGACATGGACGAGTCGGCTTGATTCGGGCGGTTATATTACTGATTATTACTCAAATGGTGCATTACGGTTTTTACCTATTCTAAGTATTAATGCAAGTGGTGATTTAATCGTATCACTTGTGGGCGGCGGCACTCATACCTTAGTCAGCAATTCAGGTTCAGCTGCTTATCATGACTATGCTGTTGAATACGATGCGACTAAACAATTAGCCACCTTTAGTTTTGATGGTGTTGTCATTGAATCAGCTTGGGCTGGTGAGAGCAGCAGTCAGAATATGATTGCCTGGGGTAATGGGTCTTCAAATATTAATGGTATTGGTTATTACAAAAGTGTTGCCTTTACTATTAAGGCTAGTGCTTTACCCCGCAAAGCTAACATTGTTGCCCAATGGGACACCTCAGAGTTAATTTTCGATGGTGCAACTCAGTTTTTAGCTATTGAGGCCGACTTACCCTCGGTGAAAATGTTAACTCAAGGAAGTATCTATACCCAATTTAAAGCAACAGGGACTACAGCGACTATCTTCAGTGCTTCAAATACCGCAGAGGGTTCTAGTGAGTTTGCACTTTTAATCAATAGTGATGGTACTTTACGTATCCATGCTCGTGAGAATGGTGTGTTCGTTAATGATGCAAAAACCACCACCACCTACAATAATAATCAAGACCATAAAGCCTTGATTATGGTTAATGCAAATGGCACAAAAATATATGTTGATGGGGTCCTTCAATTTTCAGACAGTACGAGTAATTTTATAAGCTCAGTAACCGAGTTAGATACGATGAGTATTGGGCGTAACTTCGATAATACAGGTGGTCAGTGGTATTTTAGTGGTTCTGTATACGAGACTCGTATTTACGATGACGTATTTACTGCGAAACAAGCTGAAACTTTAACCAGTTTATCCAATGTTGTAGCAGTGTTTGATGCGAGTATTGACACTAATCCAACCGCTGTGGGTTGGACAAATGACTCTGCTGGATCAGGTATTGGTTCGTTAGTTACCGACCAAAACCAAACCGCCTGGAAGGCTAATGGTACTAATGGGCGTGCTGAATGGGAGATTTTGCCAAGCTTACAAGTTAATAATGATGCGAGCACCCTAGGCTGGAAAATGACTACAACAAGCCGCATAGTGTCAGGTAGTGCTATATCTGACTATTATGCCAATGGTTCACAACGTTTTTTAGCTTTATTAAGCATTAATGCTAATGGTGATTTAATTGCAAATCTTGAAGGTGGTGGCAACCATACTTTGGTTCCTGCAACCGGTGCTCAGCAATATCATACTTATGAAATTGCCTATGATGTAGCCACTGCATTAGCGAGTTTTAGTTTTGATGGCACTCTGATTGAGGAGTGGGCAGGTTCAGCCAGTAATCAAAATGTCATTGTTTGGGGGAATGGTTCTTCTGGTACTAATGGTATTGCTAATTACCGATATGTCAGTTTCGAAACGTTTGGTCGTGGTCCCGAAATATTTGAAAGTGTTGTTTTTCAAGGTGGCCAAGAAGGGAATGATGGGATGAGTCATTACCGTATACCTTCGATGGTGCAATCTGGTGATGGTTCATTACTTGCTTTTATTGAAGGTCGCCCTAGTGGCGGTGACCCAGGACAAACTGGTCAAATTAATATCTCGATGAAACGCTCAATAGACAAAGGCCGTACTTGGTTACCGGTACAAATTATTGATCAAAACCCCTCTTATGACTATTCAGACCCTAGGCCTTTTATTGATAAAGCGACTAATACGGTTTATGTATTTTATGTTCAGTGGCCAGATCTATGCGCTCAAAATGGTAATTGTGTTGGACCCAACGATGCTAATTATATCTTCTATCGCACAAGTCGCGATAATGGTGTGACTTGGGATGAACCTATTGATGTTACTGCGCAAATTAAAGATCCTACTTGGCGCTCAATTAATCCAGGTCCAGGTCAAGGCATTCAATTACAGTGGCAAACCGTTGCTCAAGGAAACCATAATAGTCGATTAATTTTTCCTGCAATTGTGCGTGCAGGAAACAGTAATTTTTATGTGGCGACTGTATTTAGCGACGATAGCGGTGCAACTTGGCAAAAAGGCAGTTTCACGCCAGTTTCTGGACCTACCGAAGCTGATATGGTTGAGCTAAGCGATGGTACTTTATTGTTGAGTGCCCGAAATGATGGCGGCGCAGCAGGTACGCGTTATCACTTTTTAAGTCATGATGCTGGAGTCACTTGGGTGCAAACATCTCACGATCTTGTTGTATCTAAAGTTGATATTGGTCTCACTCGATATTCAGCGGTGCGTTCAGGTGATATTGAAGATCGTATTCTTGTCTCTGCACCTATGGGGATCTCTTCAGGTCCGAATCGCAATAATCTGGCTATATGGTCAAGCTTGGATGAAGGTGTAACTTTTGGTACGCCGCACCAATTGGTCTATGGCGTGAGTGCATATTCCGATATTGTTAGTTTACATGATGGATCAATAGGTATTATTTATGAGGCTACAGGCAGTACCTTATTGAAGTTTATTAATGTTGAACTTGAACAAATTAAATAAATTTTATCGATAACGCATGAGAGATGAAGAAGGTGTTTAGTAATCCAATTACTGAACACCTTTTTTATATTTTGATCTGACAATGAAGCAAAGTGATCATGGCAGCGCAGTGATCAAAAGTGATACGGTAAACTTTATTAGGTGTTATAGATGTTAAAATGATGATTGGGGTCTATTATAAAACAAAGGACTTCTCGGGTTTATCTTAGTATGAAATCAATCAAGCTAGGCATTGTGCCTCCTCAGCAATATGTTCTCAATGATTCGCTTCACCAATTGTTTGACGCTGTAAACATTGTTTCGGTGCAAGGATACGATGAAGAACGGCGGGTGATCTATTGGAATGTGGGCAGTGAGTTACTTTATGGTTACAGTAAAGAAGAAGCATTAGGACAAAAGCTAGAAGATCTCATTATTCCTCCCTCTATGCGTGAGTTAGTGATTACTGCGCATCATAATTGGATAACACAAGGAACAAAAATTCCTGCATCAGAAATTACCCTATGCCATAAAAATGGCAGTGATGTCAGTGTGTTTTCAAGCCATGTACTGTTTATTAACCAATATAATAAAAAACAAATGTACTGTCTTGATGTTAATTTAGCCGATGTTAAGCATGCTCAATCCCAGGCTGAATTTAAAGATCATATGCTGAAGACGATCATTGAGGCCTTACCTGATTTATTTTTCTTGATGGAAATGGACGGGACTATCATTGATTACCATGGGGCAGATCAAAAAAATCTCTTCGTTGCACCCAGTCAGTTTATCGGCAAACGCATGACTGACCTTTTACCTGATGAGGCTGTGAGTAAGTTTCAAGCTCATATAGATAAAGTATTACATCAACACGGAATGACTACCTTTGAATATGAGTTAAATATGCCCCAAGGATTAGTTTATTTCGAGGCAAGGTTGAGCTATCTCGCTTCATATAATCAAATTGTGGCCATTATTCGTGATATTAGTGAACAATATAAATCAGCCGAAATCATCCGTAAACAGGCATATTTTGATGCCTTAACCTCATTACCCAATCGTTTCTTAGCACTGGACCGTTTATCACAAATGCTGCTTGAGTCTGAGAGAAATGATGAGCAAACAGCGGTACTTTTTCTTGATTTAGATGATTTCAAAAAAGTGAATGACTCATTAGGACATGAAGTCGGTGATAAAGTGTTAATCGAGTCAGCCAATAGATTAAAGCACACTCTGCGAGAAGCCGATATTGTCGGTCGTTTAGGCGGTGATGAGTTTATCGTGTTATTGCGTGGTATCAAAGAGCAGCATGATGCGTTAGTTATTACTGACAATTTGCTCAAAGCCTTTAGAGCACCCTTTATCATAGATGGTAGGGAGTTAATGCTGACGGTAAGTATTGGTGTGGCCATTTACCCTGAAAATGGCCTATGTGCCTCTGATTTACTGCGTAATGCCGATACAGCCATGTATCGAGCCAAAGATTTAGGACGTAATACTAGTTCGTTTTTCTCTAAAGAAATGAATGCCATGATGATCCGCCGCTTTAAAATTGAAGAACAAATGCATGGCGCATTGGAGCGTAAAGAATTTGAATTATATTACCAACCCCAATTTGATGTTAAAAAAAGACAGATTACCGGTGCAGAAGCACTGTTGCGTTGGCACAATTCAACACTGGGTAATGTCACTCCTGATGAATTTATCCCTATTGCAGAACATACTGGCTTGATTGTACCAATTGGGCGATTTGTACTGAAACAAGCGCTGTACTTTTTACATCAATGGCAAAATATTTATCAACAAAAATATACTATGGCAGTTAATTTGTCTCCGCGTCAATTTAGGGATGCAGAGCTGCTGAGTGTAATCACAAATGCGATTATTGATGCTAATGTAAGTGCCGAAGATTTGGAACTTGAAATTACTGAAGGCGTGTTAATGATTGGCCAATCACAAATTCATGATGCTTTGGTTAAAATTAATGCGTTGGGCATAAAATTATCAATGGATGATTTTGGTACAGGTTATTCATCTTTAAGTTATTTAAGGCAATATGACTTTGATGTATTAAAAATTGACCGTAGCTTTATTAATGGCATACCGTTAAATAAAGCCGATTGTGAATTAGTCAATGCCATTATTTCCATGGCGCATAGTTTAGGGCTGACAGTGGTTGCCGAAGGTGTTGAAACACTCGAACAACTAACATTGTTAGATAAATTGGGCTGTGATTTAGTACAGGGCTATTATTTTAGTAAACCTATACCAGCAAAGCTATTTCTCGATTTTGCTGCCAATTATAATCTAAAAAAATAGCGATAAGCACTAAGTCGTATGTTGATATAACGCCGTCATATTTACGTCAAGATGTAAAAGTTCATCTACTTCCCAAAGCTATTTTTGAGGCTTAAAATATCAAATCTTTTGAAAAAACGATAATAACAATTGTTGTAAATAAGCCATTTAAATACATCGCTAAGACTGAAATTTCAGCACCTTGCTCACTAATTGCTAATAAGTAAATACGATGAATTTACCAAAAACCTAATACGATTCAATGAAGCTGCTGTATATTGCCCAAGTTTTAAGCCACTCTTTATAGCGTTAGACGCTCAGGTAATAATGACAATCACTAAAGTTAGATTACCACTTTATCTAGCAAAGTGATTAAGCTTTTAATGTAGGAAACACGTTCGGTAACGCTAGCTTTATTAGGGCTTATTGATATTTTTCCGCCGATAAAATCAAGCTGATTATAATGACATTGCTGTAACGATAGTTCGATTTGTTCTAAGGTTAAACAAGATCCTTGGGCAAAACTTGGAATATTAAACGCTTGTGCTGGTGGCATATGGGTATCTTTCCATTGGCCATATGGCCCCTCAAGCCCTGAGGCACCAGAAAATATAATTCCTTTTAATAAACCGCTATTATAGGCCTGCTTAATATGCTGCAATGGCCCAGCAGAGCTGCGGGTTTCTATCGCTGAACGTCCCCAATTTATACTAATACCAATGTCACTGTTGAGCTTGCTATTAACATGCTTAATAGCGGTAATTTCATCTTCTAGTAACATAAAGCCTTTTTCGGCTTCTTGTCCGCCAATGTGCGCATCACAATGTTCAATCACTAATTTTGCCCCATCCCAATCCCAAGACTGCATGGTTTCAAGAGATGCTTGCAATGCTTCAATAGATGAGTGCGTGGCAGGGCTAATTTTCGGCGAGGTGTGTATTTTTATAAAGCTGACAGCCTGTCTATCTAAGTAGTTATTTAGTTCTAATATGGCTTGTTGTGCTAGTTGATAAAAAGACAGTGCCGACAGTCTGCCTTCTTCTTTTGTTGAGGCTATACCAAAGTGAGGATTTTTAGCGAGACTGCTCATTACCCCAGGGATAGAAGTGAAGATAAACTGCCAGTTTTTATCGATATTTTTGAGAAACCACTCATCGTCATATGGATGCAGTCGCCCAACAAAGGGATGCTCAATACCACTAATCTTATTCAGTGACTTGAGCTGTTGGTAATACTGAGTTTCTAATTCTTGCTGCCATTGCTCGGTAGAGGGAGCGGTGGCGTATGCGCCAATAATATATTTCATTTAATCTCCGCCAGATAATAGGACGCTAATAAAAAGTAAGCATGCTGTTATACCATTACACCTTTGTGGTTGCAATCTAACTTGACTGATTTTTATTAGGATAGATTTAGCCTTTAGGTTATAGATGTTAAAACTCAGTTTTTTCAATACACCTCATTTTGAATCGTTTACCAAGTAGGCATTGATTAAATAATAAAAAGATATTAATTATTTATAATCAGTTTGTTAGCTAATTTTTTCACCTTGGGTCTATCTAATTATATATTTTCACTTTGACAATAATATCTCATCAGGTATATTGGTATAACAGGTTGATAGTATACCTGTTGTAATTATTGATTTAACTATATAAGCCTTGGTTGCTGTCTGCCAATGAGTTATTTCACAATTACGTCAGTTTGAGCAGTTGTTTACTTTTTTCGATGCTGTTTATTTGTCCAGCGGAGAATAAGGTTCTTCAGGTTAATGCTATTTTTATAATTGATTTTAATAAGTATTTTCTTTTTAATTTTAAAGGAACCCCAACAGAGACATTATGATCACCACCATAATTGCACAACAAATGTTTGATGGTAAAAACATCATAAAAAACCAAGCGATAAGCTTTGATGAACAAAAGGTGCTTGCTTTTGATTCGGTAAAAGGGGCTAAGGAAATTAAAGTACCAGGCTTGCTGACTGCTGGTTTTATTGATGTTCAAGTAAATGGTGGCGGGGGATATTTATTTAACCATGACCCAAATTTAATGGCCCTTAACGCTATGGTGTTAGCGCATAGCCGCTTTGGTTCTACGGGATTGCTACCGACATTAATCACCAGTGGCATTGAAACAATCACAAGTGCAGCGAACGTTATAGCCTCTGCAATAAAGCAGCAGGTAGCCGGTATTGTCGGAGTCCATTTTGAGGGGCCACATATTAGTGTACCCAACAAAGGTATACATAGTAGTGAGCATATTAGGCCGCTAACCGAGTCGGAAATGGACATTTATTGTCGAGATGATCTTGGTGTGAAAATTGTCACTCTTGCACCCGAAAATGTCACTGCCGCGCAAATAAAACGATTAACGGAACACAAGGTAAAAGTATGTTTAGGCCACTCGAATGCAAGCTTTGCCGTGACGCAAGCAGCATTAGCTGCTGGTGCAGTGGGCTTTACTCATTTATTCAATGCGATGTCTGCGCTGACCTCCAGAGAACCTAATATGGTAGGGGCTGCATTGCTTGATGAACACAGTTGGTGTGGCTTGATTCTTGACGGTCATCATGTTCACCCTGCTACGGCTAAGTTGGCCACTCGCGCCAAAAAAATCGGCAAAATGATGCTGGTGACAGACTCAATGTCAACGATAGGTAGTAGCCAAAAAACATTAGAATTTGATGGTCATAAAATACAGTTAGCAAACGGTAAGCTCACCAGTCAAACAGGCCAATTAGCCGGTTCTGCCTTAGATATGATCACTGCGGTAAACAATGCACGGCGAATGCTTGATGTCTCATTAGAAGAGGCGCTGAGAATGGCAAGTCAATATCCAGCCGATTTCCTTGGTCTTAATACATCAACACCTCAGCTAGCGATCAATGCTAATGCTGATTTTACATTGCTTAACACAACTAATAACTCTGATCTACATGTTAGCCAGACATGGATTGGCGGCAAACAAATATACTAATTTACAGAGGTTTATAATGCAAAAACTTACCGGATTAATTTCCGCCCCCCATACACCTTTCGATCAACATGGTCAGGTAAATCTTGCGGTTATTGATCAAATAGCCGCTTTGCTTATCAAACAAGGAGTCGAAGGCGTTTATATCTGTGGCACAACAGGTGAAGGGCTCAATTGTTCTGTGGCTGAACGTAAAGCCGTGGCTGAACGCTGGGTTACAGCGGCCAAGGGTAAACTCAGTATTACGGTGCACACTGGTGCGCTGTCTATTGTTGATACGCTTGAATTAACTAAGCATGCTAATTCTTTAGATGTCTTTGCAACCTCTGTAATAGCCCCTTGTTTCTTTAAACCGGGTTCTGTAGATGATCTAGTGACTTACTGTGCCGCCGTGGCTGCAGCAGCGCCAAACAAAGGGTTTTACTATTATCACTCTGGTATGTCAGGGGTGATGTTTGATATGGAACAATTTCTTATTAAAGCGGATGGCGTCATCCCAAATCTAGCCGGTATTAAATTCAATCATGGCGATTTGTATGAGTTCCAACGTTGTACTCGAGTTTGTGGTGGAAAATTTGATATTCCATTTGGTGTAGATGAATTTCTTCCTGGGGGATTGGCTGTTGGTGCGATTGGCGCTGTGGGAAGTACTTATAACTATGCTGCACCGCTTTATTTAGACATCATAGCGGCATTTAACAAAGGCGATCAAGTAACCGTCGTCGCACTGATGGATAAGGTGATCGGCATTATTCGTCCGCTTGTAGAATACGGCGGGGTTGCAGCTGGTAAAGCCGCTATGTTGCTTCATGGCATTGACGTTGGGGACCCTCGTCTGCCTATTCGCTCATTGTCAGTAAAAGAAAAAGCCGATGTGGTCGCTAAAATGAAAAGTGCTGGCTTTATGAGTCATATAAAAAATGATTAGTTGTAGTGGCTTAGCTGCGTAAATTAATGGCTTATCAGCTGGCACATTCAGTATGTGATCAAGTACCAGAAAGCTGTTAACTATTTTATCATTCATATCAGTCCTTACGTCGAAGGTTAAATTAACCGATAATATAGACAACCATCACTAAATTGGTGATGGTTTTTTTTGCTTAAAAATTAACGATACTTCCTTGTGAGGTAAGTTTTGTCATGAACATTTTAGAGGGTGGGTCATGACCATAAGGCTGAAATATCACCTAGTGAGTTGCATTAATTCATTTAGCTGGGCATTTATTTACTATTGCCGATAATGATAAACACTAAAAAGCAAAACTCAGCATAAGCTGAGCTTTGCCTTAGTTAATATTTAGCGTCCTTGCTCGGTGACCATAACTGTGAAATTGAGGTCAAATAACCTGTTAAAGTGTTGGCCAGACTTGATTACCATCAACTGGTAATGCACTTTGAACTAAGGTTGAACAGTAACCTGTGCCGCTAGAGGTATAGAATACTTGCGGTAGCATTTTATAACCTTTAGCTGCTACTTGTGCCTGTGCTTTAGCACTTAATGCAAAGCCGTACATAGCAAACCAATCAGTTAGATTTAGCTGAGTTATTTCAGATAAAGAGATAAACAAGCGTTCATTTTGGCCCATTGCCGAAAATTCAGTTCGACTGTAATCATCAAATCCCAACGCTATTTTTCCGCTAGCCCAGCTTGCCTCTGTGTCATCTAAACGCCACATTTCTCTGTCCCAAATATGCATTCTGGGATACAAGTTCCAACCGTTTATCAGCGTGCCTTCGGCTTGTGCCGCCATCATTAATTGGATATACAGCACATGATGTGCAGACCACCCCTTATCAAGATTGGCTTGCATATAAGCCGTCGCATCTGTGGCACGCTTACTTTCCTGTAAGGTTCTAAACATCGCTTCAAAAGGTAGTCCCTGACAACTAGCAGGCTCGCCGGTTTCATCTTCATAAACAGATTTAGAAAAGTAGGAGTAGAAGTTAGTGTTTGAATGACCGCCATATCCTTCAAAGCGCATGCTACCTCGTTCAATGCCATGGCCTAATTCGTGTAAATCACCATGTCCGGTGGGGCTAAAGGCCCATCCTGCATCATATGGGTTACCACTACAGCCCCAACCACAGGTTGGTTGGTCTGCATTCATGTGCTTAACTATGTCGATAGTGTCGACCGAAAGACCACGATCGTTTACAAAGTCATGAATTTCAGCAACTACATCTATGCCCGGACCTTGAAAACCCGCCAATATATTCACCATATTATGGGTGTAGCGATAAGTGGCATGAGCAAAATCAGAGGCAAGTGGCCAAATACTGCCTGATAATGACGAACGTAATCGGGTCAGTTTAGAGTGTACTTCAAAGCCTTCAGTGGCAATTTCAGCCCAATCGTAATCACCTTGCTCCATTTTCTCTGCAAAAATAATGTCATCTGCAGGTGTTCGCCAATGTGGATGGCGACCAATATTGGTAAAGCTAAAATTAACTTCAATATCTTTTTGAGAAAAACCGATTTGAATTGGACCACCGTAACTAGAGGTAAAACGAATGGTTTCACCTGGGGTAATATCAATCCAATTAGATTGTAAAAAGTAAGGACGATTATAACTATTTTCATTGAATATATGCGTAGCACTGCTTCGCAGGCTATTGATGAAAATTTGGGTGTTCACTCTATTACTATCGTTGCGAGTGACGGTAAACGTTTGCCCTGGTAGAGCATAGACACCGGCTGAGCGAAATGCAGGCTTAGACATTAATACTACTTGAGCACTTTCTGGGGTGATATGAGTGAAATTAGAGCGACTAAAGTTCCCCATGTCTGGCTGAACAGGATTGACATCACGGGTATTATAAATAGCATAATCAGCATATAAAGATTTAAAAAAGTCTACTTTATCAGTGGTTAACTTATCCATCGGATAGCTCACCGTTTGACGATAGTGGTCTGCAAGTAAAATAAAGAGTTTGTTTAAGCGGTAATCTGTACTGTTAAAAATATTGATTTTTTGACTATTAAGATTGTTAAATAGGGCGCTAATTGCATTCGCACCATCAAAAAATTCGCTCTGAGCATTAGACTCAGCAGGACAACTTCGAGTGCTGCAGCCAGTTAAATCAACATTGAATGACTTATTTTTAAAATTGCTCAGCAGTGTTTTTATACTTGCAATATCACTTGGCAGACTACCCCATAAAGTAGATGGGTCAAATGCAGACAAATGCAGTTTCCACCAATAGTTATCATGGCCGTGGGTAATATTTAATACCTTTAGTAGCGCTTTGCCGTGATCATTAATCCCACCATCGTGCTGAATATAGATCACCGGTATGTTTTGTGTCAATGCACTTTCAACACTCTGAATTATTGATGCTTTATCATCACCATCACGTGTTATAAGTGAAATAATAATGACATCTGGCTTGTTAGCAATACAGGTAGCAAGGTTAATACCGTCACAGGTGCCCTCAAGGTTATAGCTAACATTGTTGACGTTATTATCCAACCAAGCGCGGGTTTGACTGCGATCTTTAAACCAATAACTTTCATCAAGTTGTGCTAAAACAACATTAAATTGACTGAGTGAAGCGGTATCTTTTTGGGTTAACCAATCAAAACTATTATGTAAAAACTGCTCCATCTGAGCATTTTTATTGTTTCTAAATGGGTTGCCCCCAAAGGCGAGGTAGCGCCCTGAATCCAAAGTTTTACTACCAGCAATGGCAATAGGAAGTACTCGGTCTTGTCCATCGACTTGATGTGAACTTGTGGTATTAAGGACGGTATCATTAAAAGGATATTGACCATACAAAATAGCCGCGTCATGGCTTGGGTCCCAATCAATGGCGTTCAGCTTGTTATCAATAGAATCAAGGTTGAAAAGTTGCCGCTTTATGTCGTTAAAACGGTTTGTATGGGAATCAATTTCTGCCAAGGCTGCGGCTAATATGACATCGCTGTCTTTTACCAGCAAAGCATTACCGCTTGCGATTGCAAGGGCTAACCAACTTTCTTCTACTTGCAGGGTAAAAACCGACGTACTTTGGGCAATGCCATCATCTAAGGTAATTGAAATAGCAGTTATACCTAGATTATCTATGGTCGGTGTGCCAGATAACTGTCCAGTGGTTTTATCAAGTGTTAGCCAGTCGGGTAAGCTTGGTGCACTATAGCTCACGATGCTATTTTCTTCACCTTGATAGGCTAAGGTAAACTCGAATAATTCATCAGCTCGTGTTTGAGCTGAAAGGGTCGTTAATGTAGGCGCTATGTGGGCATTAACCACAGTGATGGCGAAACTCAGTGATGCAGTAAGTTCACCGTCTGAAACCGTTAATTGAATATTATTGTGTATGCCAACATCGGTCAGTTGTGGTGTACCTGTCAATTGCCCTGTTGTGTTATTGAGCGTTAACCAATTAGGTAGATTAGTGCTGCTAAAGGTTAATGTGTCATCCTGATTTTCATCTGATGCGACAGGTGTAAAACTATAGAATTGCGCCACAGTCGCTTCACCCGGAGCACCTGAAATAACAGGCGCGCTGTTTGGCGCTATGGAGGCATTAACCACAGTGATGGCGAAACTCAGTGATGCTGTAAGTTCACCGTCTGAAACCGTTAATTGAATATTATTGTGTATGCCAACATCGGTCAGTTGTGGTGTACCTGTCAATTGCCCTGTTGTGTTATTAAGCGTTAACCAATTAGGTAGATTAGTGGTGCTAAAGGTTAATGTGTCATCCTGATTTTCATCTGATGTGACAGGTGTAAAACTATAGAATTGCGCCACAGTCGCTTCACCCGGAGCACCTGAAATAACAGGCGCGCTGTTTGGCGCTATGGAGGCATTAACCACAGTGATGGCGAAACTCAGTGATGCTGTAAGTTCACCGTCTGAAACCGTTAATTGAATATTATTGTGTATGCCAACATCGGTCAGTTGTGGTGTACCTGTCAATTGCCCTGTTGTGTTATTAAGCGTTAACCAATTAGGTAGATTAGTGGTGCTAAAGGTTAATGTGTCATCCTGATTTTCATCTGATGTGACAGGTGTAAAACTATAGAATTGCGCCACAGTCGCTTCACCCGGAGCACCTGAAATAACAGGCGCGCTGTTTGGCGCTATGGAGGCATTAACCACAGTGATGGCGAAACTCAGTGATGCTGTAAGTTCACCGTCTGAAACCGTTAATTGAATATTATTGTGTATGCCAACATCGGTCAGTTGTGGTGTACCTGTCAATTGCCCTGTTGTGTTATTAAGCGTTAACCAATTAGGTAGATTAGTGGTGCTAAAGGTTAATGTGTCATCCTGATTTTCATCTGATGTGACAGGTGTAAAACTATAGAATTGCGCCACAGTCGCTTCACCCGGAGCACCTGAAATAACAGGCGCGCTGTTTGGCGCTATGGGTGCATTAACCACAGTGATGGCGAAACTCAGTGATGCAGTAAGTTCACCGTCTGAAACCGTTAATTGAATATTATTGTGTATGCCAACATCGGTCAGTTGTGGTGTACCTGTCAATTGCCCTGTTGTGTTATTGAGCGTTAACCAATTAGGTAGATTAGTGCTGCTAAAGGTTAATGTGTCATCCTGATTTTCATCTGATGCGACAGGTGTAAAACTATAGAATTGCGCCACAGTCGCTTCACCCGGAGCACCTGAAATAACAGGCGCGCTGTTTGGCGCTATGGAGGCATTAACCACAGTGATGGCGAAACTCAGTGATGCAGTAAGTTCACCGTCTGAAACCGTTAATTGAATATTATTGTGTATGCCAACATCGGTCAGTTGTGGTGTACCTGTCAATTGCCCTGTTGTGTTATTGAGCGTTAACCAATTAGGTAGATTAGTGCTGCTAAAGGTTAATGTGTCATCCTGATTTTCATCTGATGCGACAGGTGTAAAACTATAGAATTGCGCCACAGTCGCTTCACCCGGAGCACCTGAAATAACAGGCGCGCTGTTTGGCGCTATGGAGGCATTAACCACAGTGATGGCGAAACTCAGTGATGCTGTAAGTTCACCGTCTGAAACCGTTAATTGAATATTATTGTGTATGCCAACATCGGTCAGTTGTGGTGTACCTGTCAATTGCCCTGTTGTGTTATTAAGCGTTAACCAATTAGGTAGATTAGTGGTGCTAAAGGTTAATGTGTCATCCTGATTTTCATCTGATGTGACAGGTGTAAAACTATAGAATTGCGCCACAGTCGCTTCACCCGGAGCACCTGAAATAACAGGCGCGCTGTTTGGCGCTATGGAGGCATTAACCACAGTGATGGCGAAACTCAGTGATGCTGTAAGTTCACCGTCTGAAACCGTTAATTGAATATTATTGTGTATGCCAACATCGGTCAGTTGTGGTGTACCTGTCAATTGCCCTGTTGTGTTATTAAGCGTTAACCAATTAGGTAGATTAGTGGTGCTAAAGGTTAATGTGTCATCCTGATTTTCATCTGATGTGACAGGTGTAAAACTATAGAATTGCGCCACAGTCGCTTCACCCGGAGCACCTGAAATAACAGGCGCGCTGTTTTGAACTATGGGGATCTCGCTAGTACTTGTGTCGTCACCCGCACCACCACAACCGGTAATGCTTAGTAAAAAAATAAGCCAAAGATAATGTCTTGCAGGATAGTTAAAAGTAAACATGTAGTAATCCATCTAATTGTTTTTATGTATTATTTTAGTGAGGAGTATATCATTACAGTACGCGCGACTGAATATCCTGTAGTATCCCGAATAGACTAAATGTGAATAATTTTTTAAGTTTTATTAAAAATTCTATTTAAAACACAATATTAAACTGAGCTTGGTTTGGGTATTAGTCTTGACTCGATGCTTGTCTATTTAGAATGGCTATAGAAAGAAGCCGTAATCTTGATTGATTTTTTGATGTTCCCGGTTGGCCCAAATATAATATTCTTGGTTAGAAAGCTCACTTGCGGCGTCTTTATCTAACATTATGACGGCATGTTGGTGGAGTTGCAGTGCTGATGCGGGACATCTTGCTGACAGTGGGCCATTGATCATCTCGTTAACTGCTTTGGCTTTGTTTTTACCTGTTGCCATAAGCAATACATATTTGGCATCTAATATAGTTGCAACTCCCATGGTCATTGCCATCGTGGGTTGATATTCTGCTGAGTCAAATAATCGACTGTTATCTTGCAGGGTTTGCTTGGTTAATGTTTTTAACCTTGTTCGAGACGATAAACTGGACGATGGCTCATTAAAACCAATATGGCCATTCACCCCAATCCCGAGGATTTGTAAATCAATTCCACCCGCATTGCGAATTTTCTCTTCATAGGCCATACCCTGTACTCGAGGGTCTTGAATTAAGTTACAGGTGGGTAAATGGGTGTTTGTTTGATCAATATTTATTTTATCAAACAGATTTTGCTTCATAAACATACGATAACTTTGCTTATTGTCTGCCTCGATATTGTGGTATTCGTCAAGATTAAAGCTGGTGACATGGCTGAAATCTGTTTGATCTTGTTGATGACGTTGTACTAATTTCTGATAAAGGCTAATAGGGGTGCTGCCAGTGGCTAATCCTAATACGGGATGCGCTTTTTTACTCAACAGCTCAACAATCCATTCACTGGCGTGTTGTGCTACCTGCTGTGGATTTTCTAAAATAATAACCTGCATATTTTATCCTGCTTTAAGTCAATGCGTTAAATTGGACATTGATTTTTTCGAACGTAAAAAGCCGCACCCATTAAGTCTGCATTAGCGCCCATTTGAGGGGGCTTAATACTGACTTGATAAATGGAAGGTAAATTGGCCGTTTTTGCTACCACTTGCTGGTGAAATAGTGTCACTGAACCAACACTACCGCCTAAAATAATAATGTTGGTTCCCGTCATAGCTTTAACATTGGCAATTAAATCACATACAGCGCTAGTGGCATTATTGATGAGTAGCGCGATTTCAGGCACTGCGAAGTACTGTTCAAACACAGCTTTGCAGCTTACTTCTTGGTTCAAAATTATTGAGGCTTGTTTAGCAATGGCGGTCCCGGATGCTATGGATTCAGCACAATTGACTCGACCACAATGGCATTGAATAGTTTTTTGGCTGCCATGTAGCACAGAAACATGACCTAAATGGGCACAGAATCCATCGACACAGGTCAGTAATTTTCCATTTTGAATGATGCCACCACCAATCCCTGTCGATACCGTTATGTACACTAGGGTATTGTCACCGCCGCTAATCACTTCACTACCAATAACGTTATTGTCTTTAAGCGAGCTGTCTATGGCGATTGTTTTCATGACGCAGTATTCAGCCCATGCGGCTGCGGCAGCATCATTGATAATTGTCACTGGTAGTTCAAAAGCCGATTCAAGTTGTGCTTTCAGGGGGAGCTTTTGTTTTGCCGAAAGAAAGTTAACAAACTCATCGCCAACTTGACCCGTGCAGGCTATGGCTACCTGGGTTGCACGCTCAATCCAGCCTTGACAAAGTTCGACTAAATGTTGACTTAAATGGGTTAAGTCAGTGTGTATCACCGAAGCGATTGTGCGTTGTTCAACAATGTGAGTCTCGGTTACTTTATCGCTGAAAATAAGCGCAGCTGATATTTTGGTGCCTCCGACATCGATGGCTATGATCATCTATCTTGGTCCTTATTGCCTAATGGGCTTTATCACTATTGAGATAAAAGTAACTAAGCTTTGGTACTGTTAATGGCACTTTCAATGTCACCAACAAACCATTGGGTTATATGCTCAACACGAGTAATAGCTGAGCCAACGGTCACCGAAAATGCTCCAAGTTCAATGGCTCTAGCAGCACGTTTGGGGGAATTGTATCGACCTTCAGCAATAACATTTAACCCTTGTTCAACCCATAGGGTAACTAAGTCATAGTCCGGCTCTGTCGGGATATTATTTAGGTCAAGGTAACCTGACATAGTACTACCAATAAAGGTGCACCCCTGCTGTGCTAGCATCAAGCCGGTTTCAAAGTCGGCACAATCTGCCATGGCGACACAACCAGCTTCATGAATCGCGCTCAGTAAATCTAACACTGCCGTTGGGCGCGGACGATCTGTGCCATCAAAGGCGATTATGCTGGCTCCTGCTTGCGCAAGTGCACTAACATCTTCTATAAACGGGGTAATCCGTACCGGACTATCAGTTAAGTCTCGTTTAACAATCCCAACAATGGGAATAGAGGTGACTTTTGCAATTGCCCGCACATTTTCAATACCTTCTATTCTTAAGCCTTTCGCGCCACCATTAACCGCGGCTAATGCCATAGCAACAATATGTTCGACTTTGTCCATAGGACCATTATCAACGGGCTGGCAGGATGCAATTAAAGATTGCTTCAATGACGATAACAGTTGTTTTTCCAGTGATTTATTTACAACAGACATTTAAGTTTCCTAAAAGCTAAATGAAGCATTATCACGATTTAGTCACGTGAGTTTGCATGGTGTATAAAGTCAGTCCGGTTAAATCTCTGTGTCTGTCTTTTGTTGTTTGGGTGAGTAAACTGGTAAGGTAGCCAAACACTAAACAAGACACTATGCCAAGGGTGGCGTATAAGTAACCGTTAGCCCAGCCCAGTTGCCAAGCCGATATCATGGTCGTCACACCTGCTAAAATTCCAATAATGGCGCCAAAAGAGTTAGCTTTTTTTGTTAACGCACCAAGCACAAATAGTCCCCCTAGGGCCCCCATAAACATTCCTATTACTTTAAAGTAGGCTTCCATTAGTGAGCGAATTTCAGGGTTTATAAAAATAAGCCCAGCTAATGTACCTAACGCGCCCATGATGAACGTTAACCAGCGAGCCGCGTTCATATAACCTTGTTCAGTTTTCACCAAATTAAATGGGCGAATAAAATCGGTTACTAAAGTGGTTGCAATAGAGTTCATACTGGTGGATACGGTTGATTGTGCGGCGGCAAAAATACCCGCGACAATCAAACCTGCAACTCCAATCGGCAGCTCAGTGGCGATAAAAGTTGGGAATATTTGATCAATTTGGATCGTTGGGTCTAATTTTTCCGGATGTAATTGATAAAAGGCATATAAACCAGTACCAATACAGAAAAACAATAATGCCCCAGGAGCGGCTATTACGGCATTTGCCCAAATCGATTTGCTGGCTTCTCGTGGGTCTTTTGTTACCATATAGCGTTGTACTACGGCTTGATCAGCTGTATAGCTAGACAAGTTTTGTCCAATACCACCAATAACGATGACCCAAATAGAGAGTGAGGTAATACTGTCTAAACTAAAGTCGGCGTTTACCATAGTGAACTTATTGTCATTTAAACCAATGCTGACAAAGTCACTAAGGCCTCCTTCTAAACCCATAATTATGATAATAAAACAGGTAATAGCACCAATAATTAAGACAATGGTTTGCAAGGTATCAGTCCAAATGACTGCTTCAATACCACCCATGGTGCAATAAATTAAACATAAAACGCCCATGATTAATACACTGTCGCTAGCTGACAAAGGCGTTACTGCAGACAGTGCTAAGGCCGTTAAAGCCATTACTATACCCATTCGACCAATATGGAACAGGGTAAAAAGGCCGCTGGCAAATAACCTTACGCCCATATTGAAACGTTTTGACAGATACTCATAAGCACTGGTCGCATCAATTTGACGGAAAAAAGGCATAGCAACATAAATAGCAAGCGGCGCCACGGCGATAATCATCCATATTCCTATGAGTAACAACCAGTTGCTTTGGTAAACTACGGCAGGCAAGGCGACATAAGTTAATGAACTTAACATGGTGGCATAAATAGAGCAGGCAGCAGCCCACCAGGGAATAGACTGCCCACCTCGAAAGTAGTCATCGGTGTTATTATTTTTAAAAACAAAAAATAAACCGAGTAAAACAACACAGACAAGGTAGACCACTAACACTGTCATATTAACCCAGCCAAAATTCTTTGCCGGTTGCTTAAGCGATGCCTGCCACAATATTAATGAACCTTGATTATCTTTATTGCGGTTTAATGAAAAAATTTCGCCGCGATACGAGGTCACACTTTCGCTTATAAAAGTAGCCGATTGATTGAGGTGATGATTAAGATCAGTTTGATCGTCTGCAAGTGTATTTGTTGCATCAATGTTCTCAGCTAAATATTGTGTCCAACTATTTGTAATAGCATTAAATGATAAGGTCCTGCCTTGGTTGGTAAAGGCTAATATATGTGATTGTCCCAAGGTACTTAAGGCGTTAATTCTGTCATTGAGCAGGCTTTTATCAATTGTGATATCACCCAGGTCTTGCCATGTTTGATCCGCAACCTTAGCCAAAGGGTCATATTTCCAATGGTGAGTAAGAGCTGAAATATCTGCTTTAAAATTAAGGCTTTGTAATGGAAGTTGATAACCGCCCATTGCAAATATTTTCGGTCCACTGCCGTCATCTTGTACTGCTAACTGTACGCCATTTTGATATTGCTTATGTCCGCTTGCGAAGGGCAAAGCGGGCAGGGTTTGCCATAACGTGTTCTGTGTGAAACGTTCAATATCAGTTTGATTTAAAGATAGCAGCCCATCAGCGTTCAATAAGGCACTTAAATCCAATGCAAAAAATTGATTACTCTCATCTGAGCCCGTTAACACATAAAGGGTATTGTTAAGAATGACTGCAGAGGGGGACTTTGTTGCTTGAGGTAAGGGGGGCAGCGAGTAACTGTGTAATATTTTTGATGAGGCTTGCCAGCTTAATAAATTAACCGAAGCAGAGGCATTTTGTTGGCTAATGCCTCCGACAACCAGAGTAGTGCCATTAAAGTTGACTGCAGAGGCGTATGCTCTATTACCTAATTCGGCGGATAAACTGCTTGAAAATATATTGTCGCCGCTGACCACAAACATGGTGTTGAATTGATTAAGATTGGCAAGGCTTTGAGCAATAACAGCAGCAGTGCTTGTTAGGTTGGCAGAATTGATCTCTGATGACACTAGCTCTGAGCGCATTAGACCTGAAGAAATTAGTAGGCCGTCATTATTACTGCTAATAAAAGCCCCATTGCCTATTTGTAATTGTTCAACTGACGTAGCGCTCACTTCCTGCCAATGGATAAGTGTTTGAGCAGTCGTTAATAATGGCATCATCAAAAATGAAATGATTGCAAATTTAAACATCTTAGTAATCATAGGGACTCAAGTGGTATTGTTTTGTGCTGTATACCTGTTATACCACTTGAGTTGGCTTAATGCTACACAAACATCCAAATTTATTTAACATATTGTAAATATATTGTTTGCAGATAATTCATTAATACTGTTTTATCACACATAAAAAAAGCTACCTGAAGGTAGCTTTGAAATAGAGTTATTTATTTAACTAAGATGTTGATTTGTATTTATTTATCTTTGTCTGTTAACTTGTGTAGATTAACTACTCGACATAATAATTTTCAAATACGTATTCTAAATGTTGGGTAAGCTTTTTGTCAGCCCCTTCCACATCTCTATTTTTAATGCACTCCAAAATCTCAACATGATCTTGATGGCTTTTTGCATTAAGAACATTGGCATTTACTTTAGCGGGTCTGGCGTCGATAACCCAATCAACCAGTGCTTGATGAATCGCTAAAAATATCGGATTACCAGGTATTGAGGCAATGACACGATGGAAGTAAATATCTGTTTTTTTAAATTGGTTATCACTGTTAATTGCTTTGCCGTTTAGCTCAAGTGCTTTTTCTAACTCTGCAATTTGCTCTTTAGTCGCAAACTCAGCCGCATGGCGTACTAGGCTTGATTCAAAAAAGTTTCTGAGTTGGTCAAAGTACTGTAAGCCATTGGGTTGAGACAAAAAATCCTTAGACATACCTGATAGTTCAGAGATAATAGTATCCGGTGAGGGCCTGGTGACTCGGGTTCTTTCACCACTGCTGATTTTAACTAAGCCTTTACGTGCAAGTGCCGACAAAGCATCACGTATTGAAGGTCTACCAACACCAAATGCAGCCATTAACTCCCGTTCAGAAGGAAGTGCATCACCTTCAGCGATTTCGCCTTGGCGGATCATCAACTCCAACTCTTCTTCAACAGTTTCTGATAGTTTTTTTCTTTCAACGGGACGCTTAATCGTAATTGGCATGTGTAGCTCCTTGACACTTTTTCAATTATATATCACCTATTTTGCTATCATACCAGTGACGCGGTAAATGTATATAAATCATTTGAATTGGTTGGATTTTAGTCAAAAATTCAGATTACTCAAGTTAATAATAATCATTGAAATGATGGTGTACCTGTTATACCTTTGTGGTGTTAATTATCTAGCTTGGGGTATGGATGTCAAAACATCTAAAAAAGATTATTTACTATGGCAATAACAGCCAACAGTTTGCACACCTGTATTTACCAAAAGGTACAACAAACACTGCTGTGGTGATTGTTATTCATGGCGGCTACTGGAAAGATAACCACAGTCTAGAAACTTATGCGACGTCAGCCATCGTTGAGTATTTGCAAGATTTTGACGTTGCAATATTGAACCTAGAATATCGACGCATGAATGCGATAGGTGCAAACATTAACGCCCCTTGGCCAGCCACTTTTAAAGATGTTGCCGATGGATTGGATCACCTAAAAGTGATTGGTGCGCAACACAGTTTAGATCTGGAACGGGTGCTACTGATTGGTCACTCAGCGGGCGGACATTTAGCTACTTGGGCAGCGTCAAGAGGCAATATAGCGCGAGATAGCGAGCTTTATTGTGCAAGTCCTCTAGCCATAAAAAGGGTGATAGCTATCTCGGCAATTTTAAATCTTTTTGCTGCCAATGAGGTTGACCAACCTGAGCAAATTAATCGGTTAATGGGAGGCGAAGCAAGTACTATGCATCAAAGGTATTTGTCATGCGATCCTCTAAGTCTTAACAGTGAAAGCATTAATTTAACTCTGGTTCACGGTGCGCAAGATACCTGCGTTAGTATTTACCAAACCCAGCAGTATTGTCTCTATGCCAAGGGCAAAGTTAACCAAGTGATTATGGCTGAAGCTGATCATTTTTCTATGCTGCCCCATGAGGGCCAATGGCAGGTTGAACAATGGTTGCAAATACAAGCCTTGATAGCTGAAAACATCAAGGCATTAGTATAAAGGCTTAAGCCAGTTAATTGACTTGCTGTAAGGTTAAGTTGTTCTAAAACAGATTTTAAAATAGTGATAAATCAGTTCATCAACTCAGGGTCAATTTGTTGTTTTAACAGGGCTAATAATACCTCTGGCACAAATTTTCGCTGCGCGGTAATGGCATAAAAATTTTCATAAACATTAGGTAAACGCTGATATACCTCTAATATACCCTGCTCAATTTCGTCTTTAACTACTACAGGTGGCAATACCACTAACGCGCCACTGTCTCGGGCTAAAAGACGCAACATTGCCATATCGTCCGCTTCAGCTTGCACATCGGGTTGATATTGCCAGGTTGCGCAGAAGGAATTAAATGCCGCGCGTATTTCAGTGTTCTGCCCCGGTAATACCCAACGCATATTTTGATAACCATTAGGGAAACTATCATGTATTCGGTTAACTTTTGGGCCGACAATCGCTAAAGGCTGACGCGATACCAACTGGGTTTGCCATAATGGATCTTTTTTATCGACACCAATAGGCAGATTAGTCAGTACCAAATCAAGTTCATGGTTAGCAAGATCATTAAGCAGGTTGGTCATTCCTTTGGCCGTTAAAGAAAAGCTCACATCAGGATTTGCCAGTAACGGACTAATAAAACTCTCGACGAAGTTACGCGATAGTGTGGTTAATACTCCGATAGATAAATGCTGTTTTTCACTGATACTGCCTTTGCGTAAAAAGGACTCCAGCTCTTCACCTTTACTGAATATATCGTGAGCATAAGCCAGCACGCGATGACCGTGAACAGTTAGATTCAGGCGTCTACCTCTTAGCTCAAACAATTTCACATCCATATTGTGCTCAAACTGTTTAATTTGAGCTGACAGTGCAGATTGTGAAATATGCAGTTCTTTGGCTACGTTGGTCAGATTACCCGCAACCGCGATACGCCAAAAATAGTAAAGATGATGGTAATTAAGTCGGCTCATTTATAGTTAACCAAAATAGAACGATTAGTTAGTTTATATATATTTTTATTAAATATATAGCTCTGACATACTCATGCCACTAAAAGAAGAGGCTGATTATGAATATCGCAATACCATCGATTTTTTTGTTATGTATTCCCATCACGTTAATTTTGGCTAGCATCTGGCGGGGGCGTTATGGATTAAAAAATAACATTTGTAAAAATAATACTCACTTGGGCGCTATGCTCAGTGGCGTTATTGTGGCGCTTTATATTGCAGCTTTAGTTACACATTTTGCATTACCTCAACTAGAGGCTGATACGCAGTATATTAGCCAATCAACACTCAGCCTTGTGATGATGGGGTTGGTAGTATTTATGAGTACCATTTTAATTGCTTTTTCACGCAATTATATGGCGGGTGAACCCCGTAGTGATACTTACTGGCGTTGGCTGCTCAATGTTCTTGCGGCGGTTTCAGTGGTGTTAATCAGTAACCACTTACTGCTGTTATGGCTAGGTTGGGTCTCGATTAGCCTAGCTTTGCATAAGCTTTTAACCTTCTACCCAGAACGCCCTCGTGCTGCGCTGGCAGCACATAAAAAATTCCTCTTAGCTCGAACCGCAGAAACCTTGTTATTCATTGCAATTATATTGTTGTATCAGCAGCACGGCACTTTATTCATCAGTGAGTTAATTAGCCACTTTAATGCCGTTGCGACCAACGACAGCCTGCAACTGACCACCGCCGATCACATAGCCGCTGTACTAATCGCACTAACTGCGTTGATAAAGTGTGCTCAATTACCGGTTCATGGCTGGCTAATACAGGTTGTTGAAGCGCCGACACCGGTAAGCGCCTTACTGCATGCTGGGGTGATTAATCTCGGGGGATTTTTATTGATTTTATTTGCCCCCTTGTTTATCCAATCAACTGTAGCGCAATGGCTGGTGTTAATTGTTGCAGGCTTAACCACAGTCATAGCCGCATTGATTATGGCTACTCGAATTAGTATGAAGGTGCGTTTAGCTTGGTCAACTAGTGCGCAGATGGGCTTGATGTTAGTTGAATGTGCCCTAGGGTTATTTGAATTAGCCTTACTGCATTTACTCACTCACTCAGTCTACAAAGCCTACGCATTTTTAAACTCTGGCAGCGCTGTTTACGAAGAGATGCAAAGACGTCTGGCGCCCGCGACCCATCCTAAAGTGATGGACTGGATTGTAGCCGGCGTATTGTCAACCATCATAGTGTCGATAGCCGTGATAGTGATAGACCACCAGGGAGTATGGAGTATGTGGTTGTTGCTAGCTTTAGCGCTAACCACGCTAATTGCCCAGCGCCATAGTGAACGGCAACATAAAAGTATTATGCCAGTACTGGGATTAAGTATTGTATTAATACTCAGTTATAGCGGCTTTAAATGGGTGTTTGGGGCAATCATTAGCCCTATACCAGTCATGCATGTTGAAGCATTTAGTGCGCTTGATACTGTCGCAGCCCTATTATTTATCAGTTTGTTTGTTCTAAGTTGGATGTTGAAGTACCAGCCACATAAACCGTCAATGCAAGGTTTGTATATCGCCTTATTTGCTGGCTTGTATTTAGATGAATGGTTAACACGACTCACGTTGAAATTGTGGCCTGTACGGATGCCTATAAGCATTAATAACAAGGTTTTAGAAAGTGCCAAACCCAGTAAAGTTGAGGAATGATAAGCATGAACATTGCCACCCAAACACCTTTGTTAGCCGTGTTGACTGATAGTCAAAAAGCGCAACTTACTTCAGCGGGTCAGAAAATTGCACCGACATGGCCGCTTGATAAAATGATTGCGGTTAATCCATTTTGGCAAATGCGTCAGCAACCCATTGAGCAAGTCTCTGCGCGCATATCGGCACTTGATCGTATTCAATGTTTAATGCCTAAAAGCCATTATCAAGATTTATATGCACGAGGTGAGATCAGTCAGGGATCGTTACAATTAGCGGCCGAACAACAAGATGTCTCGATGTCAGTGGCACAGCTTGAAGCCTTTTTAAATCAAACTGATGATTTTGCTCATTGGCACAATATTGCCGATTTACTGGATAATCAACGCGATGAACATAAAATGGCATGGCATGATGAGATTATTCATCAAATTAGTCAATTTTGTGCAGCCTATTATCAACCACAGCGGGCGACTTTACCGGGTGAAGATGCTGCATCACAAGCTGACTTATATCGCCACTGGCGTGAGATTACTGGGCGTGATCGTGGCCTAAGCATTATTATGGATGAGCCAGGTTTACTGCTGTATTTTAAGCAATTGCCCCAAGATGCTGAGGCCTTACTCGCTGAGGCCATTGAGGAATTAGGTGTTGATAATACGGTTATAGAGGCTTATGCGCATGGATTATTACTTGATATCAATGGCTGGGCATCCTGGGTAGCCTATTTGCGTTGGCAAGGTGACCTAGATTCCACACCAAGCGATGACATGTTGCAACTACTCGCAATTCGTATGGCCTGGGAGTTGGTCATTTGGCGTTACCTAAAAGCACAGCAAGCAGACAGTTTTAGTCAGTTAGCCGCGCTTTGGTCAGCTGAAAAACAGCAACTGCCTAACTTGCTAGTACAACATGCACAAGCACAGCAACCGCTTTGGGTGTGGGCAAAAGCGGCTGAACTGAGTTATCAACACACGCTTAACACTCAGTTACTGAGCGCTAAAAAACATTCTATAGTAGCACCAAAGTTACAGGCGGCATTTTGTATTGATGTTCGATCTGAAGTGATACGTCGAGCATTAGAAAAACAAAGTGATGACATTCAAACTATCGGTTTTGCTGGCTTTTTCGGATTACCTATAGAGTATCAACCCCACGACAGCGAGCTGTCTCGGCCACAACTTCCGGGATTGTTAAAGCCAGTGATACGCGTGTCTGAATGGCGTGACACCTCTGCCCAGGCCGATATGTTGAACAATAAGGCACGCTGGCAAACATGGTCACAAGCAGCACCTTCAGCATTTTCTATGGTGGAGTCCATGGGCTGGCTATATGCCTTTAAAATGCTCAAAAAGTCATTTTTTGCTAAGCAAACACTCAACCCCGTAAATGCGCTGACCCATCAAAAAAGCTGGATACTACGCAAAAATGATCAGTTGCTGTCGTTAACCGATAAAGCCGAACTGGCCAAAGGTATTTTACATGCGATGGGCTTAACCCAGTTTGCGCCAAGGGTATTGCTGGTGGGACATGGTAGTCATACAACCAATAACTTGCACGCAGCGGGTTTAGATTGCGGCGCCTGTGGTGGTCAAACCGGTGAAGTAAACGTGCGAGTTTTAGCGCAGTTATTAAATGATATCGATGTGCGTAACACCTTGTTAGCATTAGATGTTGTTATTCCTAAGACCACACATTTTGTGGCCGCCTTGCACAACACCACCACGGATCATATTGATTGTTTTGATGCCGAGCTAGACCATACTTCAACCCTATGGCTAAAAGCCGCAACAAAAAGCGCACAGCGTGAACGTATTGAGCATATTGCACCTCACTTAACCGATAGCAGTGCAGATGCGCTGGATAAATTTTATATTCAGCGCAGCCATGACTGGTCTCAAGTGCGCCCCGAGTGGGGACTGGCAAACAATGCCGCCTTTATTGTCGCGCCTCGAAGTTGGACCAGAAACGTTAATCTACAGGGTCGGAGTTTTTTACATGATTATCAATGGCAAAATGATAACGGCTTTGCAATATTAGAGTTAATCATGACCGCCCCTATGGTCGTCACCAACTGGATCAACATGCAATATAATGCCTCGGTGACAGACAACGCGAAATACGGCTGTGGTAATAAATTATTGCATAACGCGGTGGCGGGGCATGTTGGTGTATTTGAAGGGAATGGTGGCGATTTACGCATTGGCCTGTCGATGCAGTCACTGCACAATGGTGAAAAGTGGATGCACCAACCACAGCGTTTAGCGGTTTACTTAGCTGCCCCGAGAGAACCGATTGAACAGATCATTTCCAAGCATGACAATGTGCGTTGGTTAGTTGATAACCAGTGGTTGTTTCTACTGCGCTGGGCCGATGAAGGTGTGATCGAGCGCTATTATCAGGGGCAATGGTTACCGCAGGCTAATGAACATAATGCTGTTACTTAAGGTAAGCCCTCAGCATAGGCCTTTAGAATAGACGTTTAACATAGGCATTTAACATAGACGTTTAACATCTGCATTTAATCTAGTCGAATGGAGTAGAAACCTTTAAAATACACAGACCAGATGTTATCCGGCCTGTGTATTGTCTTTTGTGTAATCCGTGAGTAAATCTAAAATGAGTCAAGTAAGTTCTACTGTGTTATTAACAGGCGATAGCGCTGTATCTCAAGCTGTGGCTTTATTGCAAAACGGTGAGTGTGTGGCACTGCCAACCGAAACTGTCTACGGACTTGCCGCTGACGCAACGAATGTAGATGCCGTTGGCAAAATTTTTGAAGCCAAGGGCCGGCCTAAAAATCATCCATTGATTATCCATATCCCCGATGTGTCTCATCTTGAAAAGTGGGCTAAAGATATTCCTCAAAGCGCCTATCTTTTAGCGAATACTTTTTGGCCTGGTCCGTTGACCTTGTTGCTGAAAAAAGCTGATCATGTAGACAATGTCGTGACCGGTGGTTTAGATACAATTGGCTTACGTATGCCATCGCATCCGTTATTTCTCAGTGTGCTGCAACAACTTAATGTCGGGCTTGCAGCGCCATCTGCCAACCCTTATAAGCAGCTTAGTCCAACCATTGCCGAACAAGTTATGGTCGGTTTAGGGGGGAAAATTGCAGCGGTACTGGAAGGTGGCGCCTGTGAATATGGGTTAGAGTCGACCATTATTGATTTAGTGGGTGATACCCCCCGTATTTTAAGGGCAGGCCCTATTGACTCTGATGCCCTGTCGCTAGCTTTGGGGATAACAGTTAGTACACCAGAGGAGCATACCGAAGTGGTGCCCGGTAATGTTAAAGCGCATTATCAACCTAAAGCGCAATTACAGATCTTATCAGCTGATCAACTGCGAACTGATATGCATACATTGGCTCAAGGTCATGCTCATTTTGTATTATGGTCCGATAGTGTGATTGAACAGTTTAAAAACAATGTGCCAAGTGCGCAGTGGAGCACTATTCCCAGTGACGCACTCGCTTTTGGTCGACAGTTATACGTCACCTTATATCAAGTGGATAAAAAGGGCGTCGACAACATTATTGTCGAGCAGCCACCTGAAACAAATGAGTGGCGAGCGGTAAATGATCGATTATCTCGTGCAGCTAGCTAAGGAGTAAACACGCAAATAGTGGTTATCCTCTTGATGCTAACCAGGGCGCTTGACGACGCTTTATGCGAATGAGCAGGAAATATATGAGTGAGCGCAGATGATCTCATTCATTTTTTGGTAAAGGTATTGGGTAAAATAGTTAATTATAGGCTGCATCTGCCGGATGCAGATGTCAGGTGAGTCTACCGACTATCACTAAATGCTATGCTCCTCAGCCCAGTCTTTTAATTGCTCTAAAATATTTAATGCCGTTCGGCCAAAGTCGGTAATGGCATAAGATACTGCAATAGGGCGGTCGTTAATCACGTGGCGAGTCACCAACCCTTGTGCTTCTAATTCTTTAAGACGTTGATCAACCATTTTTTTACTAGCACCGCCTAACATGCGCGCTAAATCATTAAATCGCACCGGACCATCTTGTAAATGCCACAGTATTGAGGCCTTCCATTTTCCGCCTAACACCCGCATTCCACGCTCAACTAAGCAGGGTTCTGCACACGGGTTAATAACTTTTTTCTGACCGTTATCCATTGTTTCAACTATTGTTTTCATTATTTCTTCCTAGGTTACCAAAAGTATACTGGTTGCTTTTATATCCCATAGTATCAAAATAGCGTTATTAATCGTATTTTTATCTTTTTATGTAAGCTGAATTGTCGTTACGTTAATCAAAAACAGCCAGTTTCTAGTGCTAGTTGAGGGTAAAACGATAATCAAGCAAACATTATTTTCCACTAAGGAATTTTTGTTTTATGGCAGTATTAACCTCGTACGATCCCGCAAGTTATCGCAACGTCGGCAATGGCGATGATGTTGAAGCCACCGCAATTGGCAGCGTTGAAACCTTAGCCATTGAACAATTGCCGACCGTAATAGCGTCAGCCAAGGCTGCGCAAAAAGATTGGGCTAGCCTACCAATGGCAGAGCGTGAGCAATATGTGGTGAAGGCTTATCAACAGCTGGTGGCGGTGCAAGATGAGTTAGCGACGTTAATCAGCCAGGAAATGGGTAAGGATTATCGCCGCGCCACCTATGAAGTTGGCGGCACAATACAAAACGCCGCCTATTTTGCCAGTGAAATAAGCGAGGCGTTAGCCACAGAAAAACTCGATAACCACACCGAGTTACACTATCGACCGCTAGGGATTGTTGCGGTAATTTCTCCTTGGAACTATCCGTTAGCCATGGCGAATAATTTATTGATGCCAGCACTGATGGCCGGTAATAGTGTGATATTAAAGCCGTCGGAAGAAACCCCATTAGTGGCCGAGTTATTTATTAATACCTTGAATAAGGTGTTACCAAAGAATGTATTACAGCTGGCACAAGGCGATAAAACACTTGGCCAAGCATTGGTGGCAGCAGATATCAATATGGTGGCATTTACCGGATCAATGGCGGCAGGTAAACACATTATGGCCAGTGCAGCACCGGGCTTAAAACGTTTGGTGATGGAACTGGGTGGTAACGACCCTGTGATCGTAATGGCCAGCGCCAATATAGATGCCGCGGTGAGGTTTGTGGTGGCCAGTTCATTTGAAAATGCCGGGCAAATGTGTACCTCAACAGAGCGTATTTATGTTGATGAGCGTATTGCGGATGAGTTTGAACAAAAGGTAGTTATGCTGGCCAGTCGTTATCAAGTGGGTAAATGGGATCAGCCTCAGGTGAATATTGGCCCTATGGTTAACCCAACACAGCATCAAAAAGTACTGCAGCAGTTGCAAGATGCTAAAGCCAAAGGCGCGTTGTTTTTATTGGGCAGTGATGATTATCCGTTACCCTTTATTCAGCCAACCGTGGTGAGCGGGATAACGCCAGATATGTTACTTGAGCACGAAGAAACCTTTGGCCCAGTGGTGGCAATAAGTCGCTTTAAGCAAATAGATGAAGCAATCAGTCGCGCGAATGACAGTCATTATGGATTAGGCGCTGTGGTATTTGGCGGCCAGGGCGCAAAAGCGGTAGCAGAGCAGCTTGAGGCCGGAATGGTTGGCGTTAATCAAGGTGCGGGCGCAGGCAACGCGCCGTGGGTTGGTGCTAAGCACAGTGGTTTGGGCTTTCATGGCACAGCTGCAGGCCATCGCCAATTTGCCCAGGTACGAGTAATGAGTTACTAGTTTTTGTTTTCTGGTTTTTTTATTTTTGGTTTAAAGGTGTAAATAGATGAGCACATCGAGTGTAAATTCAGATTATTTTGTCGTGGCACATGAACCCGGAGCAGAGCATCCAGCGCTGCCGACCTGGGCTAATCATCAGGCCAATGTTGCCAAGCTTAGTGACGCAGCGTTAACACAGCCGAGTAAGAAAATGTTAGCCGAAGTACCGGGCGCATTTCAATTACTTAATGTGTTGTCGGCAGATGAGTGTCAGCGGCTAATTGCGGTTAGTGAGTCAATGGGTTTTTTACCGGATGCTGCGGTATCTTTACCCAGAGATGTGAGACACAACGATAGCTTAACCTGGGTGGTTGATAACGCTACTGAACAAGTTATTTGGAATAGAATTAATCACTTAATGGACGATAATCTGGGCATTTTTGCCGGTAAAGCGGCGTTAGGGTTAAATAACCGTTTTCGATTTTACCGTTATAACGAAGGGGATTATTTTAAGCCTCATTCCGACGGCTCCTGGCCTGGCAGTCAGGTGATAAACGGTGAATTAGTGCGAGATGCTTTTGGTGACAGATACAGCCAATTGACCTTTTTAATTTTATTAACAGAAGACTTTGAAGGCGGTGCAACCCGCTTTTTAGTCAATGCCGATAATCCACAATTACCAGCCAAGCGTGGTGATAATGTTAAGACAGTAGATATACGAACCCCAGCGGGCAGTGTTATTTGTTTTCCACATGGAATGCATCCACTACATTGTATTCACAGCTCAGAACCCATTTATAAAGGGGTAAAATACATTATCCGTACCGATGTGCTGTTTGAGTTATAAATGCTATTTCGGATTAGCTTAGTTGTACGGTCATAAGAAATTGGATAGAAATTTAAGCCTGTCCTGAACGATAACAACGCAATAGTTTGATATGTTATCTGAGGAACAATGTCATTTTTTGATAGTAAGTGTATTACTTTTAAACGCTCTGTTCTGGTCAACTCCAACCGGACACTTTTCTAAAAGAAATTTCAAAATCTATCGGTGACTGATCAGCATTTGCCGAGTGCAGTCGCTCTAGATTGTAATATTTCATATATTTAGCTACATCATCACACATATGGTGACGAGTTGGCTGTGGTATTTTTAATAGCCAATCATGCTTTAAACTACCAAAGAAACGCTCCACAACTGCATTGTCCCAACACGCACCGACATCACCCATACTCGCTCGACAGTTCAATTGTTTTAATAAACGTCGATACCCTTTACTCGTATACTGCGAACCTCTATCGCTATGAAATACTAAGCCTTTAGGTGGTTTTCGCAAGTTGTAAGCCTTCAAAAATGCTTTCTCCACTAAGCTTCTCGTCATACGCTTAGAGATATGCCAGCCGACGATTCTGCGAGAATACAAATCCATTACAACGGCAAGATATAGCCAACCTTCACCTGTTTTAAGATAGCTCACATCACCTGCCCATACTTGGTTTGGCCCAACAGGATTAAAATTCATATTAAGCAAATTATCAGCCACGCTATCACTGTGTTTACGCTTTGTGGTGACTTTATAAGCCAGACGTTGCGTTACCACCAGTTTCAATCGCGCCATTAACTTAATAGTGCGATAACGTGTAATGCTAACCCCTTCTTTGCGTAATGCTTTAGCTAACTCTCTGCTACCTAGGCTGTTTCTACTGGCCTTGAATAATGCTTTAGCTCGACGAAATAATTCTAGAGTGTCAGCAGTGATAAGCTCACCAGGCCTTTTAAGCCAAACGTAATACGCTGACGAACTGACTTGCATCACTTTACACGCCATCGAAATAGGAAATTTCGACTCAAGATTATTGATAAATGAATACCTTACTTCATTTCTTTCGCAAAGAAGGCGCTGGCCTTTTTTAGTATTTCGCGCTCCATCAATAAGCGTTTATTCTCTTTACGCAATAACATGAGCTCAGTGCGTTCATCTACAGATAATGCATCGCCTTGAGTTAGCTTTTTTTGTTTAGCCACCCAGTTATAAAGAATTTTATCTGTAATACCTAAAGACGCTGCTGCTTGGACTATCGTGTAATTTTGTTCAAGAACCAAAGCGACAGCTTCTTGTTTAAAATCATCTGGATATTGTTTATTTATTCGTTTAGTCATATTCACCTCAATAATGGCATTATTATATTCCTTTATTGAAGTGTCCGGCTAATTCAACCACAACACTCTGTTCTGGTCTAATCCATCGGACACTTAATTTTGAGACAGTATGGTCAATAAATTAAGAGGCCGATATGTAGTGGCTAATTAATACTGGCCACGGTTTTAGATTCATTCTTGCAGATCATGTGAAATTAGAAAATATGTGGCAAACCGAAATAAATATTTTAGATTGATCAACAGCACTAACTCATAAAGGGGCAAAAGTGAGTTAGTGTTTTTGAAATAATCTTATGTACTCACTCTTTTAAACTTGCCGATTAAGTCAATACTCGAAAGGTTCATCATGGTGATTTGCGAGCCGACCATCCGACCCAGGGATGGGTCGGTTGAGCTACAAGGACGTACTTGCGCGTGTCGGTGAGTTAATATCATGCTGAACCTACATAGATAAACTTCACGATACATTCTTTACTATGAGCGAAGTTTCATGTTCATAGTGGCCGTAGGCCACATTCCAAACAAACCTTGGGGCAAAACCAAGTCAGTGTTTTAAAATAACCTTATTTTACTCAATCTTTAAAACCTGCAAGTTGAGAAACTACAGGAAAGATTCATCATGGTAGTTTGCGAGCCGACCATCCGACCCATGGATGGGTCGGCTGAGCTACAGGGACTTTTTTATTTCGAAAGAATGCTGCGTGTTGGCGAGTAAATGCCATGCTGGAGCTATATAGATAAACTTCACGATACTTTCTTTACAACGAGTGAAGCTCCTTGTTCATAGTGTAGTGGCCGCAGGCCATACACCTAATCTAACACTGATGCATAAATGTGTTAGTCCTAACTCGTTTCTCCACAAAAAACGCCAATAATTATCAAACGATATTATAAATACACTAGCTTTGGCTTAGGGTTAGCTTAGCTTTAGCACTAAGCTAACCCA
The DNA here is from genome assembly GCF_020511155.1 of Shewanella glacialimarina. NCBI lineage: Bacteria > Pseudomonadati > Pseudomonadota > Gammaproteobacteria > Alteromonadales > Shewanellaceae > Shewanella > Shewanella glacialimarina. Next base: position 3,476,323 of record NZ_CP041216.1, on the reverse strand, counting down.
TTTGATTTTAAGCCAGATTAATTTGCTGACTGGGGTACTGGCGCAATCGCATTATTTGAAGTGGTTGTGGTAATCGCCCAAATACTGTCTGGCTCACCATGATAAGCCCTGTATTTAGCTTTTTTAGCTGCGCTGAAAAATACGATTGCGAATATAAAAGCGATGACGTCAACAATGGCGGTATTACCATCAAATGCTAAGGTGGCTGTCGATAGTGTTGAGAACAAAATAGATGTTAGTGGAATCAACAGACAAGCTGCAGCCAACACATACAGTAAGTGAATAGCAGCAAGTGCCGCTCCCCGATAAAAGCTATAGCCAAGTGCGATAAAAAAGAGACTGTAATAACAGCTTAAGTAGTAATTGTTAATTGGTAATGATAATAAATACAACCATTTACTTGCTAGCATTGTAATAGCAACACCTAGCATTGAGCCAACACAAATTCCAATCGTTAATGATGACATTATGCGAATCGAACGTGATTGAATTGCTTGTTTTTGCCTGCGTTTTTCAAGCCAAAGTAAGTTGCCACTGTAAAATAAGAATGCGCCCATTAATCCCAATGCAAAATACATCCAGCGTCCATAATTGCCCGCATAATTACCAAAATGCAATGACACAAAACTATTGACCATAGGGCCGAATAGACCATCTTCTGGCTGGCTGATTGAGGTATAACCTTGCTCTAGAGTATAAGGGTGAAGATACAGCACATCGGAATATGCGCCACGCTGTATTCTGCCAGATGATGCCAACTGTATTGCTAAAGTAGGCGATGTTGAAGATAGTTTGCTGAATTCTAAGCGGCTAACCTGGTGTTCTGGTGCAATTGCGTTAGCTTTATTAATATAGGTTTCAATGGAATGTAACTCACTAATAGGATAAGTTATTTCGCTTTTTTCTTGCTGTGCAAATAAAGGCTTGTCGCCATATACCACAGTTAACCCACCATAGAATGGGTCATGAAATGCAAACACAAATGCTGTCCACGCAATGATGATATGAAAGGGTAAACTCAGCACACCGACGACGTTGTGACTATCAAGCCAAAAACGTTTATTGCCCTTATGGGTTCTAAGTGCCAATAAGTACTTTACCAGCGTCGGTAATAGGATAATAACCCCAGAAATTAGCGCAATAAAATACAAGCCAGCGGCAACGCCTAGTATTAGCACCCCAATATCTTCATGGCCTAATGTACCTGGAATTCCTGCGGTACGATGGAGCTTGTCAATTAACGCCCCGAGCTTATTTTGATCACTTACCTGAGTGACTAGATTATTATTTTGATCAAAAGCAGCATGTTTAAGTTCATCGTCCAGTCTAAGGCCTCTACCGCCACCTTTTTCATACCAAGATAGTGACGATGCATCCTGTTCAAGGTTAACAATAAATCCTTCACTTACCTCAGGAAATTCTTCCATAGCCTGCGTAATTAAATTGTCTAACTCAATTGCTGGCGTATGATTTAAGTAGGCTGAGCTGGGGGTAGCCCACTGGGTTATTTGGGGTTTGAACAGCGTTAATGACCCAGCATAAAAGGCAATAAACAGCACTAGTCCAGTCGTAATGCCTGTCCAGGTGTGAATTGATTGGTAAGTTCGCAATATGTCTGAGCGAATTTTCATTGTAACCACCATAAGCTCGCCAATATAAAATAGACGATAAGGTTAATAAACAGCATGTTGAAAAATGCGCTGCGTGCGGATTTAAAAAGATAAATAAGTGCCAAAATAGGTAACCAAATCAAACTGATTAACCACATATTAAGTTGCACTTTCATCGGCGCATCAATGCCGCCAGGCCCAAACCAAGCAAAAATAGCGATAATGCCGTAGCTCAGTAATAACCCCAGCACTATGGCGATAATGGTTTTTGACCACCAGTGTGGCTGAATTCGATTTTCAACGGTTAAGCGTGTCATCAGTGACGCCCCTTTGGGGATAAAAGTGTTAAGAAGGGGAGGCTAATCATTAGGGTGATGATGGTAAAACACCAGGTAAAAAATGCCGCTGTGGGACTTAATATTTGCAACCAGCCATAAAGTGACACAAACAAAGCGCCAACGCCGCACATAGCGTATGCCATTGGTAAGTTATGTTTCAGTAATCGCTGATGTTTACTGGAGATATAGCAAAGCGTCACGCCGGATATGCTTAGCGCGATAACAAGGACTTGAATAAGTAACACCTAAGAATTTCCATTTCATCATTTTATAAGCGTCGATATTAATATAAACGCAAATCATTCGCAATTAGATTTGTTGTGGTGTGTGATTGGTGCCTATGGTTCTATGTGTATGCGCGAAGTTAAGCCACCTAGGGGGTATTCTTTATCACCATTGAGGATTAATTACACAAATCTGCTTGTGACGAACTCCCATTAATTTAGCAATATTACCAATAAAAACAGTGGTTTTATTTGAACCTCTGTGTAAAGTCAGTTAGTGTCTAGCCAACTGTAAATAAGCGAGTCTTACTAGCCATTTTAAAGCTAACAGGGTGTAAATATGTAAGCCAATTTAGTGGTACGGCTAGTTGCTAAATTATTGATAAGTAATTTAAAGGTTTAAGGTTTTTAATACAAACAATTCGATAAGGAGTTTTACATGAGCGAAAAAATGAACCCGTCAGCGTTAAATGCATTGAAAATTGCTTTTACCTATATGCCAAAGTCAATTGAAGTCACTAAATATGAATATGGTGATGATTATCAAAAAATATTAGATCACATTGAAACAGTAAGGGAGACTTTACTGATAAATGATGTTGATCCTGAAGAAGTTTATGGTGATATAAATCCTGAAAGCACACCTAATTCATCCTATTGATTAAGTGATGTTGATTGTTGTCATACCACGATTATTGGCAGTATTCAGCTTGTTCAATTTAAGCCACATGGCTGCGCACCATTTTCTATCAAGTAACCTGTATACCAGATGATGCCCCTGTTTTATGGTTAATATTTAGAGTGTAATTATTAACTCATTTTATTGATAAGTGAGTTAAAAGTTATTTATCGGTATTCAGCCATCAGCCATCAGCAACTCAGAATCTTATCGGATCGACATCATTTCGCCTTAATAATCCTTATGTTTTATGAAGTATAAGTGTCCGTTCGGACACTTCCTTAATAACCGGACAGTTATTAACCCTGTCCGCGGACACTTTTAGACTGTCCTGTTATCTTTTTAAATGACTATCATTATGAAAAATAACAATAAATAATAATTGGCATGGCTTGTGCTTTGTCTTGGTATATATGTGAAAGGTGTGTTGTTCGCACCGACCGAGGAACCAAGATGATTAAAGATACCAGCAGCCAAGATACGGTTATAGCACCTAAGTTAGGTCGTAAACTGCGTTTGCCTTTGATAATAGGCGGCGGTGCAATATTGATGAGTGCATTGGTGTGGGCGAGTTTAGGCTATGACAGTTCAGTGCGATCAGTTGATGGTGCCGATTTACGTTTAGCAACCCTGACCCGTGGCACCTTGGTGCGCGATATTGCCACTACAGGGAAAATTGTGGCTGCTAACGCGCCGATTTTATACAGCACTGAGGAAGGTGTGGTGACGCTATTAAGTCAGCCTGGCGATGAAGTGGAACTTGGGCAAGTAGTGGCCAAGATTGACAGCCCACGTTTACAAAGTGAACTGCAACAACAGCAGTCATTATTTGAAGGTATGCAGGGCAGTTTAGAGCGTGCCAAATTAGATGCTCGTCGTGAGCAATTACGCGTTAGCCAGATTTTAGACATGGCGAAAGTAGATTTAGAAGCCGCGGATCGTGAAAGCCGTCGTGGTGATCAATTAATTGAATCGAGTTTAATCAGCAAAATCGATTTTGAAAAAAGCAAAGATGATTTACACAAAGCCAAATTGCTACACAAACACGCTCAGCAAGAAGTCGATTTGATGCGCGACACACTGACCTTCGAAATTAAAAATCGCACCCTTGAGGTAGAGCGCCAAGATTTAGTGGTCAGTGAGTTAACTCGCCAGGCAAATGCCCTCAATATCATCGCCCCTGTTAGCGGCATTATCGGTAATTGGCTGGTGGAGCAAAAAGCGCGTATTGCAGCTAGCCAGCCAATATTAACCGTAGTCGATTTAACCGCCTTTGAAGCCGAACTGGCCGTGCCGGAATCTTATGCCGATGAGCTTGGATTAGGTATGGATGTTGAGTTGAGTTTTGGCAGCGTCAATGTGGTGGGGCAGTTGTCGTCAATATCGCCTGAAGTACGTAACCGTGAAGTCACTGCCAGAGTGCGCTTTGCTGACAGTAATACCTTGTCTTTACGTCAAAATCAGCGTTTGTCAGCCCGAGTATTATTAGAAAATAGACCCAATGTGTTGATGGTCAAACGTGGTGATTTTCTTAACCTTGGCGGTGAAGTGGCCTACCAAGTGAGCGAGTCTATTGCGCAGCAAAAAACAGTCAAACTTGGTGTGCGCAGTATGAGCCAGGTTGAAGTGCTTGACGGTGGTGAAGAAGGTGAGGTGTGGGTGATATCAGGCACTGAAAGCTTTAAAAATCAGCCTAAAATTCAGATTAGATAAGCTAATTACTAAAAATTTAACGAGTAAGGGGATCCCATGTCAGTCATACAACGCAAACAGTTTATTGAACTAGCCGCTTTATTTCTTTTGGTCGTGGCAGTGATTTATCGAATTGATAATCATACTGACTGGTTGTCGGTAAGTTTGCACTTAATTGATATGGGCAGCCATGTATCGACTCAACTCTTAGGTGATAGTCACACGGTCAGTATCGATATTGCTATCAGCTCACTTGCCCAAATTAAATTGCTGCTTTAAGTCTTTTTTACGCCAGCAGAATAGATGTCGACAGAATTTGAATTAACCGTATTTACATCAACAGTATTGCTCTTAAGCGCCATCAATACTGAGGTGTTACAACCGATTAAACTAAGGAAAGCCAGTATGTTATCCATGAAAAATATCAGTAAAGTATTTAAAACCGATTTAGTTGAAACCCATGCCCTGCGAGACTTTAACCTTGAAGTACAAGAGGGCGAATTTGTGGCAGTAACCGGTCCCTCTGGTTCAGGCAAAACCACCTTTTTGAATATTGCTGGTTTACTTGAAGGTTTTACCTCTGGCGAGTTCAGCCTTGATGGTGTCAATGTGTCGAACTTAAGTGACAACAATAGCGCCAAAGTCCGTAATGAAAAGATTGGCTTTATCTTTCAGGGATTCAACCTTATCCCTGATCTTAACTTGGCCGAAAACGTCGAAGTACCGCTGCGTTATCGCGGTATGAAAGCGAGTGAGCGTAAGCGTCGAGTAGAATCAGCATTAGAACAAGTGGGTTTAGGTGCGCGAATGAAGCATTTACCGACGCAGTTGTCTGGCGGACAGCAGCAAAGGGTCGCGATAGCACGTGCCTTAGCGGGCGAGCCGCGTTTTTTACTCGCCGATGAACCAACCGGTAACCTAGACAGCTTAATGGCACGCCAAGTGATGGAGCTACTTGAAAATATCAATCAACAAGGCACCACCATTATTATGGTCACCCATGACCCAGAACTTGCCCGCCGTGCCCAGCGCAATATTCAAATTGTTGATGGTCAAGTGTGTGACTTTTCGATGTACCAACAAGCTGCTACGGGCACGCGTTAATCGCATAAGGAGAGCATTATGTTTTTTTACTATTGTGATTTAGCGTGGCGAAGTATTCGAAAAACACCGATGTTATCGATGTTAATGGTATTAGCGATTTCAATTGGTATTGGTATTACCATTACTACTTTAAACGTTTATAAAACCATGTCTTATAACCCGGCAGGCGAACGCAGCGAGATGATTAACTCGGTTCAGCTGTGGAGCCAAGGCTTAGATACCTGGGATGAGTTTAGCTCTAACATTACCTATATGGATGCAATGATCTTACGCAATAATGTAGAGCTTGAATTGAAAGCAGCGACGTTTCGTACCGGCTTAGCACTGCAGTCGGACAACCCCAAAATCGAGCCGGTATTAAATAGTGTGCGGGTGACCGATAGGGACTTTTTTAAGATTTTTTCAGTGCCATTTCTATATGGCAGCTACTGGGATGCCAGCGTTGATTTACGCCCAGCTTACCAAGTTGTAATTAGTCAAAAACTGAACTTACGCTTTTTTGAAGGTAAAAACAGTGTCGGTAAAACCGTATTTTTAAACCGCAAACCTTATCAAATTGTTGGGGTAATTGAAGACTGGAATCCACAGCCCAAATATTATGACCCACTAAACGGCGCGTTTAATGAGGCTGAAGAAATCTTCATTCCATTTTCATTAACGCCGCAAGAAGAGTTTGAAGTGTGGGGTAATACCAATGGTTGGAGAACTGAACCCATGCTGACGTATAACGATAGATTAGTGTCAGAAAAAATATGGATTCAATTTTGGACCGAACTTAACACTGTGGAACAAAAGCAAAGTTATCAAGAATGGCTAACTCGTTATGTTGAGCAGCAGCGCGCTATAGGTCGATTTACCGATACCGCTAAAACAATCCCAGAATTGGTGCAAATTAGCGACGTGGCTAAATGGCTCGAAGACAATAATGTAGTACATAAAGACACCAAAATTTTAGTCGGATTAAGCTTGATGTTTTTAAGTGTGTGCTTGGTGAATATTCTCGGGCTGTTGCTTACCAAGTTTTTAAAGCGAGCCCCAGAAGTGGGTGTTAGACGGGCTATTGGTGCCAGCCGCAGACAGATTTTCAGTCAATACATGGTTGAAGTCGGCATGATTGGCTTTATTGGTGGGGTGATTGGTCTGTTATGGGCATGGGGGTCATTAACTGCGTTGCATGCTTATTTCGAAGTAGATCAAAGTTTGACAGGGCTTGATGCCAGTATGTGGTTTATCACCCCGCTTATTGCGATTTCTACCGCGGTATTAGCGGGTGTATACCCTGCGTGGGTGGTGTGTCGCACTAAACCTAGCGTGTATTTAAAAGCCCAATAACTCCAGTAAAAGTTAAAAAGGACATCGCCATGTTACATATAAAACCGATTTTATCCAGTTTAATGCGCAGTAAAAGTGCACCTGTTTTACTGTTACTACAGATTATTTTGTCTGTCGCTATTGTGGCTAACGCCAGCTTTATTATTAACGAGCGTTTGTCGTTAATGCAGCGAGATTCGGGTTATGCTGAAGATCAAATTCTTACTTTTAGTGTATATAACTTCGACCCAGCTATCGACAATGCTAAGCAAAACCAAGTGGATCAACAAATTTTGCGCTCGCTGCCCAATGTGATTGATGCCAGTTCAAGTAATATGCTGCCGTTAAGTGATAGTGGTTGGATGGATCGCTATACCGACAGCCCAAACGAAGACATTGCTAAAAGCACCCCAGGTTTTGCCTTTTATTTGGGTAACGAGCACTTACTCAACGTGATGGGAGCAAAGTTAATTGCAGGGCGTAATTTTACCGCAGATGAAATTAATACCAATTTCAGTGATAGCGGTATGTTGGCAATGGTGTCGCAGCCCCTAGCTAAAGCGTTTTGGGGGGATGAATCGCCATTAGGTAAAACCGTGTATCAAGGTGATCAAGCTGTAACGATTATTGGCGTGGTAGAAAAACTGCAAGGAGCTTGGGTTGACCATGAAAACTTTGAATACAGTGTTATTCAAAATATCGACTTTGGTGGTTATGGCAGTAATAAATCCTATATGGTGCGAGCCTTACCCGAGCACACCAAAGGCTTAGAAGAGGCCATTCGCAAAGCGTTTCATGCAGAAAATCCAAATCGGGTGTTGGATAATTTTCAAACAGTGGCTGAACTGCGTGACAGAACCTATAGTAACCATCGTTTAATGGCGACGGTATTGAGTATTATGGTGGTGTTATTGCTATTAATTACAGCACTGGGATTAACCGGGATGGTGATGTTTAACATTCAACGCCGCACCAAACAAATAGGCACACGTAGAGCACTAGGAGCGCGCAAGCGCGATATTATTCAATACTTTATGGTCGAAAACTATTTGATATGTATTGTCGGTGGCGTTATCGGCGGTATGTTAGCATTAGTGCTTGGACAGCAATTAATGTCACTTTATAGCTTGCCTATGGTGCCAGTGATTTATCCTATTATGTCTGTGATTGGTTTACTGGTTGTGACGACCTTTGCAGTAATAGTGCCGGCAGCCAAAGCCGCTAATATTTCACCTGCCATGGCAACGCGTAGCGTTTAATATGCAAAACGGCGCTTGTACTTAACAATAGCGTGACAGTGAGGTCTTTTGTCATGTTATTGTTTATTGCCTTTTGTTTTAAATGTTGATTGTATAAACAGACTTTTGTGTAAACATGTTTTTGTATAGCTGCAACCTAATTGGACTCAAATAAACTTTAATGGATAATATTTTAATTGTTGATGACAACCATGCTATTTGTCAGGCACTTGAACTGATGATTGAGTTGCATGGCTATCAGGCTATTTTTTGTCACACGCCAGCCGCGGCAGTTGAGATTGTCACGAATAAAGAGATCAGCCTGGTTATTCAGGACATGAACTTTAGCCGTGACACCACCTCGGGTGAAGAGGGTAAACAACTGTTTTACGCATTGCGTCAGTTACAGCCTAATTTACCGATTATTTTAATGACGGCTTGGACTCAATTAGAAACCGCTGTCGAGTTAGTCAAAGCGGGCGCCGCCGATTACATGGGTAAACCTTGGGATGACGCCAAGCTGCTCAATAGTATTAGTAACCTCTTATCAATTTATCGGTTGTCTCAGCAAAACAGTCAATTAACTCGGATAGACAGCGAACGTATGTCGGCCATTAATGGTGCTGATTTATGTGGCTTAGTGTTTGGCAGTGGCGCTATGCAGCGCTGTGTTGATTTGGCATTACAGGTGGCGCGCTCCGATGTGTCGGTAATGATCACTGGTCCCAATGGTGCGGGCAAAGATAAAATAGCCGATATTTTACAGGCGAACTCGCCATTAAAAGACAAACCCTTTATTAAGGTTAACATTGGCGCTTTACCGCTAGATTTACTAGAAGCCGAATTGTTCGGCGCCGAAGCGGGTGCTTTTACCGGCGCAAATAAAACCCGTATCGGCCGTTTTGAAGCGGCCGACGGTGGCACGTTATTTTTAGATGAAATTGGTAATTTGCCATTATCTGGCCAAGTGAAACTATTGCGCGTGTTGCAAACCGGTGAGTTTGAACGTTTAGGTAGCCATCAAACCCGCAAAGTGAATGTGCGGGTGGTGAGTGCCACTAACGCTTATTTAGCCGACGATATAGCCCATGGGCGTTTTCGTGAAGATTTGTTTTACCGCTTAAATGTGATTGAACTGAATGTGCCGCCACTCAATCAACGTCAAGATGATATTTTACCCTTAGTAAAACACTTTATAGGTGCGAATTTTAGCCTTGATAAGTCGACCCAACAGGCGTTACTTACACACAGTTGGTCGGGTAATGTGCGCGAATTAGAAAACGCCTGTAAACGGGCGGCGTTACTGGCAAAATCCGCACAGCTTACGATTGATGATTTTGGCTTAATGGCAGTAGCTAATGGCGGCGTGGCTGCCCAGTATGACTTGGTGGTTGAAGATCATCTTAATAACCGTAAGCAAGATACTGATGATACTCAGTCGATTTTCGAACCCGACAAGCAACAGATAGAAGAGGCCTTAACCCAACATAATGGCGTAATTGCCAGAGTCGCTAAATCCTTTGGTCTAAGCCGACAAGCCCTTTATCGTCGTATGGAAAAATATGGTCTTAGGGTGACTAAATAATGATGTTATCGTTGCGCACTAAATTGCTGATCAGTAACCTGCTAAGTTGTCTTTTGGCTTCGGTGTCAGGCGCTTTAGTGTGGTTTACATTGGGTGATGACACCTTATGGTTGGCCATTATTGTCATGCTGGCGGTGTGTTATTTTTGCAGCATGTGGCTTACCCGCAGATTGAGTGACAGCCTGCAAGCACTTGAAATCGGCTTACTTAACTTCAAAGATAATGATTTTAGTGTGTCGCTGCATCCCTATGGCGAGCCACAACTTGATGCTTTGGTGAGTTTATACAATCAAGCGTCAGCAAAACTGCGCAGCGAGCGACAATTTATTTATCAGCGTGAGTTAATGCTCGATAAAGTGATTCAAAACTCACCCAATGTGATGTTATTGATTGATGATAATCAACGGGTTATTTATGCTAATGGCGCCGCCAGACACTTATTTAATCACGGTGTAAAAGTAGAAGGTATGCTGTTATCTGAACTGATAATGATGTTGCCCGATGCGCTTAAAGCCGCGTTAAACAGTGAGCAAGAAGGGCTGTTTTCGATGGGTGGAAACTCGGTTGACGGTGCTGATGATATGGGCACGGATGGTGATGTTGAAACTTGGCATATTTCCCGAGGTCGCTTTACCCAAAACAATCAACAGCATCATTTAATTTTACTAAAACAACTGACCAAAGAGCTCAATCGCCAAGAAGTGGCTGTGTGGAAAAAGGTGATACGCATTATCAGTCACGAGCTGAATAACTCAGTGGCTCCAATCGCCTCTATGGTCAACTCAGGTAAGTTTTTAACCCAACATTTAGATAACAGTAAGCTGCAATTAATTTTTGATACCATCGAGAATCGCACCACGCATTTAAGTCAGTTTATTTCCCATTATGCCGAGTTTGCAAAGCTGCCGCTGCCACAGAAACAGCTGATTGATTGGTCTAAAATGACTCTGCAGTTAGCACAGCAATACCCATTCAAGGTGTTGTCGTCTTTACCGCAAACGCCAATTAAACTTGATGCGGTTCAGTTAGAACAAGTGCTGATTAACTTACTGAAAAATGCCCATGAGTCTGGTTCAAGTGCAGAAAGCGTCGCACTGATTTTTGAACAGATAACCCACCCAGTAGTGGGTTTATTAATAAAAGTGGAAGATGAAGGGAGTGGCATGTCGAGCGAGGTATTATCGCAAGCGTTACTGCCGTTTTACTCAACTAAGCAGTCTGGCACAGGCATTGGTTTGCCCTTGTGCCGCGAGATTATTGAAGCCCACGGTGGCCGAATTAGCATGCAAAACCGTGTAGAAGGTGGTTTAAGTGTCAAGGTTTGGTTACCTGTACAACAGGGTTAATAATGTAATGGTCACTCACCTCCATTAGGCTTAAAGTGCAAACACTTCTGCGACACGCCACAAGCACATCCCTGTGGGCTCTACGCCAGCATCCATGCTGGCAAAGGCCGCAGCCGCGTTTACACTGCGCCATTAAACACCTTCGATTTGACCTGATAGTAGCATTCCTTTGTAAGTCTTTGTTATTAAGAGTGAATTTAAGTTAGTGATGCGATAAAACATCTTGCACCTTAGATTACAGAAAGTAGCTAACAAACTAGATTAAAGTGAGAACTTAAGGGTAGAGTCGGCTAGCTCGTAGACCATCATCGAGCACGCCATTTAGGGAAGAAAAATCCATTCAATAATAGCGCCTATAAACGATCTTAAAATGTTTACTCTGGCCCCATTAATTGTCGGCCAAGTCCTGTGATAGAAAGCGAGCCACCGTTCATTGAGCTTTCAATGGCAGCAAACAAACTCAAGCGAAGTGTTTTGTGCATTAATGGGGTGACAAACGATAGGCATTTTGATAAAACGTGTTTCGCATTCATGGCATTTGCTCGTGGTAATATTTGTTTGGCGATAAATTTGATCACCAAATTCCATGAATGTTCCTCAGCCTTTAACCTATCTCATTATTTATATTCATTATTTTGTGGAGATCCCTCAGGCTATGACCCAACTAATCGACCCAGACAATCCAACTAATCAAAGGATAATCGATGGATTTCATGACGGATTTCACAACTGAACAGATAAATCAATGGATTCTTAATCGTGTGAGTCAGCCCGTACTCAACGCTGCGCTAGCGATTAATCATGGTGAGCGCTTTCATGAATTGTTTAGCAGATTTCCAAGAATTGAGAGCAAGGTTGCTAAAGATGAGCACTATGTGCCTCTGGAGCGACAAATCGAAATCATGGATGAGGTATCTCGAGCCGCCGGCATGCCTGTCAAATACCGTAAAATTGAAGGTGGTTTTTGGCGAATTGATAAAAAGTACCCTCGAAATGACATTTTACTGAGCATCATTGCACGGCAATGGGTTGATTTCGAATTTTTTGTCGTTCCAAATAAAAACTATATGCCTGCAGGAGGGCCATTAGGACTCATTTACAATGCAATACGAGTTAGTCAGGGCGAAGTATTGGACTATGAAACTGGCTGGCGAGTTCCTCCATCAGTGTGGTGTTTTAGCGAAGAGGATTTTTACCAGGCGACACAGGAATCCTTTGCATTAATAGTTGAGATGCAAGCCCACATTACTGAAGGCTGCACCGAGGGTTTTCGTGCTAAGACAGTAAAGGCAACTAAACCATGAGCATGAATATTACATATCGGGTGCGGTGGCAGCTCTGTGAGCCACAATTAGCGCAATTGTGGGCAATCAAAACAAAACACGAACACTCTGAGGCATATCGTCGCTTTGAGCAAGAGTATGGTATGGAGTCGTTAATGATTGAGCCGCGCCAGCCCTGCGCTGAAGAAGCAAGTTCTGACAACTCGCTGTGGTGGGGGGCGGTTGCTTACCCATCAGGGCTTGATTTCCTCGAATTTGAGGAGTTTCAAGAAATAGTGCTTGGGTTTGTCAGTGAGCTTAGACGTACCTTTGGTGGCGATAATTGTGAGGTATTTCTGTATGACAATGAAGAGCCTGCTAAGTGGCACGAAGAAAAAGAGATGTTTTACTAAACACGCTGTGGATATATGGGGTCACTGTAAACTTTATTTGATAATTTAATAATTTAATGCGTCAGGGTAAACTTTTATAAAAAGTAAATTGAAACACTAACTTTTCTAAATCATTTCTGTCCAAAAACGAGTTAACTCTTGTTCTGATTTAGCTTTTACTACAATCACAAATGAAGCTAAATCGAAGAGATATAAATGCGGGTGCAGATGAGCCAGCGAGTATCCAAAACAAGGATGTTTTGGTTAAGCCCACATGGATGTGCTTGCGGCGTCTCGCTGGATCATCTGCACTTGTAGTCAACCTTTGACGCCAATGAAAATTTAATAGAGTTTTAAAATTTAGTCTGATCAGGGCAAACTTTTATAAAAACAAATCTTCCAACCCGCTTTTGTCCAAAAATGAGTTTGAAAGTGATCAAACCTTATTATCAAAAAATGACATTCGTCCTCGGATAATTTATAAAAACTATTGTGCTATTTATATAGCGACTTCAGCTAGGTACGGATTAAGAGCGTTTTAGAGCAGAGGATCTTACAAAGTGCTTTTGAATAAGGTTGTGGTTAATGGCTGTTGTGCTACTGTTAAAATCTTTTTGATAATACACATTAAAAACAGTGTTGTTACTGGCAATTTAACAGTGCATTTTTTAATAAAATAACAACAAACTTAAAGGGAAAGAGATGACTATTTTACTCATATGTTTATTTATCGCGATGATGTTACCTTATTTAGCGAAAGTGCCAGTAGCCATGGCGATGTCTAAATTGGGCGGATATGACAATGCCCATCCAAGGGCGCAGCAAGCCAAACTGACTGGCTTCGGCGCAAGAGCGATAGCAGGGCATCAAAATGCATTTGAATCATTACTTGTATTTGGTATGGCGGTTTTAACCGCAATAGTGACTAATAACGTTACCGATGTTGTGGCCATTTTAGCCATAGTGCATGTGGTTGCTCGAGTGGTTTATCATGCATTGTATTTATTAAATTATGGCACTTTACGGTCATTATCCTGGTTTGTTGCTATTGGTGCATCAATCGGCATTTTTGTTCAAGTGTTTTAAACTGAATGCTCTAAGCGGGGGCCTTGAGGGAGCATATTAAACAGAGTGTTTGGAAACGATAATCGCACTTTTAAAAGCAGCTACTCAGCTGCTTTTTTATTGCATTTTAATCTATTAGACCTAGCCAAAAGAACTAATTTGCTTTTTATTACTTAGACATATGAGCTAATTTACCCCGTTTTTATCAATCTAAGGATGACGATGTGTGGTCGATATTGTTAATGTAATACTTCATACATTAGGTGAAGGATTACCCATTAATGACACGCAGTTGTCACTCCCTATATTTACTCATAACGAAGTGGAGCTTTAGCTGTTTATTGCTTTGTGTGTCGATGTTATTCGTTATGCCCGTTGCAGCCGAAGAGTCAGATATTGAAATCAGTGGTTTAGTGATTGATCGTACCTTAACTCGCTTTGGTAAAGATTTCGGTTTTTATTATTCTGGTTATTGGCGTGACCTTCCCTTTACCCAAGGCTTTAATGTGACGCTTTATGAGACTGTATACCCTCAAGCCGGTACCTTGCTGACATTAGAGGTCAACGGCACACAAATATATCGAACTCACTTTGGCCGACGCGCAGCACCGATTAAAGAACGCGCTGAGCAGGCGTTATTAATCACTATTGATTATATCGCTCAGGTAAGAGCCAGCGCGCTTACCAATGAAATAGCAGATCCATCAAACGGACTTTAGGATAAAAAATGAGAAACAGAATGTTTAAGCGGTTGTTGACGGTAAGTTTTAGCGCATTGTTAGTGGGTAATGTTACAGCCACAGAATTAGTTTATACCCCAGTTAACCCAAGTTTTGGTGGTTCGCCATTAAATGGCTCTTTTTTACTCAACAAGGCGAACTCACAAAATGATAATCAATCACCATCTAGTGATAAAGATTTTGTTACGCGCTTTAAAGAGTCGTTAGAGCGAAATATTATTAACACCATTACCCGCGGTGTGGCTGATGGTGAAATTACTGATGGTATCTATGACACCGGAGATTTTAGAGTTGAAGTGGTTTCAACCGGAAATGGTGTCATGTTAACGATTACCAATTTACTTTCAGGTGAAGTGACTGTGATTGAAATGCCGACATATGGAGTATAATTTGATGAAAAAATTATTCTCTCTATCTTTGAATAGTGTGCTGTTTTTAGGCGTAGTCTCTGGCTGTAGTTTAGTCCCTAAACCGGATCTTAATTTAACCGAAGCACAAGTTAACCCTATCAGTGAAACCATGTTAGCGCTTCAAGCTCAATCAGGCCCTAAGTTTCCTATTCCTGTAGCGGTTTATTCATTTAGGGATCAAACCGGACAATATAAACCCCAAGCTAATGTGAGTTCTTTTTCAACCGCCGTCACCCAAGGGGCGACGTCAATGTTGATGCAAACTTTATTAGATTCTAGATGGTTTACTCCGGTTGAGCGCGAAGGCTTACAAAATTTATTAACTGAGCGCAAAATTAGTAATAAGCAAGGCACTAAAGGCGATGATATGCCGAGCTTATCTAATGCACGTTTATTGTTAGAAGGTGGGATTATCAGTTATGAAACCAATACCAGCACTGGCGGTGCAGGCGTTGAATATTATGGCATTGGCGCCTCAGAGATGTACCGTGAAGACCAGGTGACCATTTATTTACGTGCGGTTGATGTACACAGCGGTAAAGTAATGATGTCGGTGTCGACCACTAAACGTGTGCTGTCACAGGAGATGCGTGCTGGATTGTTTCGCTATACCAGCTTAAACCGATTAGCAGAGGCTGAGATCGGGTTTACCACCAATGAGCCAGTACAGTTTTGTGTATTACAAGCGATTGAGTTAGCCGTAGCTGAAATGATTGCCAAAGGAATAAATCAAGGATATTGGCAAGCAGTTGAAGACGCAGATACCAATGCTGCTAGCATTGAAGCGAGTTAATCGAAGCGAGTTAATCGAAGCGAGTTAATCGATGCTAAAAATGAGTTAACTGTTAATAAAAACACCTACAGGACGTAGGTGTTTTTTGTTTAGCAATTATTGCTGTGTATTTTCGTCTTCAGTTAATACTTCCACTAATGATTTCTCAGCAGGGGAATCATCTTCAGGGCTATCAACATTTTGGGAAACACCTTCAAGATGTTCTACTCGCTCATAACCACGTTCGTTAAGTTGATCGTTGACACAATCTAGAAGAAATGGCGCGATTTCGTTATCAGGTAACAAGTCTTCTTGGGCTATTTCAGCACAAGCGGCTTTTAAAGAAGCAATATCTTTTGCCAAAGGCTGTGGTAAGGCGATTGCTGCATTGGTGACAAACATCAAACCAGAAAAAATCAAGGTTATTGCAGGGTACTTCATATTATGTCCTATTGAGATAGCACTTTATCGTTATGGATAAATCATAATCCAAGTTGACCGGTATGACTATAGTTCAAACATTCCTGGGATAAATATTTTGTGGTTATATTTTACTGCGTAAAAACGCCAATGCATGGTCTGGTAAGCCTTGCTTGCTTAAGTAGCTTTTGGCCTTGGCTAAGGTGATTAAAAATCCGCTGTCTGTTTCGGCTATACGATAAACCTCGGTCCATAAGATTGTTTGGTTAACATAGGCAGACTGTGTGTGTATGCCTTCTTCATTTAAGGTTAACGTGGCATTGTTATTGGCGGCCTTGCTCATCATTTGACGCCATAACCACCAGGTGCGTTTGAACTTGATACTTAACGCTTCAACCACACTTAGACCTATGAAAAAATATCCTAAGTAATAGATGTTTTTATTGGCAAGTTCGTTATCGCCCAAATTGGTGGACAACAAAATCCCTAGTCCAATCAGCGCGAAAATAGCTGTTTTAATAAAGTCCTTTGCCTTAATTGAGGGATCGACCGATGCATCATAGGTTTCGGCAAAATAGCGTTTATCAAGGGTAAATTCATGGCTAAAGGTTGCTGGCTGAGTCATATATTGTGTTAGCTCTATTAAATTTGGACGGGATGATTATCGCATAACTTTACGGGGTTGGTATTAATGCAAAATGAAATTACCGATAACCGCTATTATTAACGGCAATATGGTTATCGGGAATATGGTTATCGGAAAAATGACTACCGCTAATTTTAGGCGTAAATAACGGTTAATCTCCGACTGTTTGATTAAGCAGCTCTGTTAGTTGCTGACACTCTGCTTTATCAAGTTGTTGACCCTGCGCGTTGGACAATAGGAACACGTTATCCGCCCGCTCTCCCACGGTGCTGATATTTGCACTGTGAATGGTCAGTTCTTGTTTTCTAAATGCACTAGAGATTTGTTCCATAAACTCGCTGGTATCTAACGCTGATACATTCAGTACTGTGCGAGTCGATTGGCGCGAGTATAAAAACTCAATACTGAGTTGGTTTTCAAAACTTTTGTGGGTGCGTGGTTGACGTATTTTAGGCAGCTTAGCGTCATGGTCAAGTACGTTATAAAGCTTTTTAAGTACTTGTGCTCGACGTGATTCACTAAAAATTGGCATATCATCAAAATCTAACACTTTAAAGGACTCGACCACATAACCGTCTTTGGTTTTAGATATTTGCGCCTGTTTAACTGAGATTTTTAATGTTGCTAAGGCATTAAATAGCTTAACAAATAATCCCGGTCTATCTTTGCTGTAGACAAACACGTCGCTGCAACCTTTGACCGTCACATTATCGATTAATATTAAGGTTTCAAACTGGCTGTCGTATTCTGGCTGTAACTGATGTTTGATTAACGCTTTGCTGTAGCGCGCAATATCATCGGATTCGGCATGACTGAAAAATGATAGCGGTAAACGTTTCCATAACGCTTTAATGGTGTCTACATCAACCCCGTCAGCTTGCAGTATTTGGGTTGCATCTTGTTTATGGTCGCGCACAATGGCGCGAAGTTGTTGCACATTTTCAAAGCCATTATGCAGTGCTTTTCGGGTAGCAAAATACAGTTCTTTTAACAGCGCAGCTTTCCAGTTATTCCACAGGTCGTCATTAGTGGCTTGAATATCGGCAATGGTTAAGCAATACAATGCATCTAAGCGTGTTTGGCTGCCGACTTCTTTGGCAAAACGATTAATCACATCTGGGTCGTGAATATCCATACGTTGTGAGGTTATAGACATTAACAAATGGTGTTTAACTAGCCAGCATATTAAGCGCTCGTGGGACAGCTTTAAACCATGAAACTTGGCAAATAAGCTGGCATCTACCGCACCTAATATGCTGTGATCACCGCCACGTCCTTTGGCTAAATCATGGAATAATGCTGCAAACAGCAGAGATGATTTATTGGGCATTTTTTGATAAATATCAGCCGCAAGTTTGCGATCATTATCGATAGTGCCATTTTGACGATCAACGCCATATCGATAGATGTTTTTAATCAGTTTATGGGTATGCTCATCAACCGTATAAGCATGGAACAAATCAAACTGCATTTGCCCTACGACTTCACGCCATTGGGGGAGGTATGACGCTAAAATACCGTGCTGATGCATTAAGGTGATGGCCAGGCCCATACCTTCAGGGTGATTAAATATTTTTTTGAAGGTTTCACGGCACACTTGAAAGTCTTGTAAGTCGCCCATTAAACGACGGCGAACTTGACGAAGTAGTCTTAAGGTTTCAGGGCTGATCCCAACGATTTGGTCGTTATGGGTCGCTATCAATAAAAACAATGCCATGATTTGAGTGCGATCAATAAACACATCTTCATCACGTACGTGAATGTGCTGATCAACAATTTCAAATTTGTCGTTAATTGGAATCACGTGTGACTGTGTATTAGGTGATATTTCACGGGCAAAATAAGCCATCAATAATTGATTTAATTCACGAATGCGTTTCATGGCTCTAAAAATTTGGCGCATCATTTTTTCAATGGCAATATTGCCACCTTCGCCTAAAGGACTGCCTTCTCCAAATCCCATCAGTTTGGCGACTTCTGCCTGATATTGAAGTAATAAACGGTTTTCAGAACGCCCAGCTGCTTGATGTAATGCAAAGCGTATTCTGAATAAAAAGTTTTGACACTCTAGTAATTCAGCATATTCATCATTGGTAAAAAATCCGCGTCGTCTTAATGTCAGCATATCGCCAACACCAAAATGCTTACGCGCTACCCAGGTCAAGGTTTGTAAATCACGCATGCCACCAGGACTGGTTTTTAAATTGGGTTCAATACTGTAAGCCGTGCCCTGTGCTTTGGCGTGGCGCTGTTGTTGTTCGGTTAATTTGGCTTCAAAAAAGGTGTCGCTACGCCATAACTCATCACCATATAATGCGGTGAGTATCTGGGTTTCGTGTTGCTTATTGCCGATGATATGGCGAATTTCTAATAAGCTGGTGGCAATAGTGACATCGTCTCTACAGGCTTGATAGGTGTCTTGTAAGGTACGTACACCGTGGCCTAAATCTAAATTTAAATCCCATAATTGGGTAAGAAATGCGCTTATTTTGGCTGAATCTTGTTGATTAAGTGGCTTATCGTGAATGATGCAAATGTCGATATCAGAAAAGGGGTGTAATGTCTGGCGGCCATAGCCTCCAACTGCATTTAAAGAAATAGTGTTAGGGTCTAATTGATGCTCGCGCCAGAGTAAGCTAAGCAAATTATCAAAAAAATTCGCGCGGCTAGTGAGCGTTTCATTAATTGAACAATGTAAGATATTGTCTGCTAAAAATTTGTCTAATGATGAAATAGCGTGCTTAAGCTCGCTAATACTCATTCCTGAGTGTAATTCTGTACTAGCAGGTTGCGCAATCATGTTACTCCTTGTTTGTTTTCCCCACTGACAGAGTAAGGTATTATGCGGGTTAACTCAACTTTGAAATAGTCTAGGTTATGGCCTCAAAGCGCGGCAGAATCGATACCTTTATCGCTAAACAGCTACAAATCCCTAAAAAATCAGTGCGAAGTTTGATTGCTAACCAGCAACTTTTGCTTAATGGCGATATAGTGATTACTCCTGACACGCAAATCGATGAGTTCAGTTTGATTGAGTGCCAAGGTGAAATATTACAGCAAAGGCAGCGAGCTTATTGGATGCTATACAAACCCCAAGGTGTGGTCAGTGCAACGGTGGATGAACAGCATCAAACTGCGTTAGATTTACTCGAGGGTGTCGATAAAGACTTGCTGCATATTGCTGGGCGGTTAGATTTAAATTCAACTGGTCTATTATTGATCACCAATGATGCTAAATGGTCACAAGCATTGATGTCGCCCGATAATAAGGTCACTAAGCGATATTTAGTCACCCTGGCTAACCCAATTGATGACACTTATATTGAGGCTTTTGCTGGCGGCATGTGGTTTGAGTATGAAGGTATCACTACGCAAGCGGCAACGTTAATTATAGTCTCTCGCTACCAAGCCATTGTTGAACTAAATGAAGGTAAGTATCATCAAATTAAGCGTATGTTTGGTCGATTTAATAATCCCGTTGTCGCACTTCATCGAGAGTCTATTGGGCATATTGAGTTAGATAATACACTTCAACCCGGCGAGTTTCGGGCGTTATCAGCGGATGAGGTTAGTTTAGTGAACTAACTTTCCTTTCCGATTTAATCAGCTTGTTCATTTCGCGAGTTTGATCAATTTTTTCATTTTTGTTACATGCTAGTTTACTTGAATGAACTTTTAATTGAGTAATTTTGTGACCATTCAAGCTATTAAAAAGGTGAGTGAATTAGACATTTTTTGTCTGCTGGTGTTTAAAACCATTTATGAGACAGGTTATGCTAATCTGGCGGCAAAGGAGTTAGGTGTTTCCGCACCTAAAGTAAGCCGTTGTTTGACATTATTACGTAAGACTTTTGATGATGAGCTGTTCTACCGTCGTCAGCAAGGTTTAAAGCCCACCCCCTTAGCAGAACAGCTTTATCAGCCGATTTGTCAGCTCAGCGATACCATAGAGCAAATTGAAACTGTGGCCCAACAAACTAATCGTAACCCAGCTAAACCATTACTGAACGTGGCAGTTTCCAATAATATTATCAGTAGTTTAGCAATGTCATTAAGCTCATCTAAATTCTTTAATCATTTTGGTCCCTTGCGCTTACATGTATGGCAAAGTGATACAGAAGAGAAAATTCATAATGGTGAGATAGATTTCGGCATTGGTTTTGATGACCAAGGGCAGCATTCGCTCAACCTTACCCCTATTGTTAAAATAGATAGCTTACATGTTGTGGCTAAAAGTGAGCACCCTATTTGGCTTTGTCCTGACCCATTAACACTGGAAGACATTGCTGAGTTTGATTATATGTATCTGAAGTGCCATGGTTTTAACCATCGAATTGATCCACTGGAATTATATTGCCAAGAAAAAGGTCATTATCTTGCCAGTATTGATCATGTCTGCGATCTTGATGACTGGTATTGGCATTTGATGACCATGGGGAGTGTTTCGTTGGCAACTAAGCCGGAAGGGTTGATTGCCAACAATATACCTCAAATCAGTGCAAAACCATTGCCAATGAGCGAGTTTACTAAACTGAGAAAAGTAATGAGCTTACCTATTTATAGTTTTTTTGAGCGCGATAACCCATATCGTCGCTATTCAGAAGAATCTAAGCAAATAATAATCACTCTCATTAAAAACTTGTTTGTGACTGTTTGATAGTTAAAACGCTGTTGTTTGTATTTAACTGAGAGTGACTGTTTAACTTTAATAAGACGTATATAGCTGTTTTATAATTTGAAATATTAAAAGGCACCTTTTTTGGATTATATGTGTGAAGTTATTATTAACAATTTTTATCAGTGAATTACATATTCAGTAATAGTGAATTATTATTATTGAAATCCCCAAATACGAAATTGTAAATTTCATTTAACGAAATTTTAACCTTTGTTCACATCCCCAGTATATATACCACGCATAAAGTAAGGTTTTTTTTTATAGTTTAAGTATGCAAAAAAGCATATTTCATTAAATCGGGGGATTTAAGATGAAAAATTATAATCGAACATTACTTGCTGCGGCGTTTATTGCAGCATTGGGTGTAACAGGATGTGGCTCTGACGGCAGTGATGGTGCAGCAGGAGAACCGGGTACTCCGGGCACACCAGCGGGTTCGGTCGTTACAACAGTTGACAATGCCTATGACTTTAACTTAACACTGGCTCCTACAGATATTGTAGTAGTAGGTGCTGATCCATTTAACGTTAAATTTACTGTATCAGGTAAAGGAGTGGGTGGAGCGGACGTTCCATATTCGGGGCTTGATAAAGTCGCCTTATATGTGATGAGTCAATCAGCTAATACTACTGATACAGGTGCGCCAATGCTATGGACCAACCATGCACTTGCCAATGATTTTGGTAGTAGCATGTATTGTACCTTAACGGGTACAGCCGCAGCACGAGGAGGCGCAGTAGTCGATGCTTGTACATTAGTTGAAGACCCAGCTAATCCTGGTACTTATATTGGTTCTTGGGCGCATGATGGCAATGCGCCTGTGGTACTAGCAAGTGGCGATGCAGGCGATTTGGTTCGTGTGTTTATTCGTGCTTACGATGTGACCATGTCAGATGGGGCTGCAGTATCAGATAAAATATTATCGACACCACTAGACTTCATTCCTGCAACAGGTGAACTAGCTGTTTCATCCAAAGATGCTGTATCAAATGCTGCCTGTATTAAGTGTCACAGCCCAATGGATGGCTATGCTGATACCGATATGCGTATAGCCAATATTGGTGCTCATCATAATTACCAAAAAGTTGAAAATTGCGTAGCTTGTCATAATCCAGCGTATGCGGGTGGGCAGGACGATCCTGAAAAAGGCTTCAATGCAAACTTCAATGCTATGATCCACACTATCCATGCAGGTCATCATATTGCAGACTCTCTGACTGGTGAAGCCAAAGAGATGTTTGGTGAAATCGGTTTTCCATCTGAGCTCAATGAATGTACCGCTTGCCATGATAATGGTCAGCAGTGGAATGAAAATATTTATGCTGAAGCATGTTTATCGTGTCACGTGAACGTAGACTTAACCACTGGTGTAAACCATAGGGGTATTGTGCCAGCAAGTGATGCAGTATGTTCTGGTTGTCATGGCGCAGGTAGCTTAAGCCCAAGTGAAGCACATAATGTTGGCGTGCGTGCAATGGCGACTGACTCTATTGTGTTTGCCGTTAGCAATATCACTTATGCAGAAGATGCTATTGATGTTAGCGGTGCTATGCAAGATCAAATGAGTATTACTCTTGATGTAAGTATCGATGGTCAACCTATTGCCGATGGCTTCGATTTTGGTCCTTATGCCAATTATGACGAAATCAAAACAGGTACCGTTGATGCTGATGGCACTTATTTCGTGGGTACATCTCTAAATCTAAACGGTGTTGTTTCTGCTGGTGGCAAGCTTGTCGTCACTAAAGTGGCTAACTTTAACGTGGTAGGTAAGAGTATTGCCATTACACCTCGTTTTTCAGTTTGTGCAGATGAGAAGGCGAAGCTAATTAAGTGTAAAAATACAGCAGGTGAAGAACAATTCGCTGTTGAGTATGTTGCCGTGACAATGGACACCGCATATTGGAACTTAGCTAATGCAGACGGTTCAGGTGCCAATATTGCTCGTCAAAGCGTTCCTTCTATGGTGAGTGCTGACGAAGCAAAATGCAGTTCTTGTCATACATCGTTAGGTATTGCAAAACATTATGGTAACGAGCGTTTTGACCAATGTATGGGTTGTCACAACAATACTTGGGGTGGTTCATACCATGGCACTGTTGAGTACAAAACGGATGCAGTTGATGCTGATGGTGTCCCAGTTTTTGCTTTAGTTGAGGGACTAACTTATAGCAACCGTGACTTAATGACTGTTTCACA
Organism: Shewanella glacialimarina; assembly: GCF_020511155.1. Lineage (NCBI taxonomy): Bacteria > Pseudomonadati > Pseudomonadota > Gammaproteobacteria > Alteromonadales > Shewanellaceae > Shewanella > Shewanella glacialimarina. Next base: position 3,452,612 of record NZ_CP041216.1, on the reverse strand, counting down.
TCGCTTCCATAGTGGTCTATGGGATGATAATCGTGGTTTCCCAGCAATTCATTTGAATGCGGATATGGAAACTGAAGGTTACCCTGCAGTTGCTACACAATGTTCAGCATGTCACAAAGAAGATGTCAGCATATTTGCCGCTGATGGTGGTTTAACGTCAGGTAAACGTGCAATTGCTGTGAATTCAGCAGGAACGCAATTTGTTTCTCCGGTTGCTGAATCTTGCCGCTCTTGTCACATCAAAAGTTCTGCTTTAGCTCACTTTGAAAGTAATGGAGCATATGTGGAAGGTCGTCCTGCCACAACAGCTAACTTACCTGTGGAGTCGTGTGCAACGTGTCATGCAGAAGGCAAAACTTATGGTATCGATAAGGTCCATATGGGAGGTGCACATTAATTCACAACATAAAGTGAATATGGTTTATTAAATAATCTTAGAAGTGAATAAGTCGGTAATGAGATCAGACTTTATCATTGCCATGCTATCTAAATAGCGACTGAATACTTCAAAAAACTTAAAGGGAGATGCATTTAGCATCTCCCTTTATTATTTATCGTGTTATGAGGTTATTCTTTTGATGGGCTTATGATTCCACCCAAAGAGCCTATTTAACATTTTTATGCTTGATTATGCTGCATTTTTAGCAACCACTTACCATAAATAAAAATACCTACGGCAGAGATAATGCCAATTGCACCGATAATATACCAAGCCATACCTATGTTATTCGCCTCATATAACATGTGGGTAAGCGGTTGGGCTTCTATGCCGGTAAAATCAACTAAGCGCATGAATGCTTCACCTTGCGGAATTGCATCTACATCTGTTTGACTCATGCCTCTAGTCACTAACTCATTACGTGAGATAATTTCCTTTGACGCGTAGATTTGATAAAGCTTAGGGGCAAAATAGCCTTCTAATGTCCAACCAATCCCTTGCGGTAGCATCACAAAGCCTAAGTACATGGCTTTTTTACCTTCTGGGGCAATGTTACCCATAAACTCATTTTTCTTTGGGCTAATCATCATTTCGCCAAAAGAAAACATCACAATTGCCAGTACAATCATCCATGCAGCGTTAAATACACCCACCAACATGATTGCCAGGATACTGAGAATACAGCCCACTAGCATTGCTGTGGTGATACGGTACTTAGCGGTAAAAGCGGCGACTAAAAAGCAGGTAGTCATGATCATGCCGGCATTTAAGTTCAGCATACCTTCGGGCATCACCTTGGTGCCTTCATTATTTAAGCCTAACCAGAACTGTAAAATACCGTTGCTAGTGCCTTCTGGGCCAAACAGTGAGGTGACAATAATGCTGGTATCAACCCATTCGGCAATATGGATAGGTAATACATCAAATAATGAATTATATAAAAACCAGAAACCGGCAAACACGAGCATATAGTATATTACCACTGGTTTTTTAAGCTCGCGCAGCGCATCTTTCCACAGTGCTTCTTGATAGATTTCCCCCGACTTTACTTTGCGTGCTCGTTCGATTCGCTCCTCTTTGCCTGGTTCTTTATAGGCTAATAAGAATAAAAAGTTTAATGAGATAATTGCCGCACAGGCATAGAACACGTTGTCCCAAGATAATTGACGCATGTGCACAGCAACTAATGGTCCAAGGAAGCCACCAATATTAACCACTTGGTAAAATATGCCCCAGGCCATAGAGGTGTTTTCTCGTTTGGTTGACAACACTAATGTGCCTTGAATACCGGGTTTAAATACCCCAGTACCAGCAGCCAAAAGCATGGCACCGAACATGAAACCCCAAAAATCAGGGAACAAAGCCATGGTGAGGTAGCCCATGATTTTGATAATCGTAGAGGCAAAAATAGTTTCTTTATAGCCGACGCGATCTGAAATCCCGCCAGTGATCACAGGTATAAACGTTTGTAGCATTGCCCAAACCGCAAGAATGATCCCGTAGTCGTGAAGGTCTATCCCTAAACCACCTTCAGAAACCGGCGATTTTGCATATAAGCCTGCACTGGCTTTGACGCCATAATAGGCAATGCGTTCGACAAGTTCCATGCCGCCCACAAGCCAGAAAATATAGCCAAGGCTAGTGATAGAAGCCCACATTCCCAATTGTTTTACTTCACTTAGGTCATTGCCTGAGTGTGAATTAGTGCTCATAAGTCACCCTTTTATTTTATGTTCTACACCGTTAGATTGTTAACGACAGACACTCTACCTAAGTTCTGGATAAATTCCAAAGGCAATAAAAAAGCGGATCATTTGATCCGCTTCAGTTTGTCGCTAATAAGTATGCAATTGTGCTATTGATTAAGCGCCACAACACTTCTTATATTTTTTACCACTGCCACATGAACAAACGTCATTTCTATTTGGCTTAGCTTCAAAGCTAACCGCTTTAGGTTTATTAAGTAAGCCAGTTAACTCAATAATGTTTTCAGCTTTGTCGGCATCAACCGTGATGTTAGCAAACAGCTGTTGTTCGGCAACAATGGCAGCAACTTCCACTTTACGTGCTTCAGTTTGCACTGATAACAGTAAAGGTGAAATCTCTGTACCCGGTTTAGTCGCGCGTTTAGTGTTATAGCCACTTTCGCCATAGGCTGGCTTTGGCGTTCTACGCCCTTTGAAAAAGTACTTATCAGACATGGTGATGACCCATTAAATAGAATGATGATATTGGCGCAAGCTTATACAGCAAAAACGCAAAATGAGATATTAAAGTTTTAGTTTAGTACTAAATAATCGTTAAATAAAAAACCAGCGACGCATCGCTGGTTTTTGTAGCAATGTTATTACTTGATTAAGCTTCTATTTTAGCGAGCTCAATTTTCTGTTCATTTAGCTTGTCGATATCACGACTTAAGCCTGTTAGCTTTTCACGCTCTTTATCGATAACCGCAGGAGGGGCTTTAGCCACAAAGCCTTCATTGGATAACTTGCCTTCAATACGGCTAATTTCCTGACCTAGCTTTTCAAGTTGTTTATCGATACGGGCCATTTCTGCGCCGACATCAATTAAGCCCGCCATCGGGATTAACAACTCCATATTGCCGACTAACTGAGTGCTCGACATTGGTGCTATTTCACCCTCGATAAGAATCGTCATAGTTTCTAGTTTAGCCAAACTTGCAAAGAATGTTTGGTTAGCTTCAAGACGAATACGATCTTCATAGCTTACGCCACGCAGTAATGCATTAAGCGGCTTAGAAGGGGCGATATTTAATTCTGCACGAATATTACGTACAGCAACAATCACTTGCTTAACCCATTCAAGGTCAGCCATTGCCGTTGCATCAACTTGATCTGCTTGATACGTTGGGAACGGCGCTAGCATAATAGTGTCACCGGTTACGCCCGCTAACGGTTTGACGCGTTGCCAAATTGTTTCGGTAATGTATGGCATAAAGGGATGCATTAGGCGCTGCATTTTTTCAAGCACATTAACCAAAGTGTGGCGAGTGCCGCGCATTTGCGCTTCAGTGCCATTTTGCATCACAGGCTTAGTTAATTCTAAATACCAGTCACAGAATTGGTTCCAGGTGAACTCGTATAAAGTATTAGCGGCTAAGTCGAAACGGTAAGCTGCCATGTGGTCTTCAACGGTTTTGACCGTTTGGTTAAATAAACCAATGATCCAACGATCGGCTAATGACAACTCCATAGGGCCTGGTTGGCCATCAACTAATAATTGACCGCAATCTAACGGCTCGCCCGCTTCGTTGCTTTCAGGATCAGTTTGCACTTCAGTGTTCATTAACACGTAACGTGATGCGTTCCATAACTTGTTACAGAAACTGCGGTAACCATCAAGACGCTTCATGTCCCAATTGATGTCACGTCCCGTTGAGGCCATGGCTGCTAAAGTAAAGCGCAGAGCATCTGTTCCGTGGGCTTCAATGCCATCGGCAAATTCTTTGCGAGTACTCTTTTCAATTTTTGCAGCCAGTTGTGGCTGCATCATGTTGCCAGTTCGCTTTTCAACTAAGGTTTCAAGCTCTATACCGTCAATCATGTCTAATGGGTCAAGGACGTTACCTTTAGATTTAGACATTTTATTGCCGACTTCATCACGGATAAGACCGGTAACGTAAACGGTTTTAAAAGGTACTTGTGGTTTGCCGTTTTCATCTTTAATGAAATGCATGGTCATCATGATCATCCGGGCAACCCAGAAGAAAATGATGTCAAAACCAGTAACCAACACATCGGTCGGGTGGAAGGTTTTTAAATCTTCTAAATTGTCAGGCCAACCTAAGGTTGAGAATGTCCATAATGCTGAGCTAAACCAGGTGTCGAGTACGTCATCGTCTTGGCGCAGTACGGCAGAGTCGGCAAGTTTGTGCTTCGCGCGAACTTCGGCTTCGTTACGGCCAACGTACACTTTACCGTTTTCATCATACCAAGCTGGGATACGGTGTCCCCACCACAGTTGGCGCGAAATACACCAATCGTTAATGTCGCGCATCCACGAGAAATACATGTTCTCGTATTGCTGCGGCACAAACTTAATCTCGCCAGTTTCTACCGCTTCAATGGCTGTTTTTGCCATAGATTGAACTGCCACATACCATTGGTCGGTCAATAATGGTTCAATCACCACGCCTGAGCGATCGCCATGAGGCACTTTTAAGGCGTGTGGGTCGATTTTGCCAAGCAAACCTAAAGTCTCAAACTCTGCGACGATAGCATCACGGGCTTTAAATCTGTCGAGGCCAACATAACGCTCTGGTAGGGCGATTTCGATGTCTTTGTTTGGGGTGCCATCGGTGTTAATTACTTCAACAAAGGCGCGTACTGCAGCATCTAAGGTGAAGATGTTGTACATAGGCAGGGCGTGACGCTTACCTACTTCATAGTCATTAAAGTCATGGGCTGGGGTGATTTTTACGCAACCAGTACCAAATGCCATGTCAACATAGTCGTCGGCAACAATCGGAATTAAACGATTAACGATAGGCAGGTGAATAAACTTACCGATCAATGATTGATAACGTTCATCATCTGGGTGCACAGCCACTGCGCTGTCACCTAGCATGGTCTCAGGACGTGTTGTTGCCACTTCTAGATAATCTTTACCATCGCTGGTTAATGCACCTTCAGCCAATGGATAGCGGAAGTGCCACATGTGGCCTTGCTTTTCTTTGTTTTCGACTTCTAAGTCTGAAATCGCGGTATGAAGCTTTGGATCCCAGTTTACTAAACGTTTACCGCGGTAAATCAGTTCATCGTCATACAGGCGAACAAACACTTCTTGGACGGCTTTAGACAGGCCTTCGTCCATGGTGAAACGTTCTCTGTCCCAATCAACCGATGCGCCCATACGGCGGAGTTGCTTGGTAATCGTGCCGCCAGACTGTTCTTTCCAGTCCCATACTTTATCGATAAATGCATCACGGCCTAAGTCGTGACGGGTTTTACCTTCTTCAGCTTCAAGTTTACGCTCAACCAGCATTTGGGTGGCAATACCGGCGTGGTCGGTACCCACTTGCCATAGGGTGTTTTTGCCCTTCATGCGTTGGTAACGAGTCAGAGTATCCATAATGGTGTCTTGGAATGCATGACCCATGTGTAGGCTTCCAGTCACATTAGGTGGCGGGATCATAATGCAATAATTGCCTTGTGATTCATCACCGTGTGGCTTGAAGTAACCTTGCTCTTCCCAATTTTGGTAAAGCGTTTGTTCGATAGACTTAGGATCGTATGTTTTTTCCATGGGGCGTTTTATCTCAATCTAAATTTAGTGTTTATTCGGCTAATGCTTGGGTGGTGACTTGGCACCCAAGCGTTTGATATTCACGGTAGCGTTTTCGTGCTATGCCTTTAAGTGAATCATCATTAGCCACAAAATCGATAATATGCGGTAAGTTTACCGCAAATTGGGGGGCTTGGTCTGCAAGATTAATCAGAACCTGGCGACTTTTATTAGGACCAAGGGTATCAAAACCAATCTCAACCGGCGAACCCGTCACAGGGCCTTCACCTTTTAAGTTATGGGGCACAAAACTGCTCGGCTCAAATTGCCATAATAATTCATCGATCATATAGGCTTGTTGTTTGTCCTGGCAATGAATATAGACTTGTTTTTGTTGTCTATAGTGTTGTTCGGCTAACCTACAAGCAGCCAAATAAAGCGCATCTAAAGCACTTGTTTGCAGGCTATTTTCTGGCATTAAATAAAACAATGCTTGAGTCATAATTCGATGCTGTTTGCAGAGGTTAAGATAGTGGTGAGTTTACACTAAAATGTTATTGAGGTTAATGGGGCAAATATGATGGGGCGAATAACAAAAAAGGTGAAGAATTGCTTCTTCACCTTTTCAATATTTACCGAACGTATTTATTCAACTTACTCGTTGATATCAATACCTGAGCGATTAATTAAGAACTGAGTCAAAATAGGTACCGGACGACCGGTTGATCCTTTATTTGCGCCGCTGTTCCAGGCAGTGCCTGCCACATCTAAATGGGCCCAGTTGTACTTTTTGGCAAAGCGAGACAAGAAGCATGCAGCAGATATCGCTCCTGCAGGACGACCACCTAAGTTAGTCATGTCAGCAAAAGGACTGTCGAGTAAGTCCTGGTATTCATCCCATAATGGCATGCGCCATGCGCGGTCACCACTTTGTTCACCGGCATTTAAAATTTCATGCGCAAGTGGGTTATGTGAGCTGAACAAGCCTGAAGCATGTTTGCCTAATGCAACTACACAGGCACCGGTGAGGGTGGCAGTATCGATCACTAATTCAGGGTCAAAACGCTCAACGTAAGTTAATACATCACATAATACTAAGCGACCTTCAGCATCGGTGTTTAACACTTCAACGGTTTGGCCTGACATAGTGGTGAGAATATCGCCTGGACGATATGCACTACCTGAAACCATGTTTTCACAGCCAGCTAGTACACCAATGACATTGATGGGCAACTTCATTTCACACAATGCTTTCATTGCACCGATAACACCTGCCGCGCCACCCATGTCGTACTTCATTTCGTCCATGGCTTCGCCAGGTTTTAATGAAATACCGCCTGAGTCAAAGGTTAAGCCTTTGCCGACTATTACAATTGGTTTTTGGGTGCTATCTACTGCGCCTTGATATTCCATAATGGTCATTATAGATTCGTTGGCGCTTGCACGACCCACAGCTAAGTATGAATTCATACCTAACTTAGCCATTTGTTCTTCACCGATAGTTGATACTTTCAGCGTTTCATAGGTTTCAGCCATTTGACGGGCTTGCGATGCTAGATAAGCTGGATTACAGATGTTTGGCGGCATATTTGCCACGTCACGACACAAATGCATACCTGCAGACACAGCCATACCATGTTCTACAGCGCGTTCGCCTATGGTAAGTTCTTTGCGTGTAGGCACATTAAAGACCATCTTACGCAATGGTCGGCGAGTCTCACCTTTACGGGTTTTAAGCGCATCAAAGCTATATAAGCTGGCTTGCGTGGTTTCTACTGCTTGGCGTACTTTCCAGTAAGTATCACGGCCTTTAACGTGTAGCTCAGTTAAAAAGCATACTGCTTCCATTGAGCCTGTTTCGTTTAAGGTATTAATGGTTTTAGTGATAATTTGTTTGTATTGGCGCTCATCTAACTCGCGCTCTTTGCCACAACCAACTAATAATACACGTTCGCTCAACACATTCGGGACATGATGAAGTAATAACATTTGTCCTGGCTTACCTTCTAGGTCGCCACGACGAAGAAGATTACTGATGTAACCTTCACTAATTTTATCTAACTGCTCTGCTATGCCAGATAGACGGCGAGGTTCGTATACACCCACAACAATACATGCTGAACGTTGTTTTTCGGGGCTACCGCTCTTTACGCTAAACTCCATGAGCACTCCTAGATTCTTAAAGACAAATTTTTATATTTATAAGATAATGTTCATATTAAGGCTTAAAGGCCACAGATCAAATTAAAGGTGATAAGCTACTGGTATATAGACAAAATAAGCGTTATAAAAATGCGACTTAATTTGTCTGAATTCTAGCTGTGTTGCACCTTACGAGCTGGTCAGAAAACTATCAAAACTGCTAAAAGTAAACAGTTTACATGAAAGTACCTCTGATTCCAGTAAAAAGATACGTTTAGCTCTTGGATCCTATTTGTGATTGTATTTAGATACTTGATTGGTGAAGTTTTAAAAGCACAATTAGCCGTACTTACAGTGCTGTTAACTATTTTTATTAGCCAACAATTTGTGCGTGTTTTAGGAGATGCGTCTGATGGCGAATTTCCAGCATCTCTAGTGTTGACATTATTGGGGTTAAATCTGCCTCAGCTAACCGTACTTATTCTGCCTTTAAGTTTCTTTTTGGGAATATTACTCGCCCATGGGCGAATGTATGCCGAAAATGAAATGGTGGTATTACATGGCGTTGGCGTGAGTGAATGGTATGTCACAAGAGTCACGATGATTTTAGCTGTGTTTAATATGATATTTACCGCTTATTTGGCTATTTATGTTTCCCCTTGGGCGGAAGAAAGGCAAAATCAAGTGCTTGAACAAGCACAATCTGAGGCAGGGCTAGCAGCATTAACTCAAGGGCGTTTTCAAACAAGCCCTAATGGCCGTGCGGTACTTTTTGTTGAGACTATTAGTAAAGATAATCAGTTAGGTAAAGTTTTCGTTGCTCAGTTACCGGAAGTTGGCGATGAGCAGGGGCTGACCAATATTGTCGTGGCTCAACAAGGTAAAGTGATTGAAGATGAGTTTGGTAGCCAGCAGTTAAAGCTTGAAAGTGGTTTACGCTATCAGGGCAGCCCTAACGCAATGAATTATCAAATCATTGAGTTTGGCGGCTATAAAATGGAAATAAAAGAGCAAGAGGTGGATGAACGCAGCCGTAAGCTTTCTGCTATGCCTATTAATGAGTTACTCGATACCCTTGGCCCAGAAGCCGTTGCTGAGTTTCAATGGCGCTTAGCGATTCCATTATCAATTCCATTATTAACATTAATAGCGGTTCCTTTGGCAAGAGTGAACGTTCGCCAAGGTAAGTTCGCTAAAATGTTCCCAGCTATTTTATTATATTTAGGTTATTTTGGGTTAATGGTTGCGGGACGTAAAGCGCTACAAGATGAAGTTATTCCGTTGTATTTAGGCATGTGGTGGATACATGGTTGCGCTCTTGTAATGGGTATATTGTTACTCAGCAAAGAAAGGCCGGCCAGTGTCAGATTTTTAAGCCTGTTTAAACGTAATAAGCAGGTGAGCGCATGAACATAATTGATTTATATATTTCACGGATAATTTTAAGTACCTCAGCACTGTGTTTGTTAGTCTTAACTGGTCTGTCAGGGATTATTAAATGGGTTGATCAGCTCAGGCTTGTTGGCCGTGGTAGTTATAGCATGATGGATGCCGGTGTTTATGTACTTTATTTAGTGCCGCGCGATATTGAAATGTTTTTCCCTATGGCGGTATTGCTTGGAGCACTAATCGGTATGGGAATGCTAGCGTCTAATTCTGAACTTGTTGTTATGCAAGCATCAGGCATGTCGCGTTTACAAATCACTTTGTCAGCAATGAAAACGGCTATTCCTTTGATGATAATGGTAATGGCTTTAGGCGAGTGGGGCGCGCCAGTGGCAGAGCAATCTGCTAAAGAGCTGCAAGCGACGAAAATATCCGGTGGTAGTTTAATAAAATCTAATCGAGGTATTTGGGCTAAAGACGGTGATTTATTTGTCAATATCGGTGAAGTACAAGATATTAATAAGCTTAATAATATTACCTTATATAAGTTTGATGAACAGTCAAAATTAGTACAATTAACTCAGGCTAAACATGCTGATTTTAAACAAGATGAATGGCAGCTGACTGAAGTGACAACCACTCATTTATCTGAGGACCGCATTGAGTTGGTTGAAACGCCAACAGAGCAATGGCGTTCAACCTTAACCCCAGACAAACTTGGCGTGGTATCGGTTAAACCTGAAGCATTGTCTATTCAAGGGCTGCTGGGATATTTAGAGTATTTGGAAATTAATCAACAAGACTCGAGCCGATATGAGTTGGCCCTGTGGCGCAAGGTTATGCAGCCTATAACCGTTGCTGTGATGATGCTGGTTGCCTTGTCATTTGTATTTGGTCCTTTGCGTACAGTTACTATGGGGGCTAGGGTATTGCTCGGTGTGGTGGCCGGTTTTAGTTTTTACATCAGCAATCAGATATTTGGTCCTATGAGTATGGTGTATGATCTTCCTGCTGTGGTCGGCGCTGTTACTCCAAGTATTTTATTTACCAGTTTAGCCTTTTACTATATTAGAAAGTAAATTAATCTCAGCTCATGATAACAAACTAAAAAGGCCACTCAATGTGGCCTTTTTAGTTTTTTGATTAGGTGAATATAATCGAATAATATAGTGATTCAATTCATCAATATTCCTTTATTTGTTCAGCATAAACTCAACCGCAGCTTCTGCATGGATCAGGGCGGTATCGTAAAGCGGTATCGATGTATCAGTTTGTTTAACCAGCAAGCCTATTTCTGTGCAACCTAGAATAATTGCTTGTGCCCCTTGCTGTGCCAATTTATCGATTATATCCAAGTATTCTTTTCTAGAACTAGGTAATACTTTCCCTAAACACAATTCTTGATAAATAATACGATGAATTGTTTCTCGGTCTTGCTGATCTGGGGTGATAATTTCAATCGGGAAGTTTTGCGACAGACGTGTTTTATAGAAAGTTTGCTCCATAGTAAATTGAGTGCCCAATAAGCCCACTTTAGTTATCTTATCGTTCACTAATTTTTGACCGGTAGCATCACTAATATGCAGCAATGGGATATTAATGCTAGCCTCGATTTGTGGGGCTACTTTGTGCATGGTATTGGTACACACCACAATAGCATCAGCACCAATGAGCGATAGTTTATGTGCTGCGTCAGCGAGCATTTCTCCAGCACTTTGCCAGTCACCATGAGCTTGTAGTGCGGCAATTTCAGCAAAATCAACACTAAAAAGAATCACTTTTGCTGAATGTAATCCGCCTAACCTCTGCTTAATCGACTGATTAATCACTTGATAATAGCTTTGAGTGCTTTCCCAGCTCATGCCGCCAATTAAGCCTATTGTTTTCATTTGATATGTCCTTATGGTCAGGTATCAGTATTAAGCCTAGTACAATGACAATTACAGTAGGTGTAAAATTAAAAACGCGCCGAAGCGCGTATTTAATAATACAGATATAATTAGCACTATATCAGGATAGCGTTAAGCACCATGCCAGTTGCGCATCTGATTAGCTTCAACAGATAATATGACTATTTCAGAGCGAGTCATCTTATCTTGTAAAGCTAATTTGTCGCTATTTAATAAAATAAATAAGTTGCCGAGTCCTAGTATTGACCAGATAACACGGGCGCAAGCAGTAATAAAACTCAGGTTTTGACCATTCGGATGTTGAACTTTCAAACGCCAGGCTCTCATGCCAAGAGTTTGACCACCTTTACTCCAAAATAGTGCATAAAAACCACCCACACATAAAGCCAACCATAGCTGGTAAACACCTTGATAAATAGGGGTGTTGTTCAGCGTATCTGATATATGCTCATAGCCACCTAATGAAATTATTCCTGTGGTATATAAACCGTAGAAAACCCCAAAGCCTATAGCGCCAGCAATCATATATACCGCGACAGCAAGCAAGGCGTCATAAATCATTGCCCCTAAACGTCGTACAAAACTTGCACGGGGAAAATTGGCGTGTTCTGCATTTAACATATCAATTAGCCTTCTTATACTTCTTCTTCACGAACAAATTTAATGCTAGTAAAACCAAAACGTGCAAATTCAGTTTGACGAAATTCTTTTTCTGCTTTCGCACCTTTTTTAGAGGTTAAAGCCACCTGCTGCTCCATTGCCAGAAAACGGGTTAAATCGATTCCTTCTGCTTCTGCCGCGGCTTCATAAAGGTCGTGGTGCTTATCGTAGCTAAACGCAATTGTTTTGGTTTTGCCTTTAAAGGTATAAATCACTTGGCGTGCCATTCATAATCCTCAAGCGATCATATGTCGCTTCTAAAAATAAAATATATTGCACCGAGAATGCATAAATCTGTTCAAAGTTAATCTGGCTTAAGTGGTTCTTTGAGTTAACACACCTCAAATAGAAACAAATAAGCGTAAAGTGATCACTTTTTGCAAGGTCTTTAATTGTCCCACGTTCATTAGCGTATCACCAATATGATTTTTCAGAACTGGTCATAAATATTCCAAGACAGTCGTTATCTTTGGGCTGTTTATTAAGCTATTCTGGTTTCGCATTAAAAAAGAGGTAACAGGCGTCGTCGTTATAGCTGGCTAGTGAAGTTAATAGTGTAGGGCTAATATCATTAAAAGGTTTAAAACCAAAGCGCTGCCAAAACTCACTAGCCCCTTGAATGGCAACTAAACCAATACCATAAAACCCTTGTTCAGCAGACGCGTGTATGGTGTGATTAACAAGCTGTTTCGCTATACCTAATCCCTGCGCAGAGGGTGATACTGCCATGTCATGTATGTATAAGGATTGAGTGTCATATGTTGCTGTTAATGTGGTATTTAATTTTGGGGCGTCGCCCTTTGGCCAAGGGTGGCAAAGTATATAAGCTACAATTAGGTTATTATACTCTAATACCAAGCTATTCTGTGGGGATGCATGCCATTTACTTTGCATGACTTCCAATGGTTCAGGATTAATGTCATGGTAACAATTGGCTTGAATAATCATAATAGCAGGCCAATCTTTGAGGGTAATTTGTCTTATCTTCATGATCACTCTTCAAACCAATAAATCATCAGTAAGTATATCTGCGATAACAACTGGTGATCAACTTTTACGCATGCAAGGGATCTTATGTATCATATATCTAACCCAGTGAAAATATTCAGTAGCCTTGTGTTGCTAATGCTTATGGCATTTAGCCAAGTCAGTTATGCTGAATCAGGATTAGCCGCCTTTAAACCCGGCACTGTAATTAAAGAGTTTGGTAAGGTTGCAGAGGTTGATAGTCAATTAGCTATCCCACAAAATATGAAATTTAAAGTCGCCTTTGATCTCGGTTCGGCTGCTAACGCTGGCGAGGTTAATAGACAGATTGATACTTTGGCTCGATTTATCAATATGCATGTGGCTGCAGGTGTTAAGCTTGAAGATATTGAGTTAGCTTTGGTTGTACATGGCAAAGCAGCTATGGATATGACTCATAATACGCTGTATCAGCAAACCCATAAAAATACCCCTAACGCGAATAAGCCATTAATTGCTGAACTGAGTAAGTACCAAGTAAAATTTTATGTATGCGGTCAAACCGCTGCTTATTATGGTATCAGTCAGAATGACTTATTACCGGGAGTTGACATGGCATTATCGGCTTTAACCGCACATGCAATATTAGCTCAGCAAGGTTATAGCCTGAATCCTTTTTAGGCTATAATGGCATGTGTTTATTCACTTAACCCTGATTGATTTATGTACTTGTCGATAATAGCATCAATAGTGCCATTGGCTTTTAAAATGGCGATTGCAGCATTGATCTTTGGTAGTAAATCTTTATGTTCTTTTCGAAGCCGCATAACTAATACACCATCTGAATGAACGGCTGCTAATGCGATGGGAAGATTAAATTTTTTACTCCAATATAAAGCTGGCAAGTCACCTGAAATAGCAGCTTGAATTCGGTTTTTATGTAGAGCTTTTATCAGCTCTTGTTCTGAGGTGAAGTCGACTCGGGTAAATAATGCGTCATCGTGATATAGATAGCCCCTAACGGTTCCAATAGGCTGGCCTTTGATGCTGTCTACATTTTTCCACGCAGTAGCATTATCTTCTAGGGTTATGATGTTTTCTTTAATTTGAATCATAGGCTCTGAAGTGACAAATTGGTCTCCCATATCTTCATTTGGGAACCAACTCGGGCTGACAAAATCAAAGTCTAATAAACCACTCTCTAGTGCTTGATTGGTGCGTTTGGGTGGATAATTATGTTTCTCACTGCTGATTTCTGCCAGCATTAACACCTTCGGTACCAGTTCTCCAAGAATGCCTGGTTGTTCTGGTTGTTCAGGAAGGTAGTAGGGCACCCAGCTGCTAGAGCCACTCACATTGTATTTCAACACTGTGTTGGCCATAGCAATATTGGGCAATAATAAACAGAACACTAATGATAAGGTACAAAATAAAGGCTTCAAGAATTATCCCTTTTTGAAAATAACCTACGAATAGATATATCAGCTTGAAGCAATTATTCAACCTTTTTTATGACAATTCCGGACTACTTTAGTTTGGCAAGTAAACACAAATTAAGATGCTGGTTTTGTGGAATGATCAAGTAGGTTTTGTGATGTTTAATTAAAGTGGTTTTTTTATTTGCCTGGCTTATTAATAAGCCATGGAGTAGTGCTATTTCTGCAAGCACATTTTCATCACCCCTAACGTACAATGCAATTGGTTTTAACAACTCAGTGTCTTTAAGATGATTTCTCATCTGGTCAGCACAAACCACCACACTTGATTGACCGTCACCGTCTAATTTTAATTTACTTGATAATGGTGTATCGGTCACGACTAACCAGTTTTTTTGGCTAAAATCGGCTAGCAATGCGCCTAATGCTTCACCCAGTTTAGCGGTTTTGGCATCTTGATATTGTATAACTATGCGCTCCAGTAGCTGCTTTAGCTGTGCGCCTGCACCTTGGCTTCTACCAAGACGGATCCATTGAGTTAAATCTTCGGCAACCAGTTTTGAAAAGCGTTTTGTTTTGAGAGCATCGACCATCCAACTGCATAAAAAGTGGCTTTCTTGTGCAGGAGTGCGTACACCTTTGTGTTGTTTATTCGATTCTGTTAAATCATGTATGCCAGTGACAGCCAAATTAAGTATTGCTGAGTTATAAGTTTCAGTCATGCTGTTTCAATGTTCCAGTGTAAATGCTATATCGTTAATACAGAGTGATCTTGTCGTTAATGCATAGTGTACTTGGACTTAAGCTATTCTGACATTTTTATATCTGATATTGGTCTGATAAATTGAGAATTTGTTCAATGGTTAAAGGTTTGAAAAAATAGAAGCCTTGAATTACGTCTGCGCCCATTTTTTTTACCAATGCCAGCTGTTGTTCTGTTTCAATACCTTCAACGACCATATCCTTACCCAGTTTAATCCCCATATGAATAATGCCTTCTAATACTATTTGTGCATTAATGTTACCGACTAAATGCGACACAAAAGCGCGGTCAATTTTAATCGTATGCAGTGGCAGGCGGAGTAAATAACCTAATGACGAATATCCAGCTCCAAAATCATCTAAACAGATAGTAAACCCATACTCTGCGAGTTTATCTAACTCTTTAATCGCGGAATCGGAATGGATTAAAGCATTTTCAGTTATTTCTAATTCGACTCTACTTAAGCTTACATTGGCTGCTTCAAAAATCGCATACAATTCATCAACAAAGGTTTCATGCTTCAGCGAGTTTGCTGATAGGTTAATCGAAATAGGGTGAGTTATTTGTGGGTAATCATTAAGTAACTGGCAGGCTGCTTTAGCAACGTATAAGTCTACATCATAATATAAGCCTGACTTTTCCACCGCGGGAATAAATGCATTCGGTGGAATGGGACCTTTGTGTGGATGATTCCAGCGTAACAATGCCTCATAACCAATAATATTTTCGTTGGTGGTATGTACTTTAGGTTGCAACACTAAAAACAGTTCCTGCTGAGTAATAGCCTGGCGAAGATCGTTAAGCAGATTCATTCTTTTATGTGAATCTAATTCATAATGTTGATCAAATAGCTGGCCGGAACCGCGACGGTTCTCTTTGGCTACTTTAAGCGCTATTTCGGCATGACGTAATAATAACGCCGCATCAAATGTACGTTTGCCATTATTATTAATCGTTTGGTACTGTCCCTCAATCATCAACTCTTTGCTGAGCTGTGCTGCGCCAACCGTCATACCTAGCCTGATAGAATGCTCATCAATGTTAAACGGAAAAGAGCTTCTTAGTGCTACGTTTTGTGGTTTAATTAGGCCATTGGGTAATAACAATGCAAACACGTCAGAATGCAACCGAGCAATTAGCACGTCCTCACCGTAAGAAGATATTAAGTGGCTAGAAATACGTTTTAAAATTTTGTTGCCAAACTCATAGCCTAAACTTTCTATAATATTATGGAAGTAGTCTACATCCAGTAAATATAGACAAATATTGTTCCCATGTTGCTGATGAAAAGCTTTTGCGTGATCAATAAATCCAGCACGACTATATAATCCAGTCACTTCATCTATATATGCGGCTTTATTTAAATAGTTAAAAAATTTGGCATTTTCTAACCCTACAGCGACATTCATGCAAAAAACTTGCAATAATTCTTGGTCGATATCTTTTAGTTTTTGAGCTTTTTCTGCCACAATCACACCTTCCCAAAGTGAAGGCGTCGATAAATAGAGGCAACTGAATTCGTCGTTAAATAAATGGGATTTTTGTTCAAGGACCTGATAAACAGATTGAATCGCACGGTCTGTTTTATCAAGCTTAGTTAGCCCTTTACCAAACAAAGATTGATATTTATGACTTGCAGCCACCACAATGTAATCGTCACTTTGACTACTGATTATGGCTGAGGGGCCATTTTGCGGTCGTTGAGATACACAAAAAATACTTTCAGCTTCGATGTCGAAAAGTGCGCTTATCTGGTTTAATACGCCACGAGAGAAGTCGAAAACCGATCGCTCTTGCATTAAACTGGAAGAGGCATCGATGATCGAACGCAATCCTTGTCGGCTTTTTTCAAGAGCTGTGATTTGTCGATAACTGCGAATACCTGCCGCTAATGCAGTAAATAGTTTTGCTCTAGTGAGCTCGCTTTTGGTTTTGTAGGCGTTAATTTCATAATCAATGATGACTTTTTCTTCAGGGGCAAACCCAGGCTGCCCAGTGCGAAGAATGATTTGCAAGAACTTATTTTTAAGCTCGTGTCGGATGCGTTTGACTAATATTAAACCCGCGTCGTCGGTTTCCATGACTACATCGAGTAATACTAGCGCCATGTTAGGATTGTTTTTGATGATTTCATACCCTTCATCGGCATTAAATGCACTGATAAAAAAGAGCGGGCGACCGAGTATTTCTACCCGAGATAACGCTAATTTAGTCACTTCATGCATTGATGGTTCGTCATCAATAATACCAATAATCCAAGGTTCAGCATTTGTGACAGAGGCGTTGGTTTTTGCCGCGCCAGTAGAAGGCGAATCACTGGTTTTCAAAGATTTATCATTGATGATTTTCAAAAAAAAATCAGACATCATTCACTTTCCTTATGTGGTAATTCCTTCGGCGCAACAATAGGTATCGTAATCGTAAACGTCGTTCCATTTCGACTGTGCACACTAATATCACCGCCTAAAATAGTATTAACGATGTTATAAACAATATTCATTCCAAGTCCTGACCCTCCCTGGCCTAATTTTGTGGTGAAGAATGGATCAAATATTTTATCAATGTTAGCGATTGGAATACCGACACCATTATCACTAAATTTAATCTTTACCTTGCTGTTTTCTTCATGGGTCACTTTAACGTTAATCTCACCGGTATCAGCACCATTAAATCCATGCAAAATAGCATTATTAAATAAGTTAGTGATAACTTGCCCAAAAGGTCCAGGAAAACTGTTCAACAGGATATCTGGCGGGCAATCAATAGTAATATTGTACGGCGAACGTTTTATTTGATGCTTTAAAGTATTAAACACTTCATCTAGCATTTCATCGAGTAAAAATTCACGCCGTTTTTCACTGGATTGATCTATGGCTACCTGCTTAAAGCTATGAATTAATTCTGCGGCCCTATCCAATGCTCGTTGCATAATACTTAGGCCTTCTAGGCTTTCCTGCTCAAAGACCTCTAAATCAGACAGATTAAGTAGCCCTGTTTTTGCTTGATTAACAAATTCCCTTACACGTGAATCAAAGGTAGAACTGATGGTTACTGCTATACCTATTGGAGTATTTATCTCATGGGCTATCCCAGCAACAAGTGCACCAAGCGAGGCCATTTTTTCACTATTAATTAGTTTTTTTTGCGCTTGCGTCAAGTGTTCAATAGCTTGCTGAAGTTTGTCTCTTTCAAGTTCTAACTGTCGCTTATAGACAGTTTTATTTTGTTGTAGTACATCAAGTTGGCGTAAATCATGTTGGAATTTGGCCACATTGGCAAACACATCTCCTAGTTCATCATCATTATGTTTAAATTGAATATTTCGCTCGCCAACACGTAATGCATTAACCGATTGAGCTAAATTGGCAATAGGTAAGTAGATAGTTTTTTTTGCATAAAAGCTTAATGAAATTAGCAGTATGATGGTTATGGCAGCGAAAATAGCCAATAAAATAATACTATTCATATTAGTATCTTTTAAGTCTTCTAACTGGCGAATAACCTGGTTTGAAGTCGTTTTTATTAATACAGCCATTTGCTGCTCAATTTCTACGATTTGGTTACTTTTCATATTATGAAAAGCATCAGTGGCAGAAGCTAAAATTTGAGGGTTATAGAGTTGGAATAAACGATGACCGTCATTGACTAGTTGTTGGAATAACTGCTTGATGTAAATAATGTCTTTTATTTCATCTTCATCTTGTTCTAATGGCTCCAATAATTTTAGCCATTGTAAAAAATTAGCTGCATTATCATCAAACTCTTGTTTAGCATATTGATCATTTAATAAATATCTTGCAAAAGCGCTTTGCATATCACCCGCTTCATCGACCATTTGCAAATAATATTGAATAGCGGGAATATCATCATAGCGTAACTCATCTTCATCAGAGTTTTCTTGAGAACCTTTGATTTCATCATTGGCCCGCATGCGGATAATCTTCTCAAGTGGGGTCGCAGTATTAATCAATAAATTAGCCGCGATACTCTTTGCTGTATTTTCATCCGCGGGTCGATAGGCATTAAATATCAGCGTTAGATATTGCTGGTTCAACGTATTGCTGAGGTGATGAATGCGATTAAATGTAGCGATTTGTTCTGTGGAGGTAAGTAAATTTTTTTCAGTGATTTGCTGTTGAATGTTTTGTAGTGCGTTAAAGTTTTGCTGATACTGTATTTTTTGATCTTCATATCCTAACAAATACAGTGCGGCATTGGTCTGCATTGCCTGTAGCGAAGTATTCATTGACTCAACAGCCAATTCTAACGGCAAGTCAGCATGCAAAATAGCGTCACTGGTGATATGCATTTTTTGACTGGTGTAAGCAAAAATACTGGCAATGAGAATGACCAGTATTGTTATTGAGATAAAAACTTTATTCAGCCGAGTTAATATAGATTTGCGAGCCATAATCACATTTCGTGTATATTTAATGACTTAAGTGTAGCAAAAGATAATTAAATGCGAATAAAAAAACAATCAAAAAAAAGGTATAAGCAGCATTGCTGTTATACCCAAAGTGGATCGTGGAAGTGGGTGCTAAATAATGAGGTTATTCAACTAAACTGGCTGCCATTAAAATGAGTTCAGGCGCTGCACGGACTTTATAATTAGGGTTTGCATACATAAATTGAATTAAACCTGTTTTATCACTCAAGTAAATAGCTGGGACTGGCAGTACTAATCGAGCCTCACCTGTAGGCATATTATAAAGTGTGTTTGATACGCCCAGTTTTGCTTGGTACAGGCTGGTGACTTTATCGCTGGTGTAAAACGCTAGACCAAACGCTTGCGCTGCAGCCATTTTTTCATCTGACAGTAATAAGTAGTTAAGTTTGTTTTTTGTCATTGAAGCTTGTAGTTTTTCAGGCGAGTCGGGTGATATTCCTACTAGCTGAATACCCATTTCAATTAACTTAGGCTCAATAGCTTGTAGCTGCCCCATTTGCACATTACAAAATGGGCACCATCCACCGCGATAGAAAAAGAACATAGTCTTTTTTTGACTAACAAGTTCTTTTAAATTAACCGCCTTGCCATCAACTGTTGTTAAGGTGACATCGGGTATTTCATGTCCATTAAGTAGTGGGCTAATATTGTTTTCATCTAACGCGATTGGTTTGGCTATAGCGGTTAAACTGGCAACGGCTAATGTTGCAACAAGTACGAGTTTATTGAACACAAGGGCTCCTAAATAGGTAAAATAGATTTGGTTAACCCATTAGACCTGAGTATCAGCTAATTCATTTCAGCAGATGTAAAAATAATATGAAGGAGTATTTAATGCGCGATAGCTTGAAAGAAACCATTGTGGCTGTTTGTCTTAACAAAATTGACCAAAAAGGCACAAATGTCGGGTTATCTTTTTATGCTTTTTTTGCTAATAAAAATGATAATCCTGAATTATTGATGGAAGCGGCGACTTGGTGGATCCAAATCCATCAACTTGATCACTTTGAAAAGGCGGTAAAGATTTTGGCTATGGTTCAGGCGGGTGAATAATTTAGCCGTGTTAAAAATTTTGTATCAGAGGTCGCAATGCAACAATCATTTACAGGTCAGAATTTTACCGAACAAGAATTGATCACAATTACGCTCATTGACCAGCAACTGCAAGCGTATAATGCCAGAGATATTGTCGCATTTGCTGCAACCTATCATGATGATATTGAAATATTTACCTTGTCGGGAGGACGACAATACCAAGGTAAAGCAAAGTTAATTGAACAATATGGTGCTAAATTTGCCAGTTTAAAATACCTTTGTGCCACCTCTATAAAACGCATTGTCCAAGGACAGTATTTAGTTGATCACGAGTTGGCTGAGTCGGCTAGTGAAGATGTCAATTGCATTGATAGAAGTGTGAAAGTGATTGCGGCGTATGAAGTTGAAGGTGGACTGATTAGACGTGTGACATTTATGGGCTAATAACTTAACTTGTTAATTATGAATACCTTTATTAATTCATTTATTGCGGTCACAAAGCGCAGGTAAATTACCTACGCTTTGTGATATTAGGTGATGGTTCACCCAATGGTTGAATGGTTACTTAATCTTTTTATACTTTACAGCATCTTTAGATTGACCAACGGATACACGGCGGCCTTGCATGCTTTTTTCGGCAATCATTTGCGCGCTTGCACCATCATCACGTTGTTTACTTTTACCAAAACTGCGGCGCTTTTGAATTTGTTTAAGTAGCAGTTCACGATTGCTGACTTCATAGCCAGGTACTGTAATACGGCGAATTTTTTGACCAATTAACTTTTCAATATCATTTAGGGTACGCTCTTCTTCGCGGCTAACAAACGAGATAGCTACCCCAGATTTACCCGCACGACCAGTACGACCAATACGATGCACATAATCTTCAGGTAAGAAAGGTAGGTCGTAATTGACCACGTACTGTAAGTCAGGAATGTCTAAACCACGCGCGGCGACTTCTGTCGACACTAATACACGTATTTTACCTTCCATAAACTCACGTAAAGCACGACGACGTGTACCTTGAGATTTCTCACCATGAACCACAGCGGTCGGAATACCATCAAGGTTTAACTCTTTCACTAATTGCTCGGTATCTGCGCGCGTCGCACTAAATACTAATACTTTATGCCAGTTTTTCGTGCCAATTAATTCAGACAATAATTCGCGTTTACGGCGCTGTTCAACCGGATAAACCACTTGGCTAATGGTATCCGCAGTACTATTTTGATCGTTAGCAGAAATAATGACAGGCTTGTTTAGCATGTCATTTGCTAGTTTTTTTACTGCGTTAGAGAAGGTTGCAGAAAACAGTAAATTCTGGCGATTCTTATTTACCGCTTGCAAGATTTTTTCAATATCAGCACTAAAGCCCATATCAAGCATACGGTCAGCTTCATCTAACACTAAAAAATCCACGTGAGACAAGCTTAAGTTACACGACAAAATGTGCTCGAGTAATCGACCTGGCGTGGCGACGATAACATCGGTGCCGCGCTTCAGTTTTGCAGCTTGGCTTTCCATCTTTACGCCACCATAAATGGTTAATACATTGATGTTCATGTGTTTACCGTAAGCGGCAACATTGTCAGCAACCTGTGCTGCTAATTCGCGTGTTGGGGTTAATATCAGCACGCGAGTATTAGAGGCTATCGCAGCTCTAGGCTTTTCCATCATTTTTTGCAAAATAGGTAAGGCGAATGCAGCTGTTTTACCTGTCCCCGTTTGGGCACTGGCTAAGACGTCTGAACCACGGCGAATAGCGGGAATGGCTTGGCGCTGAACAGGTGTCATTGTCTGATAACCGCATTCAGCGATCGCGCGTAAAATTTCAGGTGCGAAGCTAAAAGATTCAAATTTCATGGTTTCAGTTCCTAATTAAGCATCAAGCCGACAGTTTATTCGGCGGGGTTTTACAATATTTGTTTATTACAACGTACGGTGTTTGGATGAATTACGCACTATTAATGCCTGATATTATCAATAATGTTAGGCATGTTGGCGTATCAAACGTACGTGTTTTGACGGGCGCGGATTATAACAAACTTTTCGACAGAGTTTGTATAGTTCTTACACTTTATCCAATAAAAACGGCGATCTGTTGATGATCGCCGTTTATCGATAATAACAATAAGCGCTTAAATAGCCACGGTAACTTTATTTAACCAAATTAAATCATCACCTTGCATAAGAGGTGTCAGTGTTTTGCGTACTTTGGCGTGATATTGGTTAAACCAATTAATTTCACTTGTTGAGAGTAGTGATTTATCAATCAAACGTGTATCCATAGGAATAAGCGTGATGGCATCAAATTCATACATTTCACGCTCACTGCCTTTTAGTGCTTCACAGTGTTGCACCACCACTAAGTTTTCTATACGAATACCAAAGCCGTTTGTACGGTAATAGCCCGGTTCATTGGATAACACCATTCCCGGTAATAACGCGACGCTGTTGACGTTTTTGCCAATGCGTTGTGGGCCCTCATGAACACTTAAGAAGTGACCCACACCATGGCCTGTACCGTGGTCATAATCAAAGCCATGTTGCCATAAATACTGGCGTGCAAATGCATCGAGTTGTACACCTGAAGTCCCTTTAGGAAAACGTGCCGTGTCTAAGGCGATATGACCTTTTAATACTAAAGTGACCATTTTTCGCTGTTCATCGGTCACATTACCAATGGCTATTGTACGGGTGACATCTGTGGTGCCGTCTAAGTATTGTGCGCCAGAATCCACTAAGTAAATGCTATTCATCTCCATGGTGCTTGGCGTGCCATTATTGTGGTTATAGTGACACATAGCGGCGTTAGCACCCGTTGCTGAAATGGTATCGAAACTAGGCTCGCGATATTGTGGGTCTTGTAATCGATAGCTTTCTAATTGCTCAGCAAGAGCCGCTTCATCATGCATAATACCTTGTTCAACTTGACTGTCTAACCAGGCTAAAAAGCGTGACACGGCCACCCCATCACGAATATGGCAGGCTTTTATACCAGCAAGTTCTGCGGAATTTTTTTGTGCTTTAGGCAGAGCTACAGGATCAAGTCCGGCAATTAATTTTGCGCCAGCCGCTTGAGCTTGAAGCTGTGAAAATGCGTTAGCTGAGTTAGGATCAGCTAATAATTTAACCCCAGTTAACGTAGCTAATGCTGTGGCTAATTCAGCTTCATCTTTTACGGTGACACCTGTGCCCACATGCTCTGTAAAACCAGTAGGCACTTTAGCTAAGTCAGTGAACAAGGTCATGTCACCATTGGTCGCTAATAGGGCGCAGCCTAAAATAACCGGCAAGCGTGGCACATCGTTACCTCGAATATTCAGCAACCAACAAAATGAATCTAGTGCGGCGATTAATGCGACATCCGCACCTTGTTTTTTCACTAACGCGCCTATCTGTTGGCGTTTGTCTAAGCTATTGCGACCTGCACCTTCATGGCTGAACAAGGTAAAAGGTGACGTTGGCAGCTGAGGGCGATTATGCCAATGCACATCAATCGGATTTTGCTGCACATCGATTAATTCAATATCGGCTTTATTAAATTCAGACTTAGCATTTTGGTACCAGGCTAAGGTATGCAAACGGCTATCGATGCCGACTTTGCTGCCTGCACCAAGCGTGTCGATTAACCAGTCAATTTGTGGATCGTCAGTTAAACTTAAATACTGAAACAGTGCGCCATCCACTTGCTGAGGCACTTGCACTGTATAACGGCCATCAGTAAAAATGGCTGCGGTGTCTTTTAGCACTATGGCCATGCCGGCAGATCCGGTAAAGCCTGTCGCCCAATGTAGTCGCTCATTTCTGGCTGGAACGTATTCACCTAAATATTCATCTGCGCGAGGAATAATAAAAGCATCAATATTTTCGATAATAAGCTGCTGGCGAATGGCGCTAACACGCTCTGCAATAACAGATGATTGAGACATAAAAGGCGACTCCAAAAGTAGGGTTGGGCGAGTGAGGAACGTGGCCTGATTATCTCAAGCTCGGATGATAAGTTGCAAGCAGACTGTACTTTAACTTGACCTAATCAATTGTAACTTTATATTGTATACAATTTCAACGCGCATTATCGGCTATTCTTTTGCTGTATTAATAAAGCATAACCCACTAATTTGGAGTTTTACATGACAATCGGTATCGGTGGCGTTAGTCCACAGCAAGCCCTTGAAGGCTTAAAAAATATGACTCAGGATGTTGAGCCAATAGCCTTAGCTGAATTTGAAGCGCGTATCATCAAAGCGCAGCAATTGATGCAGCAACAAGGCATCGATGCGGTTTATCTTAATGCTGGTACCAACCTTTATTACTTTACCGGTATGCGCTGGTTTGCCAGTGAGCGAATGGTGGGCGCTATTTTACCCGCTAAAGGTGAGGTGCAGTATATTGCTCCTGCGTTTGAACTTGATACCATCAAAGGCTATATGCTGGTTGAGGGGACTGTGAATACTTGGCACGAAGATGAAAGTCCATATGTGTTGCTCGTTGACACTCTAGTAGCAATGGGAATAGAGGCCAGTCATGCCAAACTCGCTATTGATGAGTCGACTTCCTATTTTATCAGTAATGGTATTGCGAAAGCCGCACCACAGTTAACTTTAGTTGATGCTAAATCAGTTACTGCGGGTTGTCGTATGATTAAGTCTCCGGCCGAGTTAGCGCTTATTCAACAAGCCATGAACATGACGATTGAAGTGCACAAAGCCGCCGCGAGTATTTTATATGAAGGTATTACCACAGACGAAGTGAGCGCCTTTATTGATAGCGCGCATCGTAAAGTGGGAGCCAAGCGCGGGTCATATTTTTGTATTGTGTTATTTGGTGAAGATACCGCTTACCCGCACGGGGTTAAGTCGCCTAAAGCGCTAGACAAAAATGATACTGTGCTGATTGATACCGGTTGCCAATTAGAAGGTTATAACTCAGATATCACCCGCACTTATGTGTATGGTGAGCCAAGCACGCGCCAACGTGAATTATGGCAATTGGAACAACAAGCGCAGTTAGCGGCGTTTAATATCGCTAAAATTGATTTACCCTGTGGTGATGTGGATACTGCAGCGAGACAAATATTAGAGCAAGCAGGTTTTGGACCGGATTATGCCGTTCCAGGTCTACCGCATCGCACTGGTCATGGGATTGGTTTAGATATTCATGAATGGCCATATTTAGTTAAAAGCGATCGCACACCATTAGCTGAAGGTATGTGTTTTAGTAACGAGCCTATGCTATGTGTGCCAGGTGAGTTTGGCGTGCGTCATGAAGACCATTTTTATATGACAACAGCAGGGGCAAAGTGGTTTACCCTGCCTGCAAAATCAATAGATGATCCTTTTTATCTTGGGGAAAGGTTAGCTTAAACATGTCTTTTGAGTTCATTAGCTTTGTAAGCATCATAGAATAACCTTAATAGCGATTGCGTATAGCTTGTATGTAGGTATACGCAAGCGCTATTGAGTTAACGGATTAATTACGTCTGATAAAAGACTCAATATAAGCCGGTGTGCGGGCGTTTAGAATAGGATCGTTCGAAGGCGCAATACCTTTTGGCAGTAATAGCGGGTTAAAAATCCCTTTAGCACAATCCTGGGTAGCGTTAGCACTGTCATTACTGCCATTGATAATCACTTGGCCGACCAGCAGTCGTTGACGTGATTGTGGCCATACAATGGTTGGGTCATTAATTTTATCTTCTGCTTCTGCAAGTTGAATAAATAAGTCCCATTTTGCCGGTTTATTTTCAACGCGATTTGTTAACTCGTCCTGTAAAAAATCATCACTTAGCTTAGCCAGCTGTGTTGTTGATGCGCCAATTACCCCTTCAACTGGTTCGAAAATCCAACGACCTGGAATTGATTGGCCATCTTTTGATGTAAATAGAAAACTATTAACCCCAAAATAGCGATTATTAGCATAGCTTGCGGTTGGGGTGAGTTGCTTTACATAACCAAAAAAAGCTTTAGCGTGAGGTTTATTATCAATAAGCCATTGCTTACCTTCTGGTCCCTGTTTGACTTTGGTTTGGAAGGTAAAAAAATCATCTAGATTACTGGCGAAAAACACTTCAGCATTAGAGGTGACAAAGTTTAAGCTTTCTTTATCGCCATCAATTTTAAGTGACATAAAGCGACCCGCGGTTTTATCTGTTGTATGGGCGTTGGTTCCTCCTAAGGAAAAACGTGCAATGATGTCTATTTCAGCTTGATTTAAAAATGGAATAGTTAAAGTGTCATTGATTGCTGGGTTGGGCTTAAACACACCTGAGGTACAAAATCCCTTTGCATGGTTACGCAACTTCACTTTTTTACCCGCATCACGACTTACCGTATCAGGCGTACCATTTATAGCATCTACCAGTTCAGCAATGGTTTTTTCTGAGGCTGTTGCTGGTGAGGTAATTAATGGAAGAGAAATAATTAAGCTGGCTTTAATCAGTAGGGGTATTTTATTCAGTAACATTGAGGACCTCGATAAGTTTGTGTTGCTCATGACAATAAATAAGTGCTTTAAACCTAAGCGGAAAAAGCGAGTTTTGTGAACCTAAGGTGCAGATAAATACTAAAGACAGGATAAAGGAGCGATTTCTTTCACCTATTGGGTGAAATATTATTTTAGATAACCACTATAGCTGTATTTACAATGTTAATGCTCAAGTGCAGTGCCATAGTGAGGTGAAACAGCTTAATTATTTTGGTTGAGTTTACCAGAACAAAAACGCCTCAAAAAATGAGGCGTTTAGGTAAAGTAATAAAGTGAACTAAATCAATTAATTTCAAATAACTCAACATCAAAAATCAACACTGACCCGCCAACAATTTTGCCGCTAGTACGATTGCCATAAGCCAATTGACTTGGAATATAGAAGCGGAATTTATCACCAATAGTCATTAGCTGAACGCCTTCGGTCCAACCTTTAATGACCTGATTCAGTGGAAAGGCAATTGTTTGTCCGCGCTCAACTGAGCTGTCGAAAACAGTACCGTCAATCAAGGTGCCATGGTAATGCACGGTTACATTGCTTTTAGCGGTTGGGTGTTCGGTGTTGTCACTTTTAGTGATCACTTCATACTGTAAGCCTGATAAAGTTTGTACTACGCCCTCACGCTTGGCATTTTCAGCTAAAAAGGTACTGCCTTTAGCAATGTTTTCTTTAGCAGCTTTTTGGTTAGTCATTTGGTTGAAAAAGTAAAAAATAACTAAAGCGATTACGGCTACGGCAATGATCATGCGCATGAAAAATTCTCTTTATTATCAATAATGGAAAGTATTGTTGTAGTGTACCCTAGTTTATATTGAGGTCACAATGAAGGCTTTTTGCGCCAAGTTAAATAAACTTAATGACTTAAATCATGTATAGCAGGTACAAGTAACTGATGCCGATAGTAAGCAGGATATTGGCAATAATCGACAACCAAAATCGATATTTGAAAGCATTCTTTTGAGTTTTATGCCGAAAGTGCTGTTGGGCTATTATTGCCGCAGGCCAGCCACCGAGTAGGGCGTAAATGTATAAGGTTTTTTCACTTATTCGACTGCGTTGATTTAATGAAGAGGATTGCTGTTGATTATGTGTGGCAATACGTTTGTCGTACCAGGTGATAATAAAACTCAATAGATTTAAGCCAATAAACGCGCCAATAACCCATGGGGATAGGGCATAAAAACTATATCCCACAGCCAATAACGCTATCCATATTCCTAGCATGATAACGGCAAATATCATCATTTTAAAAACTCCGCATAAATTTCTAATTGAATTTCATCGCCCACAATGGGGATGTAACTGCTCATGCCAAAGTCAGAGCGCTTAATTGTGCCTATCGCACTAAAACCTAGGGTGTATTTTCCCGTCATCCAGTTATCGGCGCCACCATGAAAAGTAGCGTTAAATGTAACCGGTTTAGTCACACCGTGTAGGGTTAACAGGCCATGGAACTCAAACTGATTGTTGATGTTAGGATCGGTATTTATTACATCAATAGGGGTGACTTTTTGGCTTTTAAAATAAGCCTGCGGAAACTGCTCACTATCAAACCAGCTGCTATTTTGCAGGGTTTTTTCAAGTTTTTGATTATTAATATCTAATGAATCAATTTGCACTGTGGCTTCTAATTGTGCCGCTGGCATGTTGTTAGGATCAAAACTCAGTCGGGCATCAAATTGATTAAAACGTCCCACATAGGTAGACAGGCCTAAGTGCTGAATTTTAAACAGTAGCGCAGCATGATTGGGGTCTAAAGTGTATTCACCCGCTTGTAACTCAGTTAACTGAGGTGTTACCGCTGGGGTGACCCAGCTAATACATCCTGAAAGACCAATTAGAATTACGCTAATCAATATCATGCGAATATACTGATAATAATGGATTAAATGCTTCAAAATTACTCCTAAGTATTTTGCTTATCTGGGGGCATTATGCGATGTGTTGAAGCGACATTATTGACTGCGCTGAGTTAACTTCGTCATTAAATACTCTAGCGGCCCCTGGGAGAAAAAACGTAAATACACAGCGGCTAAAAATAGTTGTAATAGACCTAATACTATTGCTAGAAGCATGTAGTCGATACGATCAAACTCCATTTGCCATTGTGGCATCCAATGTCGTAATAGCAATACGCCTAAAAGAGATTGTAGAATATAAAAACTTAACGACAGTCGGCCAATATTTTGTAATAGGGTTAATTTTAACGGATTGTTTTGACAAATTTTTACAATGATATGCCAGTAAATTAGTGCTGTTGGAATGGCGCCAAGCATCATAAATATACCAGAAACCTCTTTTAGCACAGCAGAGTCGGACAGGCTTAATAGACTGTCAATGCTAGCAAAAGCGATGCCTATACAGGCAAATAACCCAAGTTGCTTATGACTGAATCCGCGCTCAAAATAACCTTGCTTCATTAAGGTCATCCCTATTAGCATTAAACTTGCGCCATACCAGAGAATCGAAATGGGAATAATCAGTAACATATAACCAATCATATAGGCTTGCATGACGACTTGGTCTGTATAGCTGCCAGTCCATATGGCGAGTTGTTCAATAAAATAGTCTGAACCGCGGTAGAATTGTTCATCCTCAAGGGTAATTGAAATAAGAGCGATGACGGTCATTGCGACCAACAAAAACAGTGCCGATTTAGCGAGTAATTGTTTTGGCTCAAGGGTGAAGTATCGACAGACCACTAAGCCACATAAACCATAGCTTAGTAAAATATCACCGGAAAATAAAAATACCCCGTGAATAGCCCCGAGTCCGATTAATAAGTAAAGTCGGCGTTTTATGCGATTTTTACCGTGCTCACTTTTGTCACCATCACTTTTACTATCAAGGCTGGTGGTTTTTTGATATTGCAACCACAGACCTGCGCCAAACAACATCGAAAACAAGCTGATAAAGCGGCCTTCTAATAGAAAATTACTGACAATCTCTATCGTTAAATCGGATGCTATCTCTGGTTGGTGTGGAGCATAACCATAAAAATTGTTCGCCATATAGTAGATGTTGAGGAACAAAATACCTAGTAAGGCAAAACCCCTTATGGCATCTAAATTGGCGATCCGCCCATGTGTTAGAAGAGTTTGGTGTCGGGAAATACCATTATCATTTGAAGGTGCTAAAGCTTGGTCGATTTTACGGTTTATAAGCATGTATCATCCATAATTGATGATAAAACCATTATTAAAGTGTAATGGTTTTATCATTCTAAAGATTTAGTCCATTTGTGAACTTAGCTTATACCTTCTGCGGCTTTTCTGAAATCCATAATTTAATATGGCCTTGAACAACCACCACACCATTAGTGTCGTAAGCTTTTACATCGACTAACATATCGCCAACTTGCCATTGCTCTGGTTGAACTTCTGCCACACATAAAATGTCAGTGCCAGCTTTGGCGGTATACTCTACCGACATACCTTTAGGGATCCAGCGTAAGTGTTTAGGGATAGAGGCTTCAGCCATAGTCCCCATCGCCATTTCCATACCGTTACAAATCGCGATAACGTGAACCGTACCAATATGGTTTTGGACACTTTTACGCTTTTTGATCAAACATTCACATCTATGCTCTTTTAAGGATGTAATGTATGGATGGATGGTGCCGAAATACGGTGCCATACGAGACACCATTTTAGAAAATAGAGCGTGACCAAAAGGGTAGCTTGTCACCTTTTGATATAATGCCATGACTTTATTAGGTTTGTTGTTATTCATAATCCATTTCGGGTTATTATTGTCTGGTCGGATGAGATTAGCATTAATGTTCATACTCTGCTAGTAGTTTGCCTAACGGCAAGTGGGTATAATCGCTAGCAATATTATGCAGTTTAGATCATGGATTAGGATTAATTTTGAAGTTATTTATAACGTATTTAAAAGGCATGGCAATGGGCGCTGCTGATGTCGTACCTGGTATTTCAGGCGGAACCATAGCCTTTATCACAGGTATTTTAGACCCTTTGCTTGATGGTATTAGGAAAATTAACCCTACATTATTTGGAATTGTGCGCCAACAGGGGCTTAAAGCAGCTTTTTTACATATCAACGGCCCATTTTTGGTGTGTGTTTTTGGTGGTATTTTGACCAGTATTTTTGCCTTTGCAAAATTAATTTCATGGTTAATTGTGGCTCATCCTATTCCGGTTTGGTCATTCTTTTTTGGGCTGATATTGTTTTCTGTTTTTCATATGCTTAAACAAGTTAGTCAGTTTAATCTACAGCGGATAGCGTTATTTGCGCTGGGTGTGTTGTTTGCTTGGGGGATTACGGTATTAAATCCTGTTGCGATAGAGGCGAGCTATATCAACTTCTTCTTTGCTGGCGCTATCGCTATTTGTGCAATGATTTTACCGGGCATCTCAGGTAGTTTTATTTTGCTTCTTATCGGCATATATCCTGCGGTATTAGCCGCAGTAAAAGGGTTTGATATTGCTTATTTAGCCTGTTTTGCCATGGGATGTGTGCTAGGTCTGTTAAGCTTCAGTCATGTGCTTTCTGCTTTACTGCGCAAGTTTCATGATGCGACTTTGATGTTTCTTATCGGGCTGATGTTAGGTACATTAGGTAAAATTTGGCCCTGGAAAGAAGTTGTTACTTGGCGAGAAAATTCTAGCGGAAAACAAGTACCGTTACTTGAGCAAAATCTAACTCCATTTGATTTCCAAGCTATTACAGGTGAAACCCACCAACTGGGCTTAGCGTTAGCGTGTGCTTTATTCGGTATTGGATTAGTGTGGTTGCTAGAGCTTTTCGGAGCAAAGCATACTAAGCGCTAAATATGTCAAATGCTAAGTATGCTAAAATGAACTACTTTTAACAAAGACTCGTATTAGCAGCCAATGTAAAGAGCACTACTTTTATTTTAACCGCCACAGGAGTGCGTTCTTATGAATAAATTAGAGATATTTATGCCAGAAAAAATTCAAATTGGTATCAGCAGTTGTTTGCTCGGTAATGAAGTTCGATTCGACGGTGGCCATAAAAATTCTTATTACTGCGCCAAAGAAATTGAACCCTTTTTTGAATACACCAGCATTTGCCCTGAAATGGCGATTGGTATGGGTGCGCCAAGAAAAAGTATTCGCCAAGTACTTGATGGCGATCTTCTATACATTCAAAGTGCAGATGGTAGCCTTGATGTCACTGCTAAATTAACTGAATTTAGTCAAAATAAAGTGGCTGAGTTAGGTTACTTAGGTGGATATGTTCTATGTGCTAAGTCACCGACTTGCGGAATGGAGCGTGTTTTAGAGTATAAAATTGGCACCAATAACAGTACTAAAAGTGGTATAGGGGTGTTTGCTAAAGCATTAATGGATAAATACCCATTGCTGCCTGTTGAAGAAGAAGGCCGTTTAAATGACATGATCATTCGCGAAAACTTCTTTACCCGCGTGTATGCCTATGATGATTGGCGTAAAATGTTAGCCTCGGGATTAACAAAGCATAAGTTAATTCAGTTTCATTCCCGTTACAAATACCTGCTTATGGCTCACAGCCCTAAATGGTACCGTGAGTTAGGCCCTGTCTTAGCCGATATTAAAGATTTAGAACAAACAGCTAATACCTATTTTACTGGTTTCATGACCGCTTTAAAGGTCAAGGCTACCCGTAAAAATCACACTAGTACGTTACAACATATTCAGGGTTATTTTAAAAAGCATTTAAATGCGCGCCAAAAAGAAGAGTTAACTGAATCTATAATGAAATATCGTGAGGGTTTATTGCCTTTACTGGTACCTATTACGTTAATTAATCACTATTTGAAAGAGTTTGAAGTGCCTTATATTGCGGAGCAAATCTATCTAAATCCGCATCCTGAAACGTTAAAGCTACGTTATGCCTATTAAGACATTCACTTTTAACGAGATGACAAACAAGTAAGGTAGCCAATGCCATTAGCAGTAAACAGTCTTGTGTGGTTTAGACAAGATTTACGTATTCATGATCATCCTGCACTGAGTCAAGCGTGTGAGTTTGCCCTACAGCAAAATTCACACGTTAAGGCTGTGTACTTTGTCACACCTGCCCAGTGGGCTGAACATGATGTCGCCGCCATTCAAATAGACTTTATTGAACGACATGTTAACTTGCTTAGGCAAAGTTTAGCCAGTATTGGTATTGCTTTAGATGTTGTTCATTTGAGCTGTTTTGACGATATATTGCCATGGTTACAACAATATTGTGCCGAGCATCAAATTGGTAAAATATTTGCTGCTAATGAACCTGAATATAATGAACGTCAGCGCGATATAAAATTAATCGCAGCGGGTATTCCTTTAGCATTAATTGAGCAGGATTGTTTGCTTAAAGCCGGAACCGTAACGACTCTGTCTGGCACCATGTATAAGGTTTTTACCCCATTTTCAAAAGCGTGGAAAAAAATAGCCGCGGGTAAGTTAATTAAACCTCTGCCAGCAGCAACTTTTAATGCGCCTATTGGCACATCAGATGCCATCAAGTTCAATATTCAATCGCATTATCCCAATCCTGTTAGTAGTCAGCAGTGGGCCGCAGGAGAAGATAGTGCAAGAGAGTTGTTGCAGCAGTTTATTGCGCAAGATATTAGCGATTACCAACAACAGCGCGACTTTCCTGCCATAGAGGGAACCAGTCGTTTATCGCCTTATTTAGCCATTGGCGTGATTAGCGCTCGGCAATGTATTACGGCGATTTTGTTTCATTATCCTGATGCACTGATAAATGATGCAAGCCCTGCAAAAACCTGGCTTAACGAACTTATTTGGCGTGAGTTTTATCGCCATTTGCTGGTGGCATTTCCTAAATTATCTCGCGGCCAAAACTTCAACGATTTAGGTAAACACATACAATGGCGTAACGATAAGACCGAGTTTGATGCTTGGTGCAAAGGACAAACAGGTTATCCCATTGTTGATGCAGCAATGCGTCAGTTAAATCAAACTGGTTGGATGCATAATCGATTACGCATGGTCGTTGCCAGCTTTCTAACTAAGCATTTATTAATTGATTGGCGCTGGGGTGAGCAGTATTTCAGACAGCAATTAATAGACGGTGATTTGGCCGCTAACAATGGTGGTTGGCAATGGTCTGCTGGTACAGGTTGTGATGCACAACCCTATTTTAGGGTGTTTAATCCTATGACCCAAAGCAGTAAATTTGACCCCGATGCTAGCTTTATAAAACAGTTTGTGCCCGAAATTGCTGGTTGGAGTTTGAAACACATACACGAGCCACACCTTAAAGCACAGCAGGCCAATTTGATGGCAGATTTGTTCTCTGATCGCGCAAAGCAAGATAAGGTTTATCCTATGCCAATTGTTGAACATAGCTCTGCCAGAAAACGGGCAATTGAAGTGTTAGCTGCACTAAAGCGAGGATAGTTGAAGCGCAGATAAATACAAATGTATGGCATCACGCTTACCTTAAATTAAACGTCGGCATAGTCTAGGCTATGCCGATTTTTTTATCTAAAAATAAGCTTGTCACCTCTAACGGCTCAGTTCAATCCCATTAAAGTCATACTTAAGCTTAAATATCCCAAAGATTATTAGGAGATTAGCGATGCAAGTTTTCTTGTGATGGCAGCGTATGTGTGATGATTCGTCTGATACTAAAGAAAACATTTTACTGAAGCTAAATTATCGTATCTAACTGGGCTAAATCAGTAATCGTTTGGGTGGGCGATACTCCCCAGGGATCAAATATCATTTGTGGTGAACGTTTCACCCAAGCGGTTTTAAAGCCAGATGCCACCGCGCCAAGAATATCAAAAGAATTACTGGATATAAGCCAAACTTCATTCTGCATTGAGTTTGTGGTTTGAATGAAATATTCATACACCGCAGGATTAGGCTTAAAGGTCATAATTGCTTCACAGCTCACAATACCTTCAAAATACGCTAAAATATTTGCGTTTTTCAATAGCGACTCGACCGCAGAGTATTCACCATTAGAGAACGCAAACAGGCTAATGCCTTTTTCTTTTAGGGTTTGTAAAGCTGGCGCGACGTCATCAAAAGCTGGCAAAGTCAGATAGCTTTCTAACAGTTGGCATTTTTGACTGTTAGTGAGCGGGATCGTATGAAACTGGCAAGTGTATTCCAGTGCATCTCGAGTGCAAATCGAGAACTCTTTATATTGCTGCATTAAACCGCGTCTAAAAGAATACTCAAGTTGCTTATCTCGCCATGTTTGGCTAAATGCATAAGCTTGTTTAATTACCGACTCAGTTTCGCGCTCTAATGTTTTTTGTTTGAACATTTTGATCAATAAAGCCACTACACCATGAGTGTCGATCAAAGTCCCATAGACATCAAATGCGAGTGTTTTTGTCATTTTGAATATCCCTGGTTCAATGTTTGTCACCCAAAACTTCTATGTGAGTGGTCTTTATTTTTAAGTATATTTTCACAACGTTAATTAAACTGTTGTTGAAGCGTGGTGTACTCACACTGGTTCAGTGAGCATTTCTGGACGGCTATGCACTAGAATTGATTGAGCGCGCAAGCTAAATAAAGTTCATATTAACATTAACTGCGTTATCGGGTACACAGTCGTCATAGCAATCTATCTAATTATTCATTTGTTATTCATCGCTAATTTTACCGTATTGAATGAGTGGTTAAATCACTTATCTACATAACAGGCTTATCTATTCAGATCACCAACCAGATCACACTTTTAAAGGCTTTATGGTGATGAGTCTCTATTGTTATTGAACAAATTATTTAATAAGCATAAACTTCACATAAAGATTTATATAATATGCATGTTTAATTTTTGGACATAGTTAAGGCGGCAATAAATGTTAAATATTGATGATCCAGCAGACATTGACAACACTCCTGCAATTTGGCGCTTAGGTTTTAGGCCGTTTTTTTTAGGTGGTGCTGTGGTCGCTGCCTTATATATTCCAATCTGGTTAATGGGGTGGTTTACACCGCAGAACAGTCTTTTTAATGGTGAGTTTTGGGCCAATGTGTTGTCTTTATGGTGGCATCCACATGAGATGCTATTTGGCTTTGCTATGGCTATTGTGTGTGGCTTTTTATTAACGGCAGCGCAAGCCTGGACCAACCAACCTACTATGAAGGGGCGGCTGCTCGCACTCACATTTGGTTGTTGGTTGGGGGCAAGATTACTTCTGTTATTGCCATTCAATATCCCACTTTGGTTACCTGCACTGTTTGACAGCTTATTTTTGGGCATTAGCGCGGCAACCTTATGGCGCTGTATTTATACCGCAAGGCAGTGGCGCAATATTGGCTTCCCTATTATGTTAGTTGTTGCTTTAGTGGTTAATTTAGTCAGTTACTATGCTTTATACGAGCGTAACTTTTCTCTATCAACTCAACTTTGGCAGGCAATGATTTGGTGGCTTGCGATGGTGATAACTATTGTTGGTGGTCGAGTTATTCCTTTTTTTACCGCAATGAAATTACAACATCCAAAGCCCAATCCCATTCAAGCACTTGAGATAACGTTATTATTAGTGATGGGATTGTTGTTCGTTCAATCTGTTCTCCATTTATTCCCCCGTGAAATTGAACAGGGCTTTTTACTCAGTGCAGGCATATTACAGTTAGTAAGAGTATCTCGTTGGAAAGGGCATAAAACATTTAAAGAACCAATGCTGTGGTCTTTACATGTTTCATATTGGGCATTACCTATCACCTTGTTGGCTATGGCGTGGCAAATAAATAATGAGTTTGCGTATCGCATTTTATTACATCTATTTGCTGTTGGCGGTATTGCATCATTATGTTTGTCGATGATATCGCGGGTGTCATTGGGGCACACTAGTCGCAATATTTATCAAGGCCCTAATATGGTGATAGCTTTTATTGGTTTACCTCTGGCAGCAATTTTTCGTGCGGTGATGCCATTGTGGATCCCCCAGTATACTTCAACCTGGTTGTGGTTGGCGGGAGCATGCTGGTTTATTAGTTTTGGTATGTTTGTTTGGCATTATGCCCCGATTCTTACCAAGCCTAGATTAGATGGACGTCCAGGTTAACCTAACAAATGAAAGAGTGAATTATGTCAGTTAAGATTGTTAATAAAAAAGGTACCAAGATCGCGATAACTACTTTAATAACGGTTTTCTTTAGCTTAACAGCCTTGGCCGATATCAGTGTTGACGAGCAGAATAAAACTCGATTTCCTAGTCAATATCAAACTTGGTTAGCCACATCTGAGCAAACGGAAAAGCAAGACATGTTGGCAGCCTATCCAGCCAATATTATTCTTTGGGCGGGGTCATCTTTTGCTAAAGAATATAATAGTCCCCGAGGGCACCAGTTTGCGGTATCGGATGTTGCTCATATTTTGCGCACAGGTGTATCTGTAGAAGAAGGCCAGAAAGGGCTTTCAGCCAGTTGCTGGACTTGTAAAACACCCGACGCCCCTAGATTAATGGAAGAGATGGGTATTGAAGGTTTTTCTGGCGCTAATTTTACTGATTTAGGTACTGAGATAAAGTCAGTCGTTTATTGCAGTGACTGTCATGAGGATGGAAGCGCTAAGTTGGCATTGCCAAGGCCACACGCGCAGGATGCGATGGCTAAAATTAAACTGCCTTTTGATAAGCAAAATACCAGTATGAAAGGTGCTCAGGTGTGTGGCCAATGTCATGTCACTTACTACTTTCAGCCTGAGCGTAGTAATAAGGTTAATATTCCGTGGATTTTCGGTAGCACCGCCGATGACATTGAAAAATATTATGACACACGTCGCTTCTATGAATGGATCCACCCCATTTCAAAAACGCCTATGCTCAAAGCACGCCATCCTGAGTTTGAACATTGGAGCCGCAGTAAACATGCTGAAGCAGGGGTGACATGTATAACCTGCCATATGCCACCGACAATCGATGATAAAGGCAATGATTTTACCGACCATAAAGTAGGTAATGCCCTGAATAATTTTGATCGTACCTGTAAAACTTGTCACAGTAGCCAGAAAGCCATCACACAAACTCTGCTAAAAAATAAACTCCTGATTAATGCCAAGGCACGTGAAGTTGAAGGCTTGCTAGTGAAAGCCCATTTTGAGGCAAAAGCTGCGTGGGATGCGGGAGCTACGTGGGATCTAATGAATGATCCTATAATGAATATTCGTCATGGCCAGTGGCGCTGGGACTTTGCCATGGCATCCCATGGTTTGTATGCTCACAACCCTGAAGAGGGGAATGCATTGCTTGATAAGGCGATTGAACAAGTCACTTTATCCCGCACGTTATTAGCAGTAGTGTTACAAAAATTTGGCATTAATAAAGTGGATTACCCTGATATTAGCACCAAAGAAAAAGCCCATGCCGCTATCGGATTTAATAAAGATGAGGCGCAAAAAGCCAAAGATAGTTTTATCAAACAACAAGTGGATAAACATTGGCAACCGGTCGCTCTTAATGGATATGAGCAGTTACTTCGCTAATTCTATATATACTGAGTTTGACTATAAAAGCGCTTAAGGAGACTTAAGTGCTTTTTTACTGATCTATTATCCACTCCCAAACGTAACATTCACTGTTTAAATCATCTTTTTACTGCAACTTATTTTACAGTAAATCCCCGCTAACTGATTGTCACTAAAGTCATTGTGCTTTTATTCAGTAGGCTTTATGGTAAGTATGTTAGTTATACAAACGGAGTGTTATATGTCAGAAGCGTCCACAGTGACTGAATTGCCAGTGTCGGCTACTCAGTCACCTGCGATTATTAAGCACTTTATTGAGCTTTATCAGGTGTTGAATAAAAATAATTTGCAACGCTTATCTGAAATTTATGCAGCCGAAATACAATTTCAAGACCCTTTGCATCAAGTTAATGGATTAAAGCAACTCACCAAGTACTTTGCCAATTTATACGAAAATGTAAGCCATATACATTTTGACATAACCCATATAATAGTCAGTGATTGCCAGCAGCAAGCATCTTTGTTTTGGACTATGAGCTATGCTCACCCTAAACTGAATAAAGGGCAAACCATTAAAGTGGATGGTATGAGTCTATTAAAATTTAACGACACTATTTTTTATCATAGAGATTACTTTGATGCT
The DNA here is from genome assembly GCF_020511155.1 of Shewanella glacialimarina. Lineage (NCBI taxonomy): Bacteria > Pseudomonadati > Pseudomonadota > Gammaproteobacteria > Alteromonadales > Shewanellaceae > Shewanella > Shewanella glacialimarina. The sequence goes on along the minus strand of NZ_CP041216.1, from coordinate 3,413,633 downwards.
GGTCAGATGCTCTATCAGCATGTGCCAATGCTTGGCGGTGTTATTCGCATATTAAACAATAGAATGGGGTAACAATATGAGCCATCATCAATCCTCATCATCAGCGGTTCTGATAACTGGAGCAACATCGGGCATTGGTTTAGCAAGTGCTAAGTTTTACGCAGCTAAAGGTTTCCATGTCATCGCATGTGGTAGAAATGAAACCGTATTAGCGGGTTTAAATGTGGGTCATTTTTTAACATTTGATATTACACAACCTGAGCAAGTGAATCAGGCTGGTATTGCGCTGAAACAGTACCTAGCAGATAAGCAGCTTCAGCTTACCCAAGTTATCTTAAATGCTGGAACCTGTGAGTATATTGACGATGTTATTGAGTTTGATGCCATGCTTTTTAGTCGAGTCATAACTACCAATCTGATTGCGGTTGGACATTGCATCCGCGCATTTTTACCTCAGCTCACAAAAGGCGGCCAATTAGGATTAATGAGCTCCAGTGCAACTTATTTACCTTTCCCAAGGGCAGAGGCATACGGTGCTTCTAAAGCCGCAATAAGTTACTTAGGCCGCAGTTTAAGGTTAGATTTGGCCGCTAACCCCAGTGTTGATATTGGAGTAAGTGTAATTTGTCCTGGTTTTGTTGACACACCGCTTACCGCCAAAAATGATTTTGCTATGCCGATGCAAATCAGTAGCGATCAAGCAGCAGAACGGATTTTTAAGGGGATGGCACAGCGCAAGTTCGAAATCCATTTTCCTAAGCGTTTTACCCTTATACTCAAGTGTTTATCTTGGCTTCCAGAGAAAATACTTATCAAGTTACTTGCAGATAAAGCCGTCAAATAAAAAAGCATTATTGAATATATACCCAAATTAACTGTAAAGCGTCAAGTTTGTACAATAGGAATAAGAATGAAAAACATTGCGGTGATAGGAACCGGCATATCGGGTTTAACCTGTGCACATTTACTTAGTAGTAAGCACAGGGTAACTGTTTTTGAAGCCAATGATTACATTGGCGGACACACAGCGACGGTTGATGTCGAGGTCGACAACAAAAGCTACGCTATTGATACTGGCTTTATTGTTTTTAATGATCGCACCTACCCAAGATTTGAAAAGTTAATGGCAAAGCTTGGGGTTGAGTCATTACCGACACAGATGAGCTTTAGTGTACACAATGCTTTCACTGGGCTTGAATACAATGGTCATACCCTATGGAGTATGTTTGCCCAAAGACGTAACATTTTCAAAGCTGATTTTTATCGTTTTCTAGCAGAAATAGTACGTTTTAATAACGATTGCAAAGCCATTTATGAGTCAGATACCTATCCTGTAATGAGTTTAGGTGAATATCTCGATAAACATAATTTTAGCCCATTTTTCTGTGAACATTATATTCTACCAATGGGTGCAGCCATTTGGTCTGCCAGTATTAATGATATGCGCGCCTTTGCGTTACGATTTTTTATTCGTTTCTTCCAGCATCATGGCTTGCTTAATATCAGTGACCGTCCGCAATGGTCGGTATTGAAAGGTGGTTCGCGTAGCTATATTCCTAAGCTTATTGAACCTTTTAAGAATAATATTCTGTTAAATAGCCCAGTAACGGCAATTTGCCGTAGTGATGACGGTGTAAAAATTCAAGTATTGAATGGCGAATGGCTGCAATTTGATGAAGTTATATTGGCTTGCCACAGCGACCAGGCATTAGCTATGTTAGGTGATGCAAGCAAAGATGAGCATGAAGTATTGTCTGCAATGGAATACCAAAATAATGAAGTGGTGCTGCATACTGATATTAATTTACTGCCAAAACGTAAGGCGGCTTGGGCAAGTTGGAACTATCGTTTAGACGGTGATGATAAGGTTGCGATGGGCGACAGACCCGCCAGTGTTACCTATAATATGAATATTTTACAATGCTTGCCCAAGGGAGCACCGACTTTTTGCGTGACCTTGAATCAAACTGGCTTGATTGATGAAAGTAAAATATTGCGTAAATTTAATTATGCTCACCCGGTTTTTAATGAAGCCAGTATGCAAGCGCAATCAAAGCGTGAGCTTATATCAGGTAAACGACATACTTACTTTGCGGGTGCCTATTGGTATAACGGTTTCCATGAGGACGGCGTGAGAAGCGCAGTTGATGTGTGTAACCAATTTGAGATCAGTTTATGACCGCAATGATAATTGAAGATACGGCGTTAAGTAGTGGCATTTACTATGGCAACATCAGCCATAGACGCCATGTGCCTAAACGCCATAGCTTTGGTTATAACATAGCTATGATGGCATTAGATTTAGACGAGTTACCGGCATTGGTTGATACCAGTAAATTATTTGCTGAAAAAAATGCACTACTCACCTTTAAAGCCGATGATTATCTTAAAAGCCTTGGTCAACAATTTGGGGAGGACTTTACCTCAGGTTTAAACATTGAAAAGCTCAGTGCAATTGAGGCATTAAAGCAGCGTGCATTGGTCACAATACAAAAGCTAGGTGCTCAACAAAGCTGTAACAGAGTGGTGTTTTGTGGCCAAATTCGTCATTTTGGCTTTTACTTCAGTCCAGTTAATTTTTTCTTTTGTTATCAAGATAAGACTCCACTTTATATGCTGGCTGAAGTCAGCAATACCCCGTGGAATGAGCGCCATTGCTATCTAATTGATTTAGTGAACACCAATCATACAGATAAAGTTTTCCATGTATCACCTTTTATGACCTTAGATATGCACTATTTATGGCGTATTTTACCGCCGCAGAAACGCCTTAAAGTGACCATTGAGAATCGTAATAGTGCTAATGAAAAGCTATTTGATGCCACAATAGCCTTAAAAAGAATGTCATTTACTGCGCCAAATATTAAGCGCTTCATGTTGGGGTACCCAGCCATGACAGCCAAAATTGTCTTGGGTATTTATTGGCAAGCTTTAAAACTATTTATCAAACGTATTCCTTTTGTGGGCAAGCAAACCAAACAAGTGCCCACATGAAAACAATCAGCAGTTCAAGTAAACCAAATGTGTACTCAGTACGTATTAGCCCTTAATATTATAAATTTGAAGCTAATTTTTTAATTAGAATGGAGTGCCAGCATGGATAATGCCGCAACCGTTACAAGTATTGCTCAAGCTACGTTATCAGACAGTTTTGCTAAAAAGATTTTATTACGAGCACTGGCTCATCTAGCTGAAGGGCAATTAACGATTGTTGATGCGTCACAATCGCATGTATTTGGTCATCCAGAAAGCGACATTCACGCCACCATGCAAGTGTTACACCCAGGTTTTTATCGTCAGGTAGTATTTGGTGGTTCAATTGGTGCAGGTGAAGCTTATATTCAAGGTCATTGGTCCAGCCCTGATTTAACTAAAGTGGTGCAAATTTTTGCCAGAAATTTAGCTTTGCTTGATAATATTGAACGTTACTTTTCTTGGTTAAGTAATGGGCTAAACCGCGTTAAGCATATATTTAATCGAAATTCTCAAGCCGGTTCAAAACGCAATATCTTAGCCCATTATGATTTGGGTAATGATATGTATCAGCAGTTTTTAGACCCAGAAATGATGTATTCTAGTGCGATTTATCCAGCAAGTGATGCCAGTCTAGCTGAGGCGCAATTGCACAAGCTAGATACCATATGTCAGCGTTTAGACTTAAAACCAGGGCAAACCTTATTAGAGGTAGGCACTGGATGGGGCGCCCTGGCAATTTACGCTGCTAAGCATTATGGCGTGTTAGTGACTACAACAACTATTTCAGATGCGCAATACGATTACGCTTTATCTCGGGTTAAAAGTGAAGGCTTATCAGACAAGGTCACCTTGTTAAAACAAGACTACCGTGAACTCACCGGGGTATATGATCGCGTGGTGTCAATTGAAATGATTGAGGCAGTGGGGCATGAGTATTTACCGGGCTTTTTTGAAAAGCTACAGCATATGCTTAAACCTGAAGGGCGTTTATTAATTCAAGCCATTACCATTGCCGATCAACGCTACAATAGCTATCGCAAAAGTGTTGATTTTATTCAGCGTTATATTTTCCCTGGTGGCTGTTTACCCTCGATCAGTGAAATGTCCCGTCATATCGCCAATAAAACCGACATGGTTATTTGGTCATTAGATGATATAGGTCTTGATTATGCGCGCACTCTAAAACATTGGCATGATAATTTTGATATGGCCAAAAGTACCATTACCAAACTTGGATACGGTGATGATTTTATTAGAATGTGGAAGTTTTACTTAAGCTACTGTGAAGGTGGTTTCTTAGAGCGCGCCACCAGTACAGTGCATTTAACCGCGGTAAGACCTGGCTATCGAAAAAGCTAATATTTTGCTTGTTAGCTAACTTGTTCAGATTACGTATTATATAAATGAGGGTGTCATGAAAAAATCTGTTTCATCCTCTTCAAGGCTTAGTTTAGCTGAACCCGTTGTAGCTAATAAAACAACGGCTTTTAAAAAATTACTGCTGAACGCGGTTAGCTTTCAAGCGATATGGTGGTTGGGGGTCTTATATCAAAACCAGTTTATCTTAGTATCATTGATGCTGATTGGATTACATTTTCTATTAGCTGATAACAAAAGAGCCGATGTAGTAATTCTGCTTACTGTTACAGCCCTTGGTGTTGCTGTCGATGTTGGGTTAACTTATTTTGGTGTATTTGTTTTTGCATCAATACCATGGTGGTTATTACTGCTTTGGGGATATTTTTCACTGACATTAAATGCAAGCTTAGGTTTTGCACATAAATTCAACCTGCCTGTTCAAGTTATTATTGGTGGTGTCTCTGGCTGTTTAAGTTACCTTGCCGGGGCAAAGTTTGATGCCGTAATTTTGCCTTTGGGGATGACTCATTCAGCTATTATTCTCGCGGTGATCTGGTCAGTACTATTTCCCGTATCACTTTATATAGCGGTGCGGTTGTCACGATAACTGTGCTATGTACGCTTACAGGGTAGGTAAATATGTCAAGTATAAGTAAGCTTGCAAATTTTGTATTGATACTGAGCGCAGCGAATATGGTTTATGCTGAAGATGTCAATAAAGTTACAGGTTTGGCTGTTAAGGCACTAGGCGACGCTAACATTAATCAGGCTAGTTTAAGTCACACGGCGGCATCAGATTTAATTAAAACCACTGAATCGCTTAAATCACAATCTGCTGGCAAACAGTTTATCTTGCCGCCTCTTGTCCAAGTTGGCGAGGCTGATTTAGATGTTTTGTGGTTTGATGTTTACTTAGCCAAATTATACTCAGTTGATGGCACTTATCAGCCCCAGCAATTTCCAATTAAATTAGCCATTCAATATCACCGCGATATAAGTGCAGCAGAACTCATTGAGGCAACTACTGAGCAGTGGCAAGCTAATGGGTTAACAGAATCGGAGATTAACCGTATAAAAAAGCATTTAACCCTTTCCTGGCCTGATGTTAAAAAGAACGACACACTTAGCTTTATTATCCACAATGATAAACAAGCCGAGTTTCTGTTTAATGATAAGCCTTTCTATCAGCTAGAGGATGCTGAGTTTAGCGCCGCTTTTATTGGTATTTGGTTGTCTGAAACCACAACTAAGCCTGATTTACGTCAACAATTAATTGGAGCAACTCAATGATTAACCCTTCATTTTTGAATACGTTTTGGGGTAAAGCTCAATCATCTGTTAAAGCCTTAGCCGTTATTACTGTTTGTTTTAGCTTGTTTTCTTGTTCGTCCGCTTCAATTGAAGATTATGCAGGTACAACACCTGAGTTAAATTTGGTTGATTTTTTTGACGGTGAATTAACCGCTTCGGGCATAGTGCAAGATTTTTCCGGTAAAGTGACACGAAAGTTCACCGTGACAATGGAAGGCAGCTGGCAAGATAGTCCACAAGGCAAGCAAGGCGAACTTAAAGAATGGTTTATTTATGATGACGGTGAAAAGCAAACACGGATTTGGTATTTAACCGATTTAGGTAATGGTCAGTTCGAAGGCCGTGCAGATGACATTTTAGGTGTGGCTACAGGCGAGGCTAATGGCAGCGCACTTAGATGGCGCTATGATATGAAGCTCATGGTGGATGGTACTGAATATCAAGTTGAATTTGATGATTGGATGTTCTTAGTGGATAAAAATACCATTATTAACAAAAGCGATATCATTAAATTTGGTATGACAGTGGGCACAGTCACATTAGTGATTCAAAAGCAGTAATTGGGATTATTCAAGCTATCGATTCTGTTACAACACTGACACTTAGTGTCACTTTTCTAGACTCAGTATCACTTTCCTAAAATAGTGAGTTTTAATCATTTAGACAACAATGTCTGCTTATTCACTATTTTAGGTTGTGTCATCTGCTTAGCCTTTTAACTTACTGTTATCGACTTGTTTGCGGTCATAGTATTCAAAGGGAAAGACATTGCGAATTTGCTGGGTGAGATCATCACCTATGTTGGCAGAGACATGCAGCCTTACTTGATTATCTCTTTCTGCTCTTATTGTGCAGGTCAGCTTATGCTCTTTGGCAAAGGAGCGACATTCTCGCTCAAATTTCTCTGGAATTTTACCTTTATGTCGATTTAATCGACCTTGCTTAAAGTGCATTTCAAATAGTGTTAACCCTTTCTTGCCTGAAAAAATCAGCTTGTAGGCAATGAAAAAAAACACGCCAATAAATAAAATCTTTAATAACGTTTCTACCATATCGTGCGTCCATTAATCTTTGTTATTTATATATTAAAGATACGCCCGATTTGTTTCGGTGCAATCTTTTTTTATCAAAACGTGAGTCGTAGCAAAATTATTCCATGGGTGAGTCGTATGGTTGAAAAAAACTCATGTTACAGTTTGGTTACGGTTGATGTATTTTTAGTCTACACTCTATAATTCAACTTATTAGTGGCAGATGTAAGTTGAATTCAAACTAGTTAAATGGATTGTTATTTTATTAAGGATAATGTCATGTCGATATCAAATGCTAAGCGTTGGAACGAGTTATGTGAATTGCAAATTACTATAATGGGTAATCTTGCTAATCGGTTCCCTGAACGTCGTGAAAACCTCGAGTCAGTAGCGAGTGGCTGGAAAAGTATTCAAAAACAGTTACAACAAAATAAAACCCCTGTGTTATGAGTTGTACTGTGTGGGTATTGCATTAAGTCGATGTTCACATCGACTTTTTTATTGATTTTTAATGGTCAACTACCTCAAGAGGTAATCATGAAATACTTGCCTGACTAAGCTCCTGGTAAGTGATATATAGCCAAATACCTAAAAAGCAGAGCATCATCAGTAGTGCGACAATACGAAGTGCTTGGGCGTATTCGGTAACATAAGTGAAGTAACGTTGCTGAATCGCATTTGTCAAAAAAGTCCCCACTAAAGAAAAAACACACAAATACATGGCAGCATATTGAGTTGAGCTTGAGCCATTAATTTTTTCATAGAGCAATAGTAGTGCAACTGAAGTCAGTACTATTATGCGAAAACGACGCTCCGCTTTATTCGATAAATTCCATCTAGGCAGTCCCATTGCCATCGCTCCTTGTATTAAAGTCCATTTACATCAGTACACAACCCATCAGGCGATATTAGTCGCTAACGCTAAGTTAACCGTACTGATATATAGTTATAGCTGGTCGTTTTTTCAACTACAAGGTTCATCTAAAATATAACGACAGGATGTTCCAAGTAATGACGGAAATGCGAGCAATAATCCTGTGCCGCTAAAAAGATGAGCAGTTAGCGCTAAACCCTAAATTTTTCATGCTAAAACATTACCTTAAAGCACAATAGTAAGTATTTTTTATTTTCTAGATTTCACCTTTGATTATTGGATGTTTTTTAGTTCATTACAGTAGATATACCTATTCGAGCATGGTGTGTTTTATTGAGTATTAGCAGATATTGTTGTCATTAATATTAGCAAAGCGGCATAAATTTTTTCACTTCCCCTTGTAAATGAAATTTGCGCCCCTATATAAAGTGTTAAGAAAGATTTGGGCGATATATAAGTCAAGGTTATTAAGTTAACAGATACTTGAAAACCGTTTGGCTTACCCCCATATCCATACCAGACAACAAATTTACTGACGAATAACGTCAATTTTCGGAGGACCTCATGGGCAAAATTATTGGTATCGACTTAGGCACAACAAATTCATGTGTGGCAGTCCTTGATGGCGGCAAAGCACGCGTACTTGAAAACGCAGAAGGCGATCGTACAACACCTTCTATCGTTGCTTATACCGATGATGAAACAATTGTAGGTTCGCCTGCAAAACGCCAAGCAGTGACTAACCCTGCTAATACATTCTTTGCTATTAAGCGTTTAATCGGTCGTCGTTTCAAAGATGACGAAGTTCAACGTGACGTTGATATCATGCCTTTCAAAATTATCGCTGCAGATAATGGCGATGCATGGGTTGAGCAACGTGGTAAAAAAATGGCTCCACCACAGGTTTCTGCAGAAATCTTGAAAAAGATGAAAAAGACAGCAGAAGACTTTTTAGGTGAAGAAGTAACAGAAGCGGTTATTACCGTACCTGCTTACTTTAATGATTCACAACGTCAAGCAACTAAAGATGCTGGCCGTATAGCGGGTCTTGATGTTAAACGTATTATCAACGAACCAACAGCGGCTGCATTAGCTTACGGTATTGATAAGAAGCAAGGCGACAACGTTGTTGCAGTATACGATTTAGGTGGTGGTACTTTTGATATCTCTATCATTGAAATCGACAGCAACGATGGCGATCAAACTTTCGAAGTACTTGCTACCAATGGCGACACTCACTTAGGTGGTGAAGACTTTGACAACCGTTTAATTAATTACCTAGCGGATGAGTTTAAGAAAGACCAGGGCTTAGATCTTCGTAAAGATCCATTAGCAATGCAACGTCTTAAAGAAGCTGCTGAAAAAGCGAAAATCGAATTATCTAGCACTAACACCACTGAAGTTAACTTACCTTACATCACAGCGGATGCAACAGGTCCTAAGCATTTAGTGGTTAAAATCACTCGTGCTAAGTTAGAGGCATTAGTTGAAGACTTAATTCAACGTACTTTAGAGCCATTAAAAGTTGCTTTAGCTGATGCCGATTTATCAATATCAGACATCAACGAAGTTATCTTAGTGGGTGGTCAAACTCGTATGCCTAAAGTGCAAGAAGCGGTTACAAACTTCTTCGGCAAAGAGCCACGTAAAGACGTTAACCCAGATGAAGCTGTTGCTGTAGGCGCTGCAATTCAAGCAGGTGTTCTTTCTGGTGAAGTGAAAGACGTACTACTACTTGACGTAACCCCGTTATCATTTGGTATTGAAACCATGGGTAGCGTAATGACTAAGCTTATCGAGAAGAACACCACTATCCCGACTAAAGCAAGTCAAACGTTCTCAACCGCTGATGACAACCAAAGTGCAGTGACGATTCACGTACTTCAAGGTGAGCGTAAGCAAGCTAGCTACAACAAATCTTTAGGTCAATTTAACCTAGACGGCATTGGTGCTGCACCACGTGGTCAACCACAAATTGAAGTAGCATTTGATATTGATGCTGACGGTATCTTAAAAGTGTCTGCAACTGATAAGAAAACCGGTAAAGCACAAAACATCACCATTAAAGCTAACTCTGGTCTAACCGATGAAGAAGTTGAGCAAATGGTACGTGATGCAGAAGCTCACGCTGATGAAGATGCTAAGTTTGAAGAATTAGTACAAGCACGTAACCAAGCTGATGGTTTAGTGCATTCAACTAAGAAACAAGTGACTGAAGCGGGTGATGATTTACCAGCGGAAGATAAAGAGAAAATCGAAGCAGCAATCGTTGATGTTGATGCAGCAGTGAAAAGCAACGATAAAGAAGCCATTGATAAATCAACTCAAGCGCTTATCGAAGCTTCAGCTAAGTTAATGGAAATTGCACAAGCCAAGGCGCAAGCGCAAGGCGGAGCAGACCAAGCAACTGACGCTGGTAAACAAGACCCTGCTGATGATGTTGTTGACGCTGAGTTTGAAGAAGTGAAAGACGACAAAAAATAATTAGTCACTTTTGATAGCAAAAGCAACTAGTTAATATAAAGCGGGCGTTGAGGCTTACCTCTAACGCCCGTTTGCACAATCATACTTAATCAATTTTAAGCAAACCTTCGAGAAGCAAAACACTATGTCAAAGCGTGATTTTTACGAGGTTCTTGGTGTCAGTCGTGATGTCAGTGAACGTGAAATTAAAAAAGCCTACAAGCGTTTAGCGATGAAATTTCACCCTGATCGCAATCCAGGTGATAAAGCGGCAGAAGCAAGCTTTAAAGAAGTTAAAGAAGCCTACGAAATTTTAACTGATAGCGACAAAAAAGCCGCTTATGATCAATTTGGTCATGCAGGTGTTGACCCTAATCGCGGCGGCGGTCATGGTGGACAAGGTGACTTTGGCGATATCTTTGGTGATGTATTTGGCGATATCTTTGGCGGAGGTCGTCGTGGTGGCGGTCAGCGTCAAGCGGCGCGCGGCAGTGACTTACGTTACAACTTAGAATTATCCCTTGAAGAAGCCGTACGCGGCCTAACCAAGGAACTGCGCATTCCAACATTAGCTGCTTGTGACTTATGTGATGGTAGCGGTGCGAAAAAAGGCACTCAAGCCACCACATGTGGCACTTGTCATGGTCAAGGGCAGGTGCAAATGCGCCAAGGCTTCTTTGCCGTTCAACAGGCCTGTCCAACGTGTCAAGGTCGCGGCAAAATTATCAAAGACCCTTGTAGCAAGTGTCATGGTGAAGGCCGTGTTGAAAAGAGCAAAACATTGTCGGTTAAGATCCCTGCAGGTGTTGATACGGGTGACAGAATTCGCTTAACCGGTGAGGGTGAAGCGGGCGAGTTTGGTGCTCCTCCGGGTGATTTATATGTTCAGGTCAGTGTACGTGAACACAATATTTTCACTCGAGATGCAAATAACCTCTACTGTGAAGTGCCTATTTCATTCAGCAAAGCTGCCTTAGGCGGTGAGATTGAAGTGCCAACACTTGACGGTAAAGTCAGCCTTAAAATTCCTACGGAAACCCAAACTGGCCGCATGTTCCGTTTACGCGGTAAAGGGGTGAAGTCGGTACGTAGCCATGCAGTAGGTGATTTACTGTGTAAAGTGGTGATGGAAACACCGGTTAACTTAAACGATAAGCAAAAAGAGTTATTGCGTGAGTTTGAGGCAACCTTAACAGGCGAGTCAAAAAAACATAGCCCTAAAGCTGAAGGTTTTTTTGATGGTGTGAAAAAGTTCTTCCAAGACTTGAACAGCTAATCGTTATTATGGATCCCTATTAAGGTAGGTTAGATAAATAGGGTTCTAAGTTAAAGGCTGTTTACTTTGGGTAAACAGCCTTTTTTATTGATACTCAATATGCGTATTGAGTTTATTGTTAGCGCGTTATCATTATGACGAATGTTAACTTTAGCCACAGAAAATTAGGCGATACCGCATGGGTTTTTCATTATTTACGCTCAATCCTAAACTCGTTAAATCGTTACCTTCCTTGGTGAGTGAACCTAGTGCAATACAAAAACAGGCTATTCCCGCTATTTTGAGCGGTAAAGATGTACTGGCATTGGCGCAAACGGGCAGTGGTAAAACCTATGCTTTTGGTTTACCCGTATTGCATCGTATTGCGGCATCACAAAGTGGCACATCAGAGTTAAGTCAGCAAACACCCAATATATTAGCCGTAATTATTGCACCGACTAGAGAGTTGGCGGCGCAAGTTTGTCAAAATTTAACCCCATTAGCGCAAGCCGTCGGCTTACGAGTGGATGTCTTATGTGGTGGTGAAGATATAACCCAACAAGTTGAGCGACTAACATCCCCTGCAGAATTAATTGTTGCTACACCGGGGCGATTATTAGCGCTAGCACAGCAAGGTGTTATTCAATTTGAACAGCTACAATGTGTCGTGTTTGATGAAGCTGACAGATTATTAGATATGGGCTTTATTGCCGATATTAATGCGCTACTGGCACTTATGCCTAAAAGGCAAACACTAATGTTTTCGGCAACTATGCCTGCAACGTTAGATGAGTTGGTGAAGACTGTGTTGTCATCATCAACAATACGCTTAGAGGCTAATGCCTTAAATAGCGCGGTAGAAGATATTAGCCAAACGATTTATCACGTCAATAAAGGCAGTAAAGCAAAAATACTGATCGAACAGATTAAGTTGCACCATTGGTCGCAGGTTTTGGTATTTGTTAATGCTAAAGATGATGCCGATGCTTTGTGTCGAAAATTACTTAAAGCGGGTATTAACGCAGCAGCACTGCACGGTGATAAAGATCAAGCGTTACGCAGCCAAACATTGAACGATTTTAAAACCCAGCAACTGAGTGTGTTAGTGGCTACAGATGTAATGGCGCGTGGTATTCATATCGATGCTTTGCCCGTAGTAATTAATTTTGATTTACCAAACCAAGCTGAGGTGTACGTTCATCGTATTGGCCGCACCGCAAGGGCTGGCCTAAGTGGTGTGGCCTTGTCTTTGGTGAGTCACTTGGAATTAGTCAGTTTAGAGGCTATTCGGCAATTAACGGGTCAAGTTCTACCATTGGCTACGTTGGTAGACTTTCCGGTGACAGACCTAGTCACAAATTCGACCAGCAAGCGTGCTCCTCGAGATAAAAAAGCGAATCGGCGCACCGCAAGTAAACGAGGGGCTGGCGATTTTTCTAAAAGAAAATCAGCACAATAAGCGATATTTTTTGAGGCCCAAAACTCAACGACATGTCACGCGGCTATTTGCAAGTCACAATGGGCTGCAAGGACAATTATTTAACGTCATGGTCGTTTATGCAATGCTGGTTTAACATCACCAGAGCGAAAACAGACCCTAGCTATTATTAGTTTAATTTAAAGGATGAAAATATGAAGCAACTCATACTTGCAGCGGCGATTTCAACTTTATTGGTTGGATGTGTTAGTACAAAATCACCCACAGGCAGAAGCCAAACCTTGCTGTTTTCAGATGCTCAAATGCAGCAAATGGGGGCACAGTCTTTTGAAACCATGAAGCAAGACCAAAAAATAAGTAAAGATAAAAACAAAACCGCTTACGTGAATTGCATCGCTAAACGCATTACCGCAGTACTACCGGATCAAAGCCAACAATGGGAAGTGGTATTGTTTGACTCTGATCAAGTGAATGCTTTTGCATTGCCGGGTGGCCATATTGGTGTGTACACCGGTTTATTAAATGTTGCAGCTAATCAAGATCAGCTAGCAACAGTGATGGGGCACGAAGTGGCACATGTATTAGCGCAACATAGTAATGAGCAAGTGTCCCGTGCTCAGCTTACCGGTTTAGGAATGCAGGCTGCTGATGCAGCAATCGGTGCATCGGGTATTGCCAATAAAGATTTATATATGGCAGGGCTTGGCTTAGGCGCTAAAGTAGGCATTATATTACCCTTTGGCCGTAGCCAAGAATCAGAGGCTGATATCGTTGGCCTTGAGCTAATGGCTAAAGCGGGCTTTAACCCAGCACAAAGTATCACCTTGTGGCAAAACATGGCCAAAGCCGGAGGCGCGCAAGGGCCTGAGCTATTGTCAACGCATCCTTCACACAGCAGTCGAATTGAAGACTTACAAGCAGCACAAACTCAAGCGATGCCACTTTATACTCAAGCTAGAAAACAGTCTTTGGCTGAGTGTAAAATCAATGGCTCAAAATAGCCCGATTGTGAGGCTTTTTCACAGCATGGGCGAATTAAATGTGATAGACTCCGTGCAAATTTTTATTTGATCAATGAGAGAAAGAAATTATGTCAGATGTGTTCAGCACAATGGAGCAGCATGCAAGTTATGGTGTAGGTCGTCAAATGGGTGAGCAACTTGCTGCAAATCCTTTTGAAGGAATTGATATCCCTGCTGTTCAAGCTGGTTTAGCTGATGCGTTTTCAGGAAAAGAAAGCCAAGTGTCTATGGAAGACTTGCAAACTGCTTTTACTGAAATTAGCCGTCGTTTACAAGCTGCACAAGAAGCTGCTGCAGAAAATGCAACTGCAGAAGCTGATGCATTTTTAGCTGATAATGCTAAACGTGATGGCGTAACGGTAACAGAATCTGGTCTTCAATATGAAGTACTAGTGCAAGGCGAAGGCGAAAAGCCAACGTTTGACTCAACAGTTCGCACTCACTACCACGGTACTTTCATCAATGGTGAAGTATTCGACAGTTCAGTGACTCGTGGTCAACCTGCTGAATTCCCTGTATCTGGCGTTATCGCTGGTTGGACTGAAGCATTACAGCTTATGCCTGTAGGCACTAAGCTCAAATTATTTGTCCCACATCACTTAGCTTACGGCGAGCGTGGTGCAGGTGCATCTATTCCTCCATACACTGCATTAGTGTTTGAAGTTGAATTGTTAGACATTCTCTAATAATCATAAAAACGCCTAAGATGACTTAGGCGTTTTTGTATATAGCCAATTTTTTGTATTAAGCCTCAATATCAAATGTGAGATGCTGAGTAAGCTTTCACTGGGAGAACATATGACTGCAAAAGTAAGAGTCGCCGTTGTGGGTGCCAGTGGCCGTATGGGTCGCACATTAATTGAGTCAGCTAAACATCAAGAAGTTATCCATCTTGGCGCGGCAATAGAACGTTCAGGCTCAACCTTAATTGGTGTTGATGCGGGTGAACTGGCTGGTGTAGGTTCAATGGATGTTGCTATCACTGACTCATTAGACAGTGTGGCTGATAATTTTGATGTATTAATTGATTTTACTTCACCTGAAGCCTCTATTATCCACCTTGACTGGTGTGCGCGAAATCGCAAAGCCATTGTATTAGGGACAACTGGATTTAACCATGCTCAAAAAGAGCTTATTGGTGCATATGCAGAGCAAACCCCTGTGGTATTTGCGCCTAATATGTCAGTCGGCGTTAACTTGATGTGGAAGTTGTTAGAACTAGCTGCAGAAGTGATGGGTGATTATACCGATATTGAGATCATTGAAGGTCATCACCGTTTTAAGAAAGATGCGCCATCTGGCACAGCACTTAAAATGGGTGAAGTGATCGCCAATACTCTTGGACGCGATCTTGAGAAGTGCGCCGTTTATGGCCGCGAAGGTATTACTGGTGAGCGTTCGCGTGACACCATTGGTTTCTCAACGATTCGTGCAGGTGATTTAGTCGGTGAACATACCGCAATGTTTGCCGATATTGGTGAGCGTTTAGAAATAACTCATAAAGCATCAAGCCGAATGACATTCGCCAATGGCGCAATGCGTGCAGCTTACTGGCTATATGATCAAAATCCGGGTCTGTATGATATGCAGCAGGTCCTTGGACTAAATGATTAAATTAAAAACCACCATTAGATATGGTGGTTTTTTTTGAAAAACCTTTTTCCATGTGTAGACGAAATTACAGTATTCCTGTAAAATCGCTGAAATTTGTCAAAATTTCGTAAAACAGCGGAAATTGGTATCTTAGTGCAAAATAAAATAAAATAATTTCAATGGCTTGGCTCTTTTCTGGAGGTCGCGTTGACACAGTCTGCCTTACTCGTACTCGAAGATGGAACCGTATTTTCTGGCACTGCAATTGGTGCATCAGGTATTTCAGTTGGTGAAGTGGTTTTTAACACTTCAATGACCGGATACCAAGAAATATTAACGGATCCATCATATTCACGCCAAATAGTAACTTTAACGTATCCGCATATCGGTAACACCGGTACTAATGACGAAGACACTGAATCGGACTCGGTTCATGCTTGTGGTCTTATCATTCGCGATTTACCGTTAATTGCTAGTAACTTCCGTAACCAACAATCTTTAGGTGATTACCTAAAAGCTAATAATGTTGTTGGCATTGCGGATATCGATACCCGAAAATTAACCCGTATCCTGCGTGAAAAAGGCGCCCAAGCCGGTTGTATTATGGTGGGTGACCTGGACGAAGCAAAAGCGCTTGCACAAGCAAAAGCATTTCCTGGCTTAAAAGGCATGGATTTAGCCAAAGAAGTTACTACTGATAAAGCCTATCAATGGCGAAATGGTAGCTGGAAATTAGAAGGGGGTTTACCTTCTGATACACCAGAGAAAGAATTGAAATACAAAGTTGTTGCCTATGATTACGGTGTAAAACGTAACATTTTACGCATGCTAGTTGACCGTGGTTGTGATGTCACCGTGGTGCCAGCGCAAACCTCCGCTGCCGATGTCTTAGCCATGAACCCTGATGGAGTGTTTCTATCAAACGGTCCAGGCGATCCAGAACCATGTGACTATGCCATTAACGCTATTCAACAAATCTTAACAACAGAAATCCCTGTTTTTGGAATTTGTTTAGGCCATCAATTATTAGCATTAGCCTCAGGCGCTAAAACCTTAAAGATGAAATTTGGTCACCACGGTGCAAACCACCCTGTGAGCAATGTTGAAAAAGGTACTGTGATGATTACCAGTCAAAACCATGGTTTTGCCGCGGATGAAACCACATTGCCAGCCAATATCAAAGTGACCCACAAGTCATTATTTGACGGCTCTTTACAAGGTATCCATTTAACCGACAAGCCTGCGTTTAGCTTCCAGGGTCACCCTGAAGCCAGCCCTGGGCCAACCGATGCTGCGCCTCTGTTCGATCATTTTATCGAGCTTATTGAGCAATATCGTCAGCACGCTAAATAGTTATCTAGGAGAAGAGAAAAGCAATGCCAAAACGTACCGATATAAAAAGTATTCTTATCCTAGGTGCCGGACCAATTGTAATTGGTCAGGCGTGTGAATTCGATTATTCAGGTGCTCAAGCCTGTAAAGCCCTTCGTGAAGAAGGCTACCGCGTCATTCTAGTTAACTCTAACCCAGCAACCATTATGACCGACCCTGATATGGCCGATGCGACTTATATCGAGCCAATTCATTGGGAAGTAGTACGCAACATTATTGCTAAAGAGCGTCCAGATGCCATTCTACCGACTATGGGTGGACAAACGGCTCTGAACTGCGCACTTCAGCTTGAAGCTAAAGGCGTACTGAAAGAATTTAATGTTGAAATGATAGGCGCGACAGCTGACGCAATTGATAAAGCTGAAGATCGTAGCCGTTTTGACAAAGCGATGAAGTCCATTGGTTTAGACTGCCCGCGTGCCGGTATTGCTCATAATATGGATGAAGCGTATGGCGTATTAGATATGGTGGGCTTCCCCTGTATTATTCGTCCATCTTTCACCATGGGTGGCAGCGGCGGTGGTATAGCCTACAACAAAGAAGAGTTTGAAGAGATTTGTTCTCAAGGCTTGGACCTGTCGCCAACTAACGAATTATTGATTGATGAATCATTAATTGGTTGGAAAGAATATGAAATGGAAGTGGTTCGTGACCGCAACGATAACTGTATTATCGTCTGTACTATCGAAAACTTCGATGCGATGGGTGTTCACACCGGTGACTCAATTACCGTAGCTCCGGCACAAACCCTTACCGATAAAGAATACCAATTAATGCGTAACGCTTCGTTAGCGGTATTGCGTGAAATTGGTGTTGAAACCGGTGGTTCAAACGTACAATTTGGTATCTGTCCTAATACTGGCCGTATGGTCATTATTGAGATGAACCCGCGCGTATCGCGCTCATCTGCATTAGCGTCTAAAGCAACGGGTTTCCCGATTGCTAAAATTGCCGCTAAATTGGCTGTAGGTTACACATTAGATGAGCTCAGCAATGATATTACCGGTGGTAAAACACCGGCATCGTTTGAACCTGCTATCGACTATGTTGTCACCAAAATACCGCGCTTTAACTTTGAAAAGTTCGCCGGTGCAAATGATCGTTTAACCACTCAAATGAAGTCTGTTGGTGAAGTTATGGCGATTGGCCGTACTTTCCAAGAGTCATTGCAAAAAGCGTTACGCGGCCTTGAAGTGGGTCGTAACGGTTTTGATTCTGTGGTTGATTTACAATCACCAGATGCGATGCAACGTATTCGTCATGAATTAAAAGAGCCAGGTTGTGACCGTATTTGGTATATAGCCGATGCATTCCGTGCTGGTTTAAGCCGCGATGATATCTTCACTTTGACTAACGTTGACCACTGGTTCCTGGTTCAAATCGAAGATTTGATTGCCCAAGAAGCCAAAGTGGCTGTGCTTGGTATGTCAGGTTTAGAGCAAAACTACTTACGTCAGTTAAAGCGTAAAGGTTTCTCTGATGCACGTTTAGCCGATGTATTAGGTGTTAACGAAAGTGAGATCCGTAAACTACGTCAACGCCATAATATTCACCCGGTATATAAACGTGTAGATACCTGTGCAGCAGAATTTTCAACCGACACAGCTTACATGTACTCAACGTATGAAGAAGAGTGTGAAGCCAACCCATCAAATCGTGACAAAATCATGATTTTGGGTGGCGGTCCAAACCGTATTGGTCAAGGTATTGAGTTTGACTACTGCTGTGTACACGCAGCATTAGCCTTACGTGAAGACGGTTATGAAACCATCATGGTTAACTGTAACCCTGAAACGGTATCAACCGATTACGATACATCTGACCGCTTATACTTTGAACCTGTTACGTTAGAAGACGTGTTAGAAATCGTCCGTATCGAGAAGCCAAAAGGCGTCATCGTACAATACGGTGGTCAAACTCCGCTTAAATTAGCCCGTGAATTAGAAGCCGCTGGGGTGCCTATTATTGGTACTAGCCCAGATGCGATTGACCGTGCTGAAGACCGCGAGCGTTTCCAACAAGCTATTCAACGCTTAAACATGAAGCAGCCACAAAACGCGACAGTCACGACTGTTGAAAGTGCTGTGATTGAAGCGGAAATTATCGGTTATCCGTTAGTTGTTCGTCCATCTTATGTATTGGGTGGTCGTGCGATGGAAATCGTTTACGACAAGCAAGATTTGCTGCGCTACTTCAATGAAGCAGTTAAAGTCTCTAACGCATCACCGGTACTACTTGATCACTTCTTAGATGATGCGATTGAAGTGGATATTGATGCGGTATGTGACGGCGAAACCGTCGTTGTTGGCGCCATTATGGAGCATATTGAACAAGCTGGTGTTCACTCTGGTGACTCAGGCTGTTCATTACCGCCATATAGCTTAAGTGCTGAAATTCAAGCGCAAATGCGTGAGCAAGTATCAAAGCTTGCATTTGAATTAGGTGTTATTGGCTTGATGAACGTACAGTTTGCCGTGAAAGATAACGAAATCTATATGATTGAAGTTAACCCGCGTGCAGCCCGTACCGTTCCTTTTGTGTCAAAAGCAACCGGCGTGCCATTAGCTAAGATAGCTGCACGAGTGATGGCTGGCCAAAGCTTGAAATCGCAAAATTTCACTAAAGAAGTTATCCCACCTTATTTCTCTGTAAAAGAGGTAGTATTACCCTTCAATAAATTCCCAGGCGTAGACCCTTTATTAGGGCCTGAAATGCGTTCTACAGGTGAAGTGATGGGTGTGGGTGAAACCTTCGCAGAAGCATATGCTAAAGCGCAATTAGGTGCGACATCTGAAGTACCTAAATCTGGACGTGCTTTATTATCAGTACGTAACAGTGATAAAAAGCGTGTAGCAGCATTAGCGGCTAAGTTAATTGAACTAGGTTATGAGATTGACGCAACACACGGTACCGCAGTGGTATTGGGTGAAGCGGGAATTAACCCTCGTTTAGTCAACAAGGTACATGAAGGTCGTCCACACATTCTTGACCGTATTAAGAATGATGAATACACCTACATTATCAACACGACTGAAGGTCGCCAGGCGATTGAAGATTCACGTCAAATTCGTCGCGGTGCACTGCGCTACAAAGTGAATTACACTACAACATTGAATGCAGCATTTGCGACTTGCTTAGCACATGCCGCAGATGATCGTACCAATGTAAACTCGATTCAAGAGTTGCATAAGCGTATCACTGGTTAACATACGAGTTGTTTATATTGTAAAGAGCCTTCATTTTGAAGGCTTTTTTTATGCCTGATATTTGTATCTAGTTTACAAACCTTAGTTATAATGATAATGGTTATCAATACTATGTGTATGAATTTAAAGGATAATTTGCAATGCGGCTTGAGGTGTACTATCCTAGCTTAAATTGATCCAGATCAAGTTAAGCTATCAAGGACATCATTATGAAAGGTCATCCAAAAGTCATTAGTCAGTTAAACCGCGTATTAACTTTCGAACTGACCGCCATTAACCAATACTTTTTACATGCGCGTATGTTTAAGCACTGGGGTTTAGAGAAGCTAAACGAAAAAGAATACAAGAAATCAATTCAAGACATGAAACACGCAGACAAGCTTATTGAGCGGGTGTTATTTCTTGAGGGATTACCGAATTTACAGCAACTAGACAAACTGCGTATTGGTGAAGATGCCGAAGAAATGTTGGGCTGTGATAAAGAAGCGGTAACTGAGCAAATTGCTGCATTACGTGATGTGATCAAATTGTGTGAAACAGAACAAGATTACGTTACCCGTGATTTGCTTGAAGATCTGCTTGAAGATGAAGAAGAACATTTAGATTGGATTGAATCTCAGCAAGAACAGATAGTACAAGTCGGTATTCAAAACTATCTTCAATCTCAAATTAAAGATTAATAGGACAATATTATGAAAGGCAATCCAGAAGTTATTGACGCATTAAACAGCTTGTTAACCGGTGAGTTATCAGCAATGGATCAATATTTTGTACATGCTCATATGTATGAAGATTGGGGATTTGACGAATTATATACCCGTATATTACATGAATCAGATGACGAGAAAGCCCATGCAGCTAAACTAGTGCAGCGCATTTTGTTTTTAGAAGGCACGCCAGACGTCGCTAGCCGCGAAGCATTAAACATCGGTAAAGATGTGCAAGAAATGCTAACTAACGACCTACAGTATGAATACAAAGTGGCGGATGATTTACGTAAAGTGATTAAGCTATGTGAAGAGAAAGGTGATTATCAAACCCGTGAGATTTTAGAAGTCTTATTGGATGATACCGAATCTGATCACATGTACTGGTTAGAAAAACAATTACGTTTAATTGAGCGTGTTGGTTTGCAGAATTACCTGCAAACAAAGATGTAATTAATCGACTAAGAACGCGTTAATGTACATTGTTAATTGAGGCGTTTTTTGATTTTAAAGCCCAGTCCCGAAAGGGGGTGGGCTTTTTTATGTTAAATGGTATCAGCGAACTTTGCTACACTGGCTAAATTATTCCACCTTCCAGCTGTTATTTGAATTTTGGGTCACTGTGATATATGCGTAAAACCGATAAAAAAATAGACAATCAAATTCGACAAGTGTTAACCCAGGTGTGTGAAATCGCCCTAAATGAATACAGCGGTTTTGAATGGTTAACCCATATTGTTAATTACAGAGACTTTCCTAAAAGCTTACAGGTTATATGTGTCTTCGATACGCCTTATAACCTCAACCGTTTTATGGCATCACCTGAAAATGATGCTCTCAGTAAACTTATCCAAAAAAAGCTGTTAAGCATTAAGGTGACCATTGATATTCGCCAAGTGTCATATGACAGTGAAGATAACCATAATAAAAAACTGCATTAGTAATGAGTCTTCACAAGCGTTAAATCAGGTTAAATATAACCATTAAGCATGCTATTTTGGGGGCAGACTGATTTTAGTTTGACTGGAAATTTTTATAGAGCAGGGTGAATACTGATTATGTATCAAGGAAAGTGTTTGTGCGGCGAGGTTAACATAACGATAAAGGGCAAAATAAGTGACATTATTCATTGTCACTGCTCTTTATGTCGAAAAAACAGTGGTACTGCCTTCGCTACAAATGGCTTTATTAATGCGGCTGATTTTGACATCTTATCGGGTAGAAATAGTTTAAGCACATTTACATTTAAGCCTGGTCGAAACCGGCACTTTTGCAGTCATTGCGGCTCACCCGTTTACAGTTCAAACGAGCAAGACCCACAGCGTTATAGAATTAGACTCGGTATACTTGATACGGACATCATTGAAAGACCTATTTCGCACAACTTTGTTTCATCCAAAGCAAACTGGGAAGATTTAGACGCCCAGTTACCCAGATACGATGCCTTTGAGCCAAGTCGTTAGGTTGAGCATCTACATCATGCTGTTTAGCTAAAAGTCGCTAGGGAAAATGCTTACTTCTAACCTAGCGCAATATTATTATCGACCATGTACTTCAACAACTGTTGCTCATTTATGCCGGTAGACTTTGACAAGCCTGCAATCACTCCGAGTTGATCAAGTGAGCTTCTATGCTGGCCAAGCTTTTGTTTACCTTGTAGTTCAGTAATCACAATTTTAAACCCGACAATCCCTTTGGCTAACTTATCTTGAAATTGCTTTGGGATAAAACCTTCAGGGCTTTCAGGGGTGGGTGTTAATAAACTCGGTTCATATTTCTGTATTGTTGTTTCTAATATCGCCATTGTGGTTTTATCGTCGGTGAACTCAACCGTGCCTTTAGCATGTACGACACTGTAATTCCAGGTGGGTACAGCAGGGGAGGCGTGATACCAGGTAGGTGAAATATAGGCATGAGGGCCATTGAAAATACACAGTACTGAACTGTCTATAATATCTTTCCAATGTGGATTGCTGTGTGCTAAATGGCCGTAAAGTACCCCATATTCACCCTCAGCTGCTTTCAATACCAGCGGAATATGCGAGGCTTCTAAATTAGATGACATAACAACCGCAAAACCATGTTGTGCTATAAACTGATGCATATCAGTTAAGCTGTTCATCTGCCATTTCTCTGGTACATGCATGTGTTAACTTTCCGTGTAAATAACCTATAACCAATTGATTTATCATCATAGGTATTTAGTAGTAAGATACAACTTATTTCATGCTCAATTTCAGCTTGCTGTGACCTTTATAATAGAAGTAAAAAAGTCGCCTCAAAAAGGACGACTTTATCACTAGGAGCTGACGCGCCAAAATAAAGATAGATCTAGAGGTGGAATGGCAAAAGGAGCTGAACCCACCAACTTTTATCTAACTCCTATCCCAGAGTATTTCACTCCAGCTAGTAGTGCCATTTCTCTATGCCAAGTAGCTAAGTCATTTGGATTGAATTTTTCAAATGAATCGTGGCCACATGCTCTGGCCATTACTGACATTAATTCAGTCGATGCTTCAAAAAAGTTTTTGAGCTGCACGGCCGATTTTTCAATATTTAAGCGTTGGCGTAAGTCTTTTTTCTGGGTAGCAATACCCGCTGGACAGTTATTGGTATTACATATTCTAGCGGCTACACAGCCTATAGCCTGCATAGCACTGTTTGATATAGCAACACCATCAGCGCCTAAGGCTAACGCTTTAACAAAGTCTATTGGAACCCGTAAACCTCCAGTAATAATTAGCGTGACTTTGCCACTAACTCCCTGCTCATCGAGATACTTTCGAGCACGAGCAAGTGCAGGAATAGTTGGTACGCTAATGTGGTCTCTAAACATTTCAGGAGCTGCGCCTGTACCACCACCTCGACCATCCAAAATAATGTAATCTGCACTTGCATCTAATGCGAATTGAATATCTTCTTCGATATGATTAGCACTGAGTTTAAATCCAATGGGAATGCCACCAGTAACTTCACGGACACGATCTGCAAAAATTTTAAAGTCTGCAGCCGTATGTAAATCTTTAAACGTTGGTGGAGAAATGGCTGGAGTACCTTCCCCAATGCCGCGAACTTCAGAAATTCTACCTATATTTTTGTTACCGGGTAAATGGCCACCTGTTCCTGTTTTTGCGCCTTGCCCGCCTTTAAAATGGAACGCCTGAACATTTTTGAGTTTTGACTCGTCATACCCAAACCCCGCACTTGCCAGCTCGTAAAAATATTTTGAGTTCGCGGCCTGCTCTTCAGGTAACATCCCACCTTCTCCTGAGCAAATACCTGTTCCCGCAAGTTCGGCTCCTGTTGCTAAAGCAATTTTTGCTTCTTCAGATAGAGCCCCAAAACTCATATCAGATACAAACAGTGGGATATTGAGCTTAAGCGGCCTTTTGGCCATAGGACCTATGACTAGTTCAGTATTTACAGCCACATTTTCCATAAGCGGTTTGTTTGCCATCTGTGCAACCATGATCTGTAGATCATCCCAGTGTGGTAGTTGATAACGTGGCACCCCCATGGATGTCATGGGACCATGATGTCCCATCTTCGATAAACCTTCTCGTGCCAATTGATGAATAAATTCTACAGTGGGCTCTTCCTTGGTTGCGATAACGTTAGGAATATTACTTACATTAGTCACTTGAATTTGAACCCCCGGTCCTTCTTTGCCAACCTGCTCTTTATCAAATTGTTTATGACTGCCATCACAAAAAGGGCTATTGGTGGTATGTTTACATTGGCATAAATAGGCATCTCCGCTTTCTTGGGCGGTAAAGGGTTTGGGTGTAAAGTCAGTTCCGGCATGAGAGCCGTCGCAAAAAGGCTGGTTATTGGAACGCCCACAGGCACAGAAATAATATTCTTCCCCCTTATTAAGACTCACTTTTTTGGGTGCTATAGCTGCAATTATAGGGTTAGTCATTGTTGCTTCCTTTTACTAGTTGTTGTTTATATCTAGTTGATTCTAATTTTACTTATCAAGGGTTGTTTTCTTTAACGTGCGGTCTCACTAAAAAAAATGATGATTCATGTTCGATAAACCAATGTTTGTAATAGATAAAACATTAGCTAGCTGAAAAATAGTGTTGTAAGTCTGGGGATCCACTTTGCTACCGAAGTATATTCTTGTGCCATATTCTTAATAGTCATCAGCTCTAATTCCTTTAACGAGAACAAGGTAATTATTAAAGGATCCCTACATGGCTTATAGACTCTTATCTCGTGTTCATCTGATTATTGTTGGGTGGGCATTTTGTTCTTTAAGCATGATGATGACAGCAATACGATAAAGCTCATTATGTTCGATGTTTTCATATAACCACTTACAGCTATAAACCATTTTAATGAGATAAACTTCAGTGCTATTCCGCGCATTTTCAGCCATGACTTCTCAGCTATCAAAAGAAATATTGTTGCCCTTAACGCTAGGCAAACTCGCAGGAAAGCCCTTTTTCAGATATAACCCTGTTAACCAAATCCAATAAAACGACCAAAGTTTGCTATAAGTTGTTGATGATTTTATATCCGTATCAAAACGTAATTCAGGTCTTCAAGAGCTTGACAAGCAGTAACAGCATGTAAGGTCGTCAGTGCCGGTTCAGCTAGATATAAACGAATAGCCATTTGTGAAATTTCAACTATTTTATTTATTAGGTTTTGCTCATTAGTCACAAAACCATGACTAAAGGTTAGTTGATGAATAGTGCTGTCGCCGCAGAGCTGCTCAAATATATGTAAACTACCGCTAGGGGTTGAAAGCCCAACGTTACCTTACGGATGTGCTTATTTATATCAACCCACATTGATGAAGCCTTAATATTTTTACAAGGCAGGCTCAAGGGTATCTGACAGTAAAGGCTCTGCAGTATCAGACAATGAAAGCTCAGGGTAATTATGGTAACGAATAGCAGAATAAGCTAAAGCATTAGCAATTAATTTATTGTCACCATGGATAACTGCGAAACTGAGTTGTATTAGAGGATAAAATAAGCCCATAGGTAAGCCCAGTTTTATCTGTTTAAGTGCCTCTGTGACTAATTTTGTGCCCCAGACATGACTATTTTTTGGATAAACACTCGGCGAATTTCTAGTAATCGACAGGTTTGCCCCAAGTAGTCTTTGCAGTCGGCCACCATTATTTATACATGACGCTAAACTCTCAAATTAAGTGAAATTTTTTAGTGCGTATATAATGCAGGCTGTTTGGCGCGTGGCATATACTAGATTTTGATTTGTTAATTATTTAAGTATTGGATAGAACAGTGAGCTAAGTTTGAGGAAAAAGTTTGCGTTAGTGGGTGCTAGATTGCCATTAAGTACCTTATATTCTCCTTCATTGGCCTTAATATAAGTGGAATATGTGATGTTTCTAAGTTAGTAGATATATTGAATACTGTTTTTATATACAGTATCATGAGTTATCTTCCCAATACCGATGGCGTAAGTAATGCGCAAAATTATTCATGTTGACATGGACTGCTATTTTGCCGCCGTTGAGATGCGTGATTTTCCTGAATTGCGCGATAAAGCTATTGCTGTGGGTGGACGTAGTGATCGCCGTGGCGTCATCAGTACCTGTAACTATGCTGCACGTAAGTTTGGTGTGCGCTCAGCTATGTCGAGCTATCAAGCGTTAAAGCTGTGCCCTCATTTAGTCTTGGTGCCAGGGCGGATGCAGGTTTATAAAGATGTTTCACAACAAATAAGGCAGATATTTAACCGCTACAGTGATGTGATTGAGCCACTGTCATTAGATGAGGCCTTCCTCGATGTCAGTGACTGTCAGCAATACCACGGCAGCGCGACCTTAATTGCCCAGGCTATTCGCCGAGATATCGAGTTAGAAACCGGATTAACAGCATCAGCGGGCGTCGCGCCGATTAAGTTTTTAGCCAAAATTGCCTCAGATTTAAATAAACCTAATGGTCAATATGTGATTACCCCCGATGAAATTCCTGAATTTGTACGCACCCTACCGTTAAAGAAAATTCCGGGCGTTGGCAAAGTCACAGCGCAAAAATTGTCGGTATTAGGGTTAGAAACCTGTGCCGATGTGCAGCTGTATCCTAAGGCAAAGTTACTGGAAAGTTTTGGTAAGTTTGGCGCAGTGTTAATTGAACGATCAAATGGCATCGATCCAAGGCCTATCAGCAATAACCGAGTGCGTAAATCTGTGGGCGTTGAAACAACATTAGCCCAGGATATTTTTACCTTAGCTCAATGCCACCAAGTATTACCGCAACTTATTCAAGAGCTTGATAGTCGGGTGAGCCGCAGCGCAAAAGATCGATTAATCAATAAGCAAGTGGTGAAGATCAAATTCAACGATTTTAAACAAACCACCATCGAGCAACGCAGCGATGAAATATCGGTAAAGCTGTTTTATGAATTGTTACAACAAGCACTGACCAGAAGTAATGAACGGGGTATTAGATTAATTGGGGTGAGTGTTGGGTTGGCGGAAACAGGTGAAAAAAAACTGCAAACTGAGTCGGTTGCCCAACTCGATTTACAGTTTTAAGTTTCCATGCTGAATGGCTTAAAGCCTTAAAGCCTTAAAGCCTTGCCTTACATCGCATTAAGCCTAGCCTTACATTAAGCTTTAGCTGGAATACGTTCTAATACGGCTAATAATAACTGCCAGTATTGGCCTACGGTTTCAATGTTAACCATTTCATCCGGACTGTGCGGATAACGAATGGTGGGGCCAATAGATACCATGTCCATAGTTGGGTAGGGCTCTTTAAATAAACCACACTCAAGACCTGCATGGATAACCATAATGGTTGGGTCTTTTTGGTAAATGTCATTGTAGGTGTCACGCACAATGGCCATAACCGGTGAGCTGTTATCCGGCTTCCAACCAGGGTAAGCGCCGCTAAACTCAATACTGGCTCCGGCAAGATTGGTCAGTGCATTTAACATGCCTTGCACTTCATCACGGCCTGAGTCGATAAGCGAGCGAATTAAACATAAAATTTCAATGCTTTCTTGTTCAGTGCTAATGACACCCACATTTAATGAGGTTTCAGTTACACCAGCTACTTCATCACTCATACGTATTACCCCATTCGGGCAGGCATGTAGTAAGTCAATTAAGCTGTTTTGCGCATCTTCGCCCATGACTTTACTTGGTGCATCAATGGCTTCTAAGGTTAACAACATGCTTGGGTCGGCAATCGCTAACTCTTCACGTACCACAGCCTGAAATGCGCTAATAGCCGTTTTTAACCCATCAACATTTTCAGCAGGTAACATAAAGCTGATATTCGCTTCACGCGGAATCGCATTACGTAATGAACCACCGGTAAAATCAACGAGTTCTAGGGCTAATTCATCACTGTATTTAAACAAAAAACGAGCCAGTAGTTTATTGGCATTACCACGACCAAGATGAATATTTACCCCAGAGTGACCGCCTTTAATGCCTGACAAGGTCAGCTTAAACGATTGATTGCTCAGCTCAGGTGCTTGCCATGAAAGTGGCACAGATATCTGGGCGTCAACACCGCCAGCACAACCCATGTAAATCTCACCTTCTTGTTCAGAGTCGGTGTTGATCAAAATCTCAGCGTCTAAATAACCGGCTTCTAAACCAAACGCGCCAGTCATGCCGGCTTCTTCATCAATGGTCAATAAGACTTCAAGTGGACCATGTTTAATGTCATCACTACCTAACACGGCTAAAGCCGAAGCCATGCCAATGCCATTATCTGAACCTAATGTTGTACCTTTTGCTTTAACCCATTCACCATCAACATAGGCTTCGATAGGATCTTTTTCAAAGTCATGCACTTTGTCGGCATTTTTTTGTGGCACCATATCGATATGAGCTTGTAAGACAACAATTTTGCGATCTTCCATACCGGGAGTAGCAGGTTTACGAATAATGAGATTACCCACTTTATCTTCAACCACGCTAAGGCCTTTGCCTTTTGCCCATTGTTGAATGTGGCTTGATAGCGCTTGTTCATGCTTAGAAGGGTGGGGAATAGCACAAATTTGTTCGAACCATTGCCAAAGAGGTTGTGGATATAATTGATTTAATGCAGTCACGAAACGTCCTCAATCAGGATAAAATATGCCATTATTCTAACATAGGCTGTTCAATTGCCATTGTGACTGCGTGGTTTTTCTTTGCAGTAGGCAGGTTATTGTGTAAATAAAAATTCACTCTAGAATAACCGTTAACGCTATCACTAAAAATCAATCAGACCGTTCACACACCAAGAATAATCGACAATAAAGCATAAGGAAAAATCATGTTTCAAGTGCCAGTAGTAGATGTAAATAACGATCAAGCCATTTTTGAAGGCGAAGGTTTTGATGCCGTCATCGTCGTCACTGCTGATTTAACTCAGCTTGCTCAGCAAGAGATTAGCTTATTGGCTGAACATGCTAAGCAGATTGACCACCGCGTAGGCAAGCAAGCCACATTACTGTTTGCCCCTGGCTTAGCTGGTGGCAGACTGATTATTGCCCCAGTAACGGGTGATGATGACTATGCCGATGTGCGCATTTTTGCCAAAGCCGCAAAAGAGGGGATCAATATTGCCAAAGATGCAGGCGCAACTAAACCTTTATTAATAGTAACATCGTCTCAAGACCCTCGTTTTAGTTTTGCCACTGAAGTGGCTGCACTGGCTTGCGGTCAAGCATTGTGGCAACCACTCGAAACCCGTGAAGCAAACTCACTTACGCCAGCGTTAACCGCTATTGGCTTAATGGCTTGCTCACCTAAAAGTGAACTGTTAAATGCGTTAGAAGCGGGAAGGGTATTAGCGCGTGATTTATGCGGTACTGAACCTGAGCGCATGAGTGCGATTAACTTTGCTGATTACTGTGTGGCGTCTTTTAAAGACAGCGGCCTGGATGTTACCGTGGTTGATAATAAAGCGACCTTAATAAAAGATTACCCCTTGTTAAGCGCAGTGGGGCGCAGCTCATTTGATGTTGCGCGCCATCATCCACGGGTGGTGAAAGTGGCTTACACCGGTGAAGGTGAAATTACTCGGACCTTATTATTTGCGGGTAAAGGTGTGGTATATGACACTGGCGGAGCTGACATTAAAATTGCTGGTGGCATGGCGGGTATGAGCCGTGATAAAGGCGGCGCAGCAGCCGTTGCGGGGTTAATGAAAACCCTATCAATATTAAAGCCTAAGGGCGTTAAGGTTATCGCCGAGCTGGGTTTAGTGCGTAATAGTATCGGCAGTGAAGCGTTTGTTACTGATGAGATTATTACTAGCCATGCAGGTGTTCGAGTCCGTATTGGTAATACGGACGCCGAAGGGCGGCTGGTATTAGCTGATTTGCTGTCGCATTTACGCATTCAAGCTACGCAATCGGTTGCGCCATCATTATATTCGGTAGCGACCTTAACCGGTCATGTGGTGCGCGCCTATGGTAGTTATACTGCCTTAGTTGAAAATGCGGTGGCTAAACAGCAAGGCGTAGCAGCAACATTGCAACACATTGGTCAGCAATGGGCTGAACCATTTGAGGTGTCATACTTACGCCCTGAAGATTTTGATAAGGTTGCAGATAAAAATGGTGCGGCAGATGTGATATCGTCCAACAATGGCCCGTCATCAGTGACTGCGCGTGGACATCAATACCCAGCAGCATTTTTATTGAAAGCCTCAGGACTCGATAGCCACCATTTAAAAAGCAGCCAACCGTTAAGCTATACCCATATTGATATTGCCGGCAGCGCGACTGAAGGTGATCCCTTATACGGCAAGCCAACAGCACAACCTTTGGTTGCTTTATTACAGTTTACCATTGGGTAGGTTTATAGTATTTTTGTTGTTATTTAATAATGACTTAATGTGTTGTTAATAGTTTGTTCTGTGTTTGTTAAAACCTTTATTTGGTAATGTTATTACCGAATAAAGGTTTTTTGTGATTTATATCAAATAAAGCTTGTAATTAAATTACAGTTTTGTATAATTATCTTCGTCGGCAAGCAAGACACCGTCAATGCTAGTAAATCCAGGATGGATGTTATCTCCAAGGAATCGAGTGAAAGAAAGTTGTCTCAATGGATTGAGAAAGGTTAGTTCCACGGATCAGAACCACTACTAGGTTTATACAACTTTAATTTGGAGAATTTATTATGTCTTATTTAGGCAATGGCAAGATATTTTGGCAAAACACTTGGATTAATCCAGAGGCTTTGCGTGGCGGTTTTTTCGCCATGAAGTTTTAAAATAGTTCAACTTATTTCCGTTTGACTATTCACAACCCTTTTTCGTCTTATTGACGTTTAGACTCGGGTAATAAATCAACTTGATTTGTTCCCTTATCACATCCCCAAGTGATACTAGTTTTCCGTTCCCCAACGGGATACTTGAACCCATGTCTGCCTACTCTTATGAGTAGGCTTTTTTTTGTCTGTCGTTTATGTCATTTCAGCCGCGGCTTCAATCACAAGCCTGCTTAAAATGCTACTTCAGATTAATGGGGGCACTATAAGTGCCTTTAAGAGTGTTTTGCTAAAGCATCATAAAAAGGGCTGGTTTAATTTCTTTTGTTAAAGCGGAGCAATTCTTAAAGCAGAGCAATTATTAAAGCGGAGCAATATTTATGTCCCGTTATATATTTTATCTAATGATTTTAAGGGTAAACCAGTCATCTGCTAATTACTTCAATTACTTCGGCCTTAAATAGTGATCTATTAGTGCTCAATTAACGTATTAATTTTGTTAATTTTTTATTAGAGATCTATTATGTGGTTCAGTTCAACAATTAGTAGGAAAGTGCTAGCATTGCAGTTAGTTACCACGCATCAGTCAGCAGCTGTTGTGGTCGATGCTCAGCAAAATATTATTGCCTTTAATGATGCTTTTAACCAATTAAGCCAGCGCTTAAAACAAGCTTGTCATAATCAAACCTTTACCTTGTTGCTTCGTCGTTATGACAGTATTAGCAAAACTATTCGCTGTGATGAAAACCTACTATTTAATCAGCAAGTTATCCAACTTACTTATAAAAACTTAGCGTCTTGCTCACTTTATACGTTTGATGCTGTATCAACGCCGTTATTAAATGAAAGTGTGTGGCAAGCGTTATTAGCTTTCAGTGGCAAGGCCTATGTTGTATTTGATAACAATGAAAAGTTAGTCACAGCTAATTTGGAACCCGTAAATGCTGATTCTATTTATTTAAATCAAGCAGATATCAATTTAAGTAAAACGTTACAAAACGGGCTTAACAATAAAGATCAACTACTTTGTTTATCTGAACAAGATAAGGTCTATGTCCATGTGGAGCGCCACAAAATTGATTCTGGTAATCAAAAGCTCACAGCCTATGTATTATCCCATCAAAAGCAAAACCAGCATATCAAGCAATTCGAAATGTTATCAAAAGTGGTAAGCAATACTAGCACTAGTGTATTGATCACTGATAAATATGGTTTAGTCGAATATGTAAATCCTGGTTTTGAAAAGCTTTCAGGCTTGACTCTTGCAGAGGTTAAGGGGAAAAAACCCGGTATTCTTTTGCAAGGTGAACAAACCGACAAAGAAACGATTAAGCGCATATCTCAAAAGCTCAAAGCAAAACAAGCCTTCTATGAAGAGATATTGAATTTTGATAAAAATGGGGTGCCATATTGGATTGTATTGGCGGTAAATCCGATTTTTAATGACAAGGGGGAGCACACAGGTTTTGTTGGTGTAAGCTCTGATGTGCGTGAAATCAAGCGTATTTTGTTAGAACAGATTAATCAAAGAGATGCAATAAGTAGTCATTCGGCAGTGCTAGAGTTTAACCAAAGTGGTCAGTTTATTTCGGCTAATGACTATACTAAAAAGCAGTTAAATTTATACGACGATATACAAATGCAAAATGTAGTGGGAAATTTAAAAGACCATTTAGATCATTCTCGTACGCAGATGATCCTACGAGGCGAACCGACAGCAGTCATGATGAAACTGATTTATCAGGGCACTGAAGTTATTTTAGATTGTATTATTTCTTCCATTACGGATTTGAATGGAAATATTTCTAAGTATATTGTTTTTGGCAGTAATGTTTCTTCTCGTAATAAGTTAGTGACCGAAACGCATCATGCTATGTCTACAGTGTTGAGTAAAATTCAAAATACGGTAACGACCATTAATGCGGTCGCCGATCAAACTAACCTATTAGCACTCAATGCTGCCATCGAAGCAGCAAGAGCTGGTGAAGCTGGACGAGGATTTGCCGTGGTTGCGGACGAAGTTCGTAATCTTGCAAAAACGTCGAATGACGCCGCGGTTCAAATTGGCCTACTCATCAATGAAACTCAATCTCATGTTGATGAATTAGCTTCTTTTCTAAGTGAGTAAGCCGATCTTAACTTGCTCTAGCAGTCTATAAGTTGTTCAAAAGACTCACTTTAATGAGTGGGCTTGAAATGAGTTGGCTTATGCGGTTCTTGAATGAGCTGATTGCTCTAATGGCCAACAAAGAAGATAAGTGCACTGGCAGATTTCACTCGTTGCAATTCATGGCGCTCAGCATTTAGTCCAGCTGAAGTCATTCAAATTTGTTGCCGACGAATTTATAACAGGGCAGATTTACCTATTCCTGATAGGGCCTGAGATTTATAGACACTTTTTATGTTATTCACTCTCCGACACGCAGCATGCTTTCGAAATAAAAAGTCCTTGTAGCTCAGATGACCTACCCATGGGTCGGATTGTTCTGGTCAACTCCAACCGGACACTTTTCTAAAAGAAATTTCAAAATCTATCGGTGACTGATCAGCATTTGCCGAGTGCAGTCGCTCTAGATTGTAATATTTCATATATTTAGCTACATCATCACACATATGGTGACGAGTTGGCTGTGGTATTTTTAATAGCCAATCATGCTTTAAACTACCAAAGAAACGCTCCACAACTGCATTGTCCCAACACGCACCGACATCACCCATACTCGCTCGACAGTTCAATTGTTTTAATAAACGTCGATACCCTTTACTCGTATACTGCGAACCTCTATCGCTATGAAATACTAAGCCTTTAGGTGGTTTTCGCAAGTTGTAAGCCTTCAAAAATGCTTTCTCCACTAAGCTTCTCGTCATACGCTTAGAGATATGCCAGCCGACGATTCTGCGAGAATACAAATCCATTACAACGGCAAGATATAGCCAACCTTCACCTGTTTTAAGATAGCTCACATCACCTGCCCATACTTGGTTTGGCCCAACAGGATTAAAATTCATATTAAGCAAATTATCAGCCACGCTATCACTGTGTTTACGCTTTGTGGTGACTTTATAAGCCAGACGTTGCGTTACCACCAGTTTCAATCGCGCCATTAACTTAATAGTGCGATAACGTGTAATGCTAACCCCTTCTTTGCGTAATGCTTTAGCTAACTCTCTGCTACCTAGGCTGTTTCTACTGGCCTTGAATAATGCTTTAGCTCGACGAAATAATTCTAGAGTGTCAGCAGTGATAAGCTCACCAGGCCTTTTAAGCCAAACGTAATACGCTGACGAACTGACTTGCATCACTTTACACGCCATCGAAATAGGAAATTTCGACTCAAGATTATTGATAAATGAATACCTTACTTCATTTCTTTCGCAAAGAAGGCGCTGGCCTTTTTTAGTATTTCGCGCTCCATCAATAAGCGTTTATTCTCTTTACGCAATAACATGAGCTCAGTGCGTTCATCTACAGATAATGCATCGCCTTGAGTTAGCTTTTTTTGTTTAGCCACCCAGTTATAAAGAATTTTATCTGTAATACCTAAAGACGCTGCTGCTTGGACTATCGTGTAATTTTGTTCAAGAACCAAAGCGACAGCTTCTTGTTTAAAATCATCTGGATATTGTTTATTTATTCGTTTAGTCATATTCACCTCAATAATGGCATTATTATATTCCTTTATTGAAGTGTCCGGCTAATTCAACCACAACAGATGGTCGGCTCGCAAATCACCATAATGAATCTTTCGAGTATTTGCTTTATCGGCAAGTTTTAATGAGTGAGTGACATAAGATTTTTTCAAAAACACTAACTCACTTTTGCCGCTAAGTGTTTTTGCCATTTGAAAAAATCAAAGTCGTGACGCTTCGCCCACACCAGATTTAGACCGCAATTTTCTTTTAGTATTTCTAAACGGGTTTGGATTAACATCGCAGGATTCCATCCTGCACCGGCCAAAAGGGTATCAACAGCAATACCCTCTTTACTTTTAATTAAAGAATTAGGCCCTGCCGCCCCAGACGAAAAATGCTGAAAAGCGCATAATTTTCGATGGGGATCGCTCCAGCTTTAAACCTCATTTGTAACCAGCTTCGGCCATTATCAAAAAGCCCTAATGCTTCCGATGTGCCATCCCTGGCCCATCGGAAGCTAGCGTGGCATCCATGGCAAGCTCACGGGTTCTCGGAATAAAGAGTCTCGATGACCTCAATTCAAACTGTAAATCCCAGCTTTTTTTACTGTATTGTTACGAATGAAGTTAAATCGAAGATGTGAAAATTTCGGGTGCAGATGAGCCAGCGAGTATCCATAACAGGGCGAAGTTTCACTAAGTGAAACATTTCTGAGCGAGAGGCATGGATGCCGAACTGGCTGTTTAACATGTATGTTATTTGTTTTGGTTAAGCCCACATGGATGTGCTTGCGGCGTCTCGCTGGATCATCTGCACATAGGCCTGCGGCAGGCAATTGGTTAGGTTGAAGTTGCGTGATTCAGTAACCAAACAAGTAAAAAACAAAGTAAAACATTGAATTAAAGCTATAAAGTAGATTAAAGTATGAAAATAAAGGACGGCGTTGGCTATCTCGAATACGACTATCGAGCTCGTCATTTAAGGAAGAAAAGCCACACAATGATATGTGCCCATCAACTCCCCCTATAATGTCATAGAGAGTGCAAAATTATGGGTAACAATGTTGTTATAGTAAACAAGGAGGTTTTATGAAAATCTTAAAGTTAGCAATACCTTTACTTTTCATTTTCAATGTTTCAGCCGAAGAAGTTAACATTTCCCTTGTCAATGATTCAGATAATGAGAAAGCTAAGCAGAAACAAGTTCTACGGCTTATTGAAACACATGATCTAGAAAAGTGGTGGTTTACCGATAATATCATCATAGATGAATCGGCAAGAAGCCCGTCAAGTCACCCCGTTTTAATTCTTACTGCAACTATGCCAAACAACGATCCTGCTGGCTTATCGCAGCTTTTACATGAACAAATACATTGGTTTGAAGATATTCGAAAAATTCAAGTTTCACAAACAATAGCAGAACTTAATAAATTATATCCTTCAGTGCCAGTTGGGTTCCCCGACGGTGCTAGAAGTGAATCTTCTACATACCTCCATTTAGCGGTATGTCTTATGGAGTTGGATGCTCTGGCACAAATATTAGGTAAAGAGAAAGCTGAGGAAGTGATTGCTACTAATGGTAAATACTTTTATAAATGGATTTACCAAACAGTGCTTGAAGACCAAATACAGATAAGGCAGATTTTAAAAAACAATGATTTGTATATTTAACAATACCATCTAGTAAATCGCTAAACTCGTTCCCTTCGGTCATAGAGTAAAAATTGCTTAATGTTATACCGCAATTAACATAGGAGTTTATTTTGAAAAAATTGTATTTATTTTTGTTATCCCTGTCGATTTCGCTATCACTGAGTGCTGCAGAAATTGATTTAACAGAATTTGGAAAATCGTACTTTACAGCATGGAAAGCCACCCAAGCACCAAATGCTACTAAACAGGATATAGAACATTATTTGGCGTTCTTAAAAGATGATGTGGGGCACCAACACCTACCTTACGATCCCGACGATTCACGTTTACCGGACGGCAAAGAAAGTATGCGTAATGGCATGTCATTCTATCTCGGCTCCCATACAAACTATTCAGCTGAACTTTATGAGGTTGTCCCCGCTTATAATGCTGTTGTCATCACTTATTTAACCCATAGCAGTGGTGTTCATCCTCAAACTAAAGAAGTTATTGATCAAAGCTATGAGACTATGGAAGTTTTAGAAATAGAAGACGGCAAGGTGTCTGTCATTAGGAAGTATTAAGAATAGTGCAAGGGCGTAGCAAGGTTTAACGCATGCCCTTCAGTCATTGAGACAAAAACACTGCGCTGATTCGCGATTGTCTCGCAGTGCTTTTCTCCGTTAGTTTAGCGTTATATTACTACGGACAGTTTTGAGTATGTCATTAAGTTTTATACATAAATCATTTGTTGTTCCACTATTTTTAAATACAGAACACTTTTATTTCAGAGTGCTAGAGGATTCAATTGCAGACTTAGATTTTGAGGCTGTGATGTCTAGCCAGAAGAGACTTCAAGGCATTTTTGGCTTAGGCTCAGATTGGCCAAAAATCGACATGTTGATAGAAGCCAATATTGAAAGTCTTAAAATCCACAAAAAAGAGTTTGAATCTAGGGAGGCATTTGCATATTCAGTTTTTAATCATAATGAAACCAAATGTCTTGGTTCTGTTTATATAGATCCCAGTCAATCCCAACATCATGATTGCGATGTATATTTATGGGTGCGGGATGATAGTTTAGGGTTAGATCAAGAACTGTATAATGTTGTTGTTAAATGGCTCTCTAATGACTGGCCCTTTGCTAAAGTAGCATTTCCTGGACGGTCTATTTCGTGGTCAGAATGGAGTAAGCAGTTAAAAATTGTATAACAAGACTATAGTTTAACTCATAGTTTCTTAATCAAAATATCTACCAAAAATGAGTTTTAATTTTTAATGCATTTCTTACATCACAGAGCGTAGTGCTAACACGTGTCGAGTGTTACCGTTAATCTGAAGCTACCATGTAACGTAAATTGTTGCGTGTTAAACCTATTAGCAAAATCACCTTATAATTTTCATTGAAAGTGAAGCTTCTAACGCATGATTGGTATTACCCTCATTCAGTTTTAAAAGTGATTAACCTGCTACAAAAAGTCTGTTTTCAGGCTTTATCAGGTGTTTTTGCGTCTAAAGTATGATTTTATAACATGCTACAGGATATAATCTCCCTCCTTTGAGCATTCGGGGTCATTTATCGGATCAGCTCAAAATAATAAAAACATTAATTAACCCTACACCCAAGGTAACGAGTTCTATGCTAGAAAAACTATTTAAACTAAAACAAAACAATACCTCGTTAAAGCAAGAAGTGGTTGCGGGTTTAACGACCTTTTTAACTATGGCTTACATCATTTTTGTTAACCCAATGATGCTTGCAGATGCAGGAATGGATCATGGTGCTGTATTCGTCGCAACCTGTTTAGCTGCTGCAATTGGTTGTTTAATCATGGGGTTGTTAGCCAATTATCCTATCGCGCTAGCACCGGGGATGGGGCTAAATGCCTTCTTTACTTACACCGTGGTCGGTGAGATGGGATACAGCTGGGAAACTGCACTAGGCGCTGTGTTTATGTCGGGTGTCTGTTTCTTGGTGTTGTCTCTAGTCAAAATTCGTGAGTGGATTGTTAACAGTATTCCAATGTCGTTACGGTTTGGTATTGCCGCAGGTATCGGGTTATTTTTAGCCTTAATCGGCTTAAAAAGTGCCGGCATTGTGGTGGCAAGCCCTGCTACCTTAGTGACTATGGGCGATATCACGTCGTTTCCGGCTGTGATGGCATCACTTGGGTTCTTTCTGATCATTGCAATGGTGCATCGCGGCTGGAAAGCGGCGGTCATTCTCAGCATTATGACCGTCACCGTATTAGGTTTGCTATTTGGTGATGTGCAATACAATGGCTTAGTGTCTGTACCTCCTTCTATTATGCCGACATTCATGAAAATGGATATTTCCAGCGTATTAGAAATTAGCATGATTTCAGTGATTTTTGCCTTCTTGTTTGTCGATTTATTCGATACCTCAGGCACTTTGGTTGCTGTGGCTCAACGGGGTGGTTTCTTAGATGATAAAGGCCGTTTACCACGAGTTAAACGCGCCTTAACGGCAGACAGTGTTGCCACCATTACCGGTGCCATGTTAGGTACATCTACTACCACCAGTTATATTGAAAGTACTGCGGGTGTGAGTGCAGGTGGTCGTACAGGCTTAACCGCTGTGGTAGTCGGCATTTTATTCTTAGCGGCATTATTTATTTCGCCATTAGCGGGTATGGTGCC
This sequence comes from Shewanella glacialimarina, assembly GCF_020511155.1. Lineage (NCBI taxonomy): Bacteria > Pseudomonadati > Pseudomonadota > Gammaproteobacteria > Alteromonadales > Shewanellaceae > Shewanella > Shewanella glacialimarina. The sequence goes on along the minus strand of NZ_CP041216.1, from coordinate 3,374,874 downwards.
AGCCTACGCTACATCGGGTGCGTTATTTTACGTCGCTATTTTGATGATGTCTGGTCTTGTTAATGTTGATTGGGATGACTTAACTGAAGCAGCTCCGGTAGTGGTAACCTGTTTATTAATGCCGCTGACGTTCTCTATTGCGAATGCTATTGGTTTTGGGTTTATCTCTTATTTAGTGATAAAGCTATTAACAGGTCGATTTAAAGACTTAAATGCCGGTGTGATATTTATAGCCATTTTATTTCTGGTGAAGTTTATTTACGGCTAGGTCGTGTAAGTCGAGTCATATTAATTAAGGGTTATGCAATGCATAGCCCTTTTTTATTGCTTATCTCGAATTAAATTCATTTAAGCCGATTCAAATGCAGCTTTATCTAGGAATTTTGTAGCGAATTGGGTATAAAAATAGCTCGTACTATTTATCAATCAAATTTGAGAGAAGCTTAAATGGGTTATCGCCGCGTGGTAGTGAAGTTAGGCACCAGTGTACTGACTTCTGGCAGCAAAAAATTAGATAAAGCACATATGGTTGAGTTGGCCAGACAAATGGCTTATTTAATGAAATCGGGTGTTGAAGTGGTGTTATGTACTTCAGGCGCTATTGCTGCGGGGCGTGAACATCTGCAATACCCCATTTTGCCTGATACCATGGCGCATAAACAGCTGCTTGCCGCGGTAGGGCAAAGCCAGTTAATTCTCGCCTGGTCACAACTGTTTAGTTTGTACGGTTTACACGTGGGGCAATTGCTGCTGACACGGGCCGATCTGCAAGACCGCGAACGCTATTTGAATGCCCGCGATACCTTAAATGCGTTACTCGATAACAATATTATTCCGATCATTAATGAAAATGATGCCGTAGCAACCAATGAAATTAAGGTGGGCGACAATGACAATTTATCGGCGCGCGCCGCATTACTTTGTGATGCTGATTTATTGATTTTGCTGACCGATCAAAAAGGCCTTTTTGATGCCGACCCGCGAACTAACCCTGATGCCCAGTTAATCAAACAGGTGGTCAATATTGACGACAGTTTACGTTTGTTAGCGGGCGGTTCGGTTTCCGGTTTAGGCACAGGCGGTATGGCAACTAAACTTGAAGCTGCTGATATTGCCAGACGTGCGGGAATTGAGGTGGTTATCGCTTCTGGCCATCATCCAGATGTGATTAATAAAGTGGCTATGCGAGAGTCTGTAGGGACACATTTTAGTGCCATAGATACGCCACTTGAAAGCCGTAAACAGTGGATTTTGGCCGGCCCGGCTAGCCAGGGAAAACTGTATATTGATCAGGGCGCTGCTACTGCCGTTATTGAAAGTGGCCGCAGCTTATTGTCTAAAGGCATTGCTCGTATTGAAGGTAATTTTGAGCGTGGCGCAACCGTGTTAATTGTCAATGCTCAGGCAAAAGTACTGGGTAAAGGGATCAGTCGATATTGCGCCGCCGATTTACGTAAAATTTGCGGTAAGCATTCAAATGAGATTGAAGCTATTTTAGGTTATGACTATGGTGATGCCGCGGTTCATCGCAATGATATGGTGGTATTAGAAAACAAGGAAACAGTACATGTCAGTTAATCAAGTGTCAGTAAAACAAGATCAAGTTAATGAGTATCTGGTTAACTTAGGCCAGCAAGCTAAAGCGGCCAGTTTTATCCTGGCCACTTTATCGGCTAAACAAAAAAATCACCTTTTACAAACCATTAGCCAGAGCTTAGCAGAGCATGCAGAGGTTATTTTAGCCGCCAATGCTAAAGATGTTATCGCCGCTAAAGGTAATGGCTTAACCGATGCCATGATTGATCGCTTAATGCTTGATGAAGGTCGCTTAGCGGGCATTATTGGCGATATTGATAATGTGATTGCCTTAGCCGACCCAATAGGAAAAGAAGCTGCAAGTCAGTTGCTTGATAATGGATTGCGACTGACTCAGCGCAGTGTACCTTTAGGTGTGGTGGGAGTCATTTATGAAGCTCGTCCTAATGTTACTGTCGATATTGCTGTGCTTGCTTTAAAAACCGGTAATGCGGTTATTTTACGTGGTGGTAAAGAAACCATTGAATCAAATAAAGTATTGAGTGAAGTTATCCGCGGTGCATTAACTAGCTTGAACTTGCCTGAAGGCGCGGTTCAGCTAATTGATTCACCAGAGCGCGCTATTGTTAGCGGCCTACTGCGCCTAGATAAATATGTCGATATGATCATTCCTCGCGGTGGTCATACTTTACAGCGTTTATGCGCTGAGCAGTCTAGTATTCCAGTTATTCTTGGCGGTATTGGTATTTGTCATTTATTGGTAGATAAAAGTGCTGATTTAAGTCGTGCTATAGATGTTATCGCTAACGCGAAAGTGCAACGGCCAACCGTGTGTAACGCCCTTGATACCTTATTAGTTGATCAAGCGGTTGCCAGTGAGTTTGTGCCTAAAGTGGCTGCCCATTTACACAGTCTTGGGGTGAGGTTTTACGCTTGCGATCAAGCTCAAGGGTATTTAGAGGGGTTAGGTTTTGATGTCAGCGCCGCCGCTGATGATGAGTCGTTTTCAACTGAGTGGTTATCATTAACCTTGGGCATTAAAGTGGTTGATAATATTGATGGGGCCATTAGTCATATTCGTCAATATTCAAGCGGGCATTCTGAAGCGATTTTAACCGACGATATTCATGCTGCCAGTTACTTTATGAATCAAGTTGATTCAGCCGCTGTGTATGTTAACGCTAGTACTCGTTTTACCGATGGTTCTCAATTTGGTTTAGGCGCCGAAGTGGCGGTCAGTACCCAAAAATTACATGCTCGTGGGCCAATGGCATTAGATGCGTTAACTACCTATAAGTGGTTAGCATGGGGTGATTATACCAGTCGTAGTTAATGGCTTATGGTGAGTGCTTATCAAGGTTACTAATGGATACATTTTTAAAGGAATAGCTCATGGAAAGAGAAACCGTCAGTACGGCCAGAATTGGCGCATTTACAATCGATATTGTCATTATATTAATAGTGATTATGCTTATTGCTAAAGGGTTAATGTTGGCTGGCATCACATTGCCAATAGGCTATGTGATGTTTCTGCTCATTCCATTATTGTTCTTTTTATATTGGGTTTTGGATATAAATGTAGGCAAAAAATTATTCAAAATTGAAGTCATAGATGAGAAAACTGGGCTAAAACCAACTGTTGGAAAGTACTTCGTCAGGTGTTTGCTGTTTTCATTGTTAGTCTCTATTAATTTGATATTGCTGATCCCTATTTTCGTTTCAAAAAAGAACCGAAGCTTTCATGACATGATGGCGGGTACACTTGTGGTGAAAAAGTTGCTTAATAGTAACCAATAACAACAAACAAAAAGCTTACTCATGGAGTAAGCTTTTTAAGGGGGTAATTCAATCAATTTAACTTAGTTTTTCTAATTTAGAATCTTAGCTGATTTTAAAAAGCGTAACTGACTGAAGCAAGGACAGTGTCTTTAGTTTTGAATATACCATCATCAACAGCATAATCGCCGTCTAGATCTGTCATTAAATAAGCCAGTGACAGGCCAAACCCTGCCACTTCAGTCGATACGCCGACAGAGTAATCAGAGTAGCTATCAAAGCCTTCGCCATCATCTAAAGCATCACCAAAGTTATAACCGTAATGAACATCTAAGCTCCAGTTTTCAGTGAATTCCCAGCCGTAGTTTAGCTCCATGTAATGTAAGTCTAAATCACTGCCACCGTAATCATTGGTATACCAATAAGCTGCTCTGAAACCGCTAAAATCTACACCTACAGTGGCTTCTAAATAGTCGAGTTCACTATCACCTGGATAGTTGTAACGGTAAAGCGTGACGTCCCAGCTAGTATTGTCATTAATTTCACCGTAGTAACCGGCATAGATATCTAACTCGATATCAGGGCCATTATAACCTTCTTCATCAAAGTCGACGTTGCTTGCCCATGCGCCTACAAAAAAGCCGTTTTCAGCACTCCAATCTACGCCTGCTTGCAGGGCTGGGTCGCCAGCAGTTTGAGATACGCCGCGAAAGCGATAGTCATTTGTAAGTGACACTTCACCTGAAAATTCAGCCATTACAGAACCTGAAAGCACGGAAGCAGAAAGGGTAAGGCCGGCTAATAGCGCTAGTCTGGTTTTTGTGAATGTTTTAGACACGATATCTTCTCCATTTATAGTTATATACTCAGTTTTGTAGGGCAAAACTGGTGGTGCCAACTTTACCAAAAACATATGTTTTGGTTTTATACTCCGTGGCAGGTGTTACAGGTAAATCATCATCTTAGTCTGGTATTTTTATGACCGTAGTCTGGTATTATTTGTGAATCATTTTAACATTTTTTGCAAGATATATTTTACAGGGTTAGCTATGCTAACCCTGAGTAGGTGCTTATTGCGCTTCAAAGATGACATACACCTTTTTACACTGGCCAATTACTTCCCAAGTCCCTATAAATCCTGCAGGGATAACAAACTTATCGCCGACAGTAACCGTCAATTTGGCGCCATTAGCATCAGTAATTACACTAGTGCCTTCAAGAATGTCACAGTATTCATGTTCGGTATATTGCACATTCCAACACCCAGCTTCGCTTTGCCATATGCCAACATTGAATTGCGAACAAGGACTGGCGTAATGGTTTTGCACGCTCTGTAATGGGTTGCCTTGCAGTCTTTTTTCATCAGCAAGATGATATTTATCTATTCCTGCCGAAGAGGTCGAAAAGCTTTGTATATCGTTAATCAATTTAGTCATTTAAACTCACCAATTCTTAGTTCATCGTTGGCATAATAAAGGCCGAACCTTCACTAACCACAGCGGCTTTTGGCCATCTTGCGGTAATGGCTTTACGTTTAGTGTAAAAACGAACGCCATCTGGTCCATGCATATGCAGAGGGCCAAACAGTGAACGTTTCCAGCCACCAAAACTATGAAATGCCATTGGCACAGGGATAGGCACGTTAACTCCGACCATGCCGACTTCAACATGGTGGCAAAAGTGTCTTGCCACTTCACCATTTTGAGTGAATATAGCGGTACCATTGCCAAATTCGTGTTTGTTAATTAGGTTAAGCGCCTGCGCATAATCTTTTACGCGAACAATCGCTAATACCGGACCAAAAATTTCTTGTTGGTAAATGGTCATCTCTGGGGTGACGTTATCGAACAAGCACGCACCTAAAAAGTAACCCTGTTGCTGATCTTTTACCGATAAACTTCTGCCATCGGCAATCAGTGTTGCCCCTTCAGCAACGCCTTGTTCAACATAGTCGCGTACTTTTTGTAGGTGCTGAGCTGAAATTAATGGCCCCATATCCATTTCAGGCGTTAAACCGTTACCAATTTTTAGCTTTTCAATTTGAGGGAGTAGGGCTTCAACTAATTTATCGCCGCTATTGCCAACCGCTAACACGACTGAAATTGCCATACAGCGTTCCCCCGCACTGCCATAAGCTGCCCCCATAAGGGCTTTAACCGCCTGGTCTAAATCGGCATCTGGCATTAATAGCATATGGTTTTTAGCGCCGCCAAGGGCTTGTACGCGTTTACCATGGGCTGATGCAGTGCTGTAAATGTATTCGGCGATTGGGGTAGAGCCTACAAAACTTACGGCTTGAACATCTGGATGAGTCAGTAGGGTATCAACGGCTTCTTTATCGCCATTTACTACGTTAAACACTCCATCAGGTAAGCCTGCTTCGGTAAGTAATTCAGCCATACGCAGCACGGAACTTGGATCTTTCTCTGATGGTTTCATGATGAAAGTATTACCGCAAGCAATGGCAATAGGGAACATCCACATTGGTACCATCACGGGAAAGTTAAAAGGCGCAATACCGGCAACCACACCTAAAGACTGGTTAACTGTCCAAGCGTCAACGCCGCCACCCACTTGTTGGGTGTGTTCGCCTTTTAGTAAATGCGGAATACCACAGGCAAATTCGACGACTTCTAGTCCGCGAACTAACTCACCTTTAGCATCATCTAGCACTTTGCCATGTTCTCGGGTAATTAACTCGGCCAGCTCGTCAATGTTTTGCTCCATTAACGCTTTGAACTTGAACAATACACGAGCGCGATTGAGCGGGGTAACCTGTGACCAAGTTTGATACGCCTGTTTTGCTATTTGAATGGCATCGCTGACTTCTTGCTCACACGCTAATGAAACATGACCACGTAATTCACCATTGGCAGGTTCATAAATAGCTTGTTTGCGTTCGCTTGCTGCTGTGTGCTTGCCATTGACATAATGAGATAGAGTGAGCATAAAAACCTTTTGCATTAATAGATTAAAGTGAATATTGAATTTAAATTAGTGATTTTTTTAGCATCGCTTATTGATTTTAAAGTGGGCTAGCCTACTGCGTGAATAGCATCGGTGAGGCTGTTAATCATGTCATCAATTTGAGATTTTTCGACAATTAATGGAGGTGATAAGGCTAAGATATCGCCCGTCGCCCTGATTAACGTGCCTTGCCTAAAACAGCGATCAAAAATTTCATAACCGCGCTTCCCTATGCCTTTTTCACTGGGGGAAAACTGGATCCCAGCAACTAGCCCAATATTGCGTATGTCGATAATATTAGGTAGGCCTTTTAAGCTGTGTACCGCATCTTCAAAATATTGGCTTAAGTCTTTAGCGCGCTGAAAAAGATTTTCTTGTTGGTAAATTTCTAATGTAGCTAAAGCGGATGCCGCAGCAACGGGATGGCCTGAATAGGTATAACCATGGAAAAATTCGATCATATTGTCAGGACCTTGCATGCAAGTGTCATGAAGGGTGTTACTGACAATGACAGCACCCATTGGAATAGCGCCGTTATTAATCGCTTTAGCAGTAGTAATGATGTCGGGCGTGACCTGCCAAAATTCACTGGCAAAAGCTGCCCCTAGTCGTCCAAATCCGGTGATCACTTCATCAAAAATTAATAGAATTCCGTGCTTTTGAGTAATTTCTCGTAGACGTTTTAAATAGCCATCAGGGGGTAAGATAACTCCAGCCGATCCAGACATTGGCTCAACAATAACCGCGGCGATATTTTCTGCACCGTGTAAAGTGACAAGCTGCTCTAAAATTTCCGCTTTTTCGATACCCTGTTTAGGCAGACCTCGAGAAAAGGCATTATTGTGGATGTCCAACGTATGGGGTAGGTGATCAACACCTTGTAACAGTTGGCCATGGAAGGTTTTACGGTTGTTACCAATACCACCAACAGAAATACCGCCAAAACCGACACCGTGATAACCGAGTTCTCGGCCGATAAAACGAGTACGTGTAGGCTGGCCATTTGCGCGGTGATAGCACAAGGCCATTTTTAAGGCGGTGTCTACAGATTCAGACCCTGAGTTAGTGAAAAAGACTTTATCTAACCCAGCAGGCGTTAATTCGGTGAGCTTATTGGCTAATTCAAATGCCAGAGGGTGGCCCACCTGAAATGAGGGGGCGTAATCCATTTGAGTTATTTGTTTGCTGACCGCTTCGGATATTTTTTTGCGCCCGTGACCTGCGTTGCAACACCATAACCCCGCAGTGCCATCTAATATGGCTTGACCATGATCGTCGGTGTAATACATTCCTTCAGCATGAGTCAATATTCTTGGATTGGCTTTAAACTGCTTATTGGCAGTAAAAGGCATCCAGTAGTTGGCCATTTCTGGTGTTGATGTTTGAGCATTCATTGATTGAGGCGACGTTTGTTGCATTACTAAATCCTTGTGCTTGAGCACTCCATATGACTCATTAGGAGGCCTTTTTATGTGATCAATAAATCTACAGGGTGGTCAATATTTGCTACGTTATATCAAATATAACGAACACGGAAGCATTTTTAGTAAAAAATTAAAGTAAATTGGACATTTTTGTAAAATATATTGAAATCTTTAGCGGTTAAGCATAATTTGAAGCATCGATTACAGCGTGTAATTAAAGTTAGGTTGTTTGGCTATTTTTTATGTCATTTAGCTAAACATGCATATATAGAATGACGAGGTAACAATGAGCTCTCCAACAAATCGTAGCGAATGGGAACAACTCGCAAAAAGTATCACTATTAATGGTAATGCCATGATTAATGGTGAATACCAATCTGCACACTCAGGTGAAACATTTGATTGTATTAGCCCAATTGATGGTCGATTATTAGTTAAAGTGGCTAGTTGTGATTACATTGACGCAAATAAAGCGGTTGCCAATGGCAAAGCTGTTTTTGAAGCCGGTACATGGTCACAATTAGCGCCAGTAAAACGTAAAGCCATTATGATCCGTTTTGCCGACTTATTAGAGCAAAATGCAGATGAGTTAGCGCTGTTAGAAACGCTAGATATGGGTAAGCCAATTCAGTTTGCTAAATCTGTTGATGTTGCGGGAGCTGCCCGTGCTATTCGATGGTGTGGTGAAGCCATTGATAAAATTTATGATGAAATTGCCCCCACAGCCCATAATGAAATAGGCATGATTACCCGCGAGCCTGTGGGTGTTGTTGCTGCTATTGTGCCTTGGAACTTCCCAATGATTATGGCGTGCTGGAAACTAGGCCCTGCGTTAGCAACAGGTAACAGCGTCATATTAAAGCCCTCAGAAAAATCTCCGTTAACAGCAATAAGAATGGCACAACTAGCGTTAGATGCAGGTATTCCTAAAGGCGTGTTAAACGTGTTGCCAGGCTTAGGACACACTGTTGGTACAGCATTAGCTTTACATATGGACGTTGATACTTTGGTGTTCACAGGTTCAACTAAAATTGCTAAACAACTGATGATTTACGCAGGGCAATCAAACATGAAACGCGTTTGGTTAGAAGCGGGTGGCAAAAGTCCTAACATAGTATTTAATGATGCGCCGGATTTAAAAGCCGCAGCACAAGCTGCAGCATCGGCCATTGCCTTTAACCAAGGTGAAGTATGTACCGCGGGATCGCGTTTATTGGTTGAGTCAGGTATTAAAGATGAGCTGATAAAATTGATTGCCGAAGAGTTAAAATCTTGGCAGCCTGGTCATCCGTTAGATCCTGAAACCGTTACCGGGGCTATGGTTGATGAACAGCAAATGAACAATGTGCTGGATTACATTAAAGCGGGTGAAGATGAAGGTGCCACCTTAGTGCAAGGGGGTAAGCAAGTGATGGCAGAAACGGGCGGAGTGTATGTGCAGCCGACTATTTTCTCTGGTGTAAATAATAAAATGACTATTGCCAGTGAAGAAATTTTTGGGCCTGTATTGTCAGTGATTGAATTTGACGGCATGGAACAAGCGATTGAAATTGCCAATGACACTATTTACGGTTTAGCCGCGGGTGTATGGACATCTAACTTGTCTAAAGCACATAAAACCGCCAAAGCATTACGCAGCGGTATGGTGTGGATTAACCATTACGATGGTGGTGATATGACCGCGCCATTTGGCGGTTATAAACAGTCAGGTAATGGCCGTGATAAGTCATTACACGCATTTGATAAATATACTGAAATCAAAGCAACTTGGATTGTTTTATAATCACAACGTGATAAGTCCTTAGCAAACTTAGTTGCGACAAAGCCCTATGATAATGAGTCATAGGGCTTTTTTATTAAGTGAAATTCATCAAAAAGTATCGTAAGAATATTGCGAAAGTATATTAGGATGGCATTGAACAACACACAGGAAGTGACGTTAATGCTTAAACAACGCTTTTATTTTTTAGCTACTATAACCATGGCTATTTTTTTAGGATTCATCATTTGGGTCATATATTTAGCGAACACTGGTGGCAGCAGTATTTTCTTCGACATCGTCAAACACATTCCCTATGGTGATAAAGTTGGTCATTGTTTCTATTTGGGGGATTAACCTATCTAGCTAATTTAACCTTACAATTTAAAACCATTCGGTTGGGGTCCTTACCGCTTTATCTTGGCAGCTGCTTAGTCGCATTATTTGTACTGGTGGAGGAAATAAGCCAAGGCTTTATTCCGCATCGGACATTTAGACATAGCCGATTTAGCGGCTGATGGCGTAGGTATAATGGTATTTAGCTACTTCACCTGGTTAACGCATAAATATGTAAAATCTTTTTCTAAAGGAGAAAATAATGAGTAATTCAACTGTTTCAACAGCTTGGCTGGTTGAGCATTTAGATGATAAAAACGTTATTTTGCTTGATGCTAGTATGGCGGTGGTATTAGGTAAAGAGCCGTTAATCTATGACAGGTTAATGTGCATACCCAATGCGATTAATATGGGTCTAGAGCAAGACTTCTTTAATCACGACTCACAGATGTCCCACGCTATGCCAACCGCTGAGCAATTCACCCATGCAGCACGTAAGTTAGGCATTAATCAGGACAGTACCGTAGTGATTTATGATAACCAAGGCATTTATTCATCACCGCGTGCCTGGTGGACTTTTAAGGTTATGGGGTTTGATAAGGTATTTGTGCTTGATGGTGGCTTACCACAATGGATGGCTGAAAACCTGCCTACAGCCAATCAGTTCTTAACCGCCAGCTTAGTCGGTAATGTAAAAGCTCAGCAACACACTGAGTTGGTGTGTGACTCTGCTAGCTTGCTGGCTATTGTTAGTGAGTACTCCGTGGATCAAAGTGGCTCACTGGTGTTTGATGCCAGGGCAGCGTCTCGTTTCAATGGTACTGCGCCAGAGCCTAGGGCGGGTGTACGAAGTGGCCATATACCTTATTCGGTCAATCTGCCTTTTGCGCAGGTGCTTGATGGAATAAAATTAAAGCCTTCGACAGAGCTGCAAATGATTTTTAATCAGCTTGATGAAAATCACGCCCAGCAGCGTATTTTTAGCTGCGGTTCAGGTATTACGGCTTGTATTTTGATACTTGCATCTAAGGTGGCAGGTCATCAACAGTCGATATTGTATGACGGCTCGTGGGCTGAATGGGGTTCAAGTGACCATTTCCCCGTAGCATAATATATAAGTATTTTATATAAAGCTTGTAAAAACAATGTCATAAAGAAGTGAAGGCTATGTCTGATGTATTGATCGTGGTGGGTGTTACTTTACTAGCAGGTTTGGCTATGCCACTTGGTGCGGTTATCGCTCAGATGGAGCACATCAAGTCTGATTGGCTGCAACAGGAGTTTCGCCATGGCGTGATGGCTTTTGGTGGCGGGGCGCTGTTATCTGCAGTTGGTTTGGTGTTAGTGCCTGAAAGTGTTGAGGTACTATCACTCCCATTGGCAGTTCTGTTTTTTGGGCTAGGCGCATTGGCGTTTATGTTGTTAGATATTTTATTGATTAAAATCAATACCCCAGCCAGTCAATTAAGCGCCATGCTGGCGGATTTTATTCCTGAATCTATTGCTTTAGGCGCTGCATTGGCTACCGGCAGTAAAACGGCCTTTTTATTAGCAGCATTAATTGGATTACAAAATTTACCAGAAGGGTTTAATGCTTATCGAGAGTTAAACCAACATAATCGTATTAAGCCTGGGTTATTAATAGGCATTTTTGCGCTAATTGCTCTGTTTGGGCCTATTGCTGGCATCATTGGTTATGTTTGGTTAGCGGACCAACCTGAGGTTATTGGAGTAATAATGATATTTGCCTCAGGTGGTATTCTTTATTCAGTATTTCAAGATATTGCTCCCCAAGTAAAGTTAGAGCAACATTGGTTTCCACCTTGCGGAGCGGTACTTGGTTTTGGGCTGGGTATGGTCGGTTATATGTTGACGTAATGACGGTTTACATTAGCGGCTGTAGGTTACCAACAGCCGCTAAGTGAGATTAGAAAATATCTTTAAAACGATGATATAACATACCTGCCGCTAACATAGGCGAGCGAAAATGTGGCCCGCCTGGGAATGTCATGTGTTTTATCTGATCAAAAATATCAAACCGTTCGGCTTGCTCAGTGATAGCTTCGGCAATGAGTTTTGCTGCCATATGAGTGGCGTTGACGCCATGTCCTGAATAAGCTTGTGCATAGAAAATATTTTTAGCATCGGGTAATCGCCCTATTTGCGGCATTCTGTTAGCACCTATACCAATCATCCCTCCCCACTGGTAATCAATCTTAACCCCTTTAAGTTGCGGGAATACATGTTCTAAATTGGGCCGCAGTGCTGCTTCAATATTGCTGGGGTCTTTACCTGAGTAAGTGCATAAACCACCAAACAATAACCGATTGTCAGCGGATAAATGAAAGTAATCTAAGGCTACGCGCATATCTGCAAAAGCCATATTCTGTGGAATAATCGCTTGGCATTGCGCTGCAGTTAATGGCTCGGTCGCCAGTAAGTAACTGCCTGCCGGAAGTACCTTTCCGCCGACATAATCGTTAAGTTTATGGCCAATATACGCATTACCGGCCAAGACTAAAAACTGACAATTAACTTCACCATGTGCGGTTTTAACCACTGGTTTATCACCTTTGTAAATATGCTCCGCTGGGCTGTACTCAAAAATCTGTACCCCTAACTCACGGGCAACTCTTGCTTCACCCAGCACTAAGTTCAGCGGGTGTAAGTGACCACTGCCCATGTCGACTAACGCACCTTGATAGAAATCAGATTGGATAACGTCACTGATGTGTGCTTTATCAAGTAATTGAATATCATGTTGATAGCCCGCTTGTTTTAAGTCGGTAAACTCTTGCTCTAACTCATGCATGTGCCGAGGTTTTACTGCTAAGTCACAATAACCCATTGTTAAGTCGCATTGGATGTTGTGCTGTTGTACGCGTTGTTTAACAATTTCAACCGCTTCAAAGCCCATTTGCGTGATGGCGTTTACGCCCTCAGTGCCGATGACATTGTTAAATTGGTTGGCATCATGGCCAATACCACGAATTAGCTCTCCGCCGTTGCGCCCTGACGCTCCCCAACCGATGCGTTTCGCTTCTAAAACCGCCACGCTAAAGCCTTTTTGAGCCAGTTCTATCGCGGTATTTATACCCGTAAACCCACCGCCAACAATACAGACATCAACAGTGATAGATTCTGTTAGTTGTGGGTAGTCAAATAATTCTTTAACGCTGTGAAAGTAAAAAGAGTCAGGATATTTATCGCTATGGATAGGTGAGGGCTGTGACATAGCGTCTCCAATTAAGTGTAAATTATTAAAACAGGAATAATCTTTATCGATAGGTAATTTTTAATCGACAGATTGTGCATTTTATTTAACACTGAATTAAGCTAGAATACAATTCCTTTCACGTTAGTAAATACAATGATAAATTGCAGTGACATATTCGATGTCATCTAGTGTCATTCGAAACGGCTATTATTTTCAGGAGTAAGAAATTGGATATAGGGGCAAGCTTAAAAGCTGTTCGAAAAATGCGCGGTCTTTCCCAGCGCGAGTTAGCTAAGCGTGCAGGCGTGACCAATAGTACTATTTCAATGATTGAAAAAAACAGTGTTAGTCCTTCTATCAGCTCCTTAAAGAAGGTCCTCGCTGGGATCCCTATGTCATTGGTTGAGTTCTTTTCTATTGAGGAAGGCACTGTCGGTGAACAAAAAGTCGTTTATCGCTCTGAAGAGTTACTCGATATTGGTACCGGTGATTTAGTTTATAAGCTTATTGGTCGAGACTTCCCAAATCGTGCAATGTCACTGATGTATGAAACTTATCCGCCAAAAACAAGCACTGGCGATGACATGCTGCAGCATCGTGGCGAAGAGGGCGCTTATATTCTAGAGGGAAAAATTGAGCTTACTGTTGCCGATGAGACCTTTGTGCTGCACAAAGGCGATAGCTATTACTTTAAGAGTGAATTGCCACATAAGTTTGCAAATCCCTTCGAAGAGCCATGCCGTTTGGTCAGTGCAACCACGCCAGGTGATTTTTAGTATTTTCTGATTAATTGCAAAGTAGTGCGCATTACTTTGCAAACCTTTTTAGTCTGTTTTTTTGCGATAATTACGCTGTAATCTACTCCTGTAATGTAAATAATATTAAGCACTATATTGTTCTACATATGAAACTTTGTTTTCAAAAATCATCTGTATCCATATTAAAATTCATTATATCAAGATATTTTTATACTAGTTTACAACTGTTTATTCCTATTTTTAGTGCGCTTGCTTGACTAGGTTAGTGTGAAACTATAAAAGTTTGTGCTGTTGTATTATTGCTATTGCCTAGTGTTTAAATTAGGTGTAGTGTGTGAAAAAACGAACACGAATTATTAGTTTATTAAATAAATTATATATTGTGGAAATATCACAATTTTGAGTATTTAATGTTCAATGCTTTCCAAGTGTTTGAAAGAAATGCTGCATATTTGCAGTCCAACAGTGTAGGTGTGATATGTCTTTGTCAAAAGTCCCAATGATTGGGGTAGTGGCATGTAATCAACAAATAGGATTACACCCATTTAATATTGTGGGTGAAAAATACTTGCTCAGCGTCGTTAACGGTGCGAAAGGATTTCCTTTGGTTATCCCCTCTTTGGGTTTAGCCGTACCCGCCGCAGAATTACTTTCTCGCCTGGATGGCATTTTATTTACCGGTTCACCATCTAATGTGGAGCCACATCATTTTCAAGGTCCAGCTAGCGCAGAAGGCACTCATCATGATCCTAAGCGCGATGCGACTACCTTACCCCTAATTAAAGCGGCCATAGATGCTGGTGTGCCTGTGTTCGGTATTTGTCGTGGCTTTCAAGAGATGAATGTGGTCTATGGCGGCAGTTTGCACCAAAAACTGCATGAGGTCGGCCAATTTATTGAACACAGAGAAGATAAAACGGCTCCGGTAGATGTGCAGTATGGCTTGTCACATGCTATCGATATAGTGCCTGGTGGTTTACTTCATCAAGCTTGGGGCAGTGAACGTGCTGAAGTGAATTCAGTGCATACTCAAGGCGTCGACAGATTAGGCCCAGAATTAACACCAGAGGCGTATTCGCCAGACGGGTTAGTTGAAGCATTTTCTGTAAAAGGTGCTAAGGCTTTTGCGTTAGGAGTGCAATGGCACCCAGAATGGAAAGTGCAAGATAACCAGTTTTATTCATCAATTTTTGATGCATTCGGCAATGCGTGCCGTTTGCATGCAGCTAACCGAGAGAAATAACCAATGGATAAGTTAATTACGTTCCTAAAAGATAGAAAAATTACCGAAGTTGAATGTGTTATCAGTGACATGACCGGTATAGCTCGAGGCAAAATTGCTCCAGTTGACAAGTTTATTGATGAAAAAGGCATGCGTTTACCTGAAAGTGTATTGCTGCAAACGGTGACGGGTGATTTTATCGATGACGGTATTTTCTATTCACTACTTGATAAAGCCGATATCGATTTTGTGTGTGTGCCGGATGAGAATGCAGTATTCATGTTGCCTTGGACTGTAGAAGCTACCGCGCAAGTTATTCACGATTGTTATGATCGTATGGGTAACCCAATTGAACTATCACCACGTAATGTGCTTAAAAAAGTGCTTAAACTTTATGAAGATAAAGGTTGGGAACCCGTTATTGCACCAGAAATGGAGTTTTATTTAACTCAACGTAGTGATGATCATGATTTACCGCTTAAGCCTCCTATTGGACGCTCTGGTCGCCCTGAAGCTGGTCGTCAATCATTTTCAATCGACGCAGCAAATGAGTTCGACCCACTTTTTGAAGATATGTACGATTGGTGTGAGCTTCAAGGTTTAGATATTGATACCCTAATTCATGAAGATGGTCCTGCGCAGATGGAGATTAACTTCAGTCACGGCAATCCATTGTCGTTAGCGGACCAAGTGTTTATATTTAAACGTACACTTAAAGAAGCGGCATTAAAGCATAATGTGTGTGCTACGTTTATGGCTATGCCGGTTACTGATGAGCCAGGCAGTGCGATGCACATCCACCAAAGTGTGATTGATAAAAAAACCGGCAAAAACATCTTTACTAAAGAAGATGGTACTCAAAGCCAGTTGTTTTTAAATTATATTGCCGGCTTACAAACCTATATTCCTGAGTTATTGCCATTAATGGCGCCAAGTGTTAACTCTTTCCGTCGTTTTCTACCGGGCACCTCAGCACCAGTAAACTTAGAATGGGGCGTAGAGAACCGCACATGTGGTCTACGTATCCCTGAATCATCGCCAGAGAATCGTCGTATTGAAAACCGTATTCCAGGTGCTGATGCAAACTGTTACTTAACCATTGCAGCGAGTTTATTAGCTGGTTTCATTGGTATGGAAAAAGGCTTACGTCCTTCAAACCCTGTGACAGGTCGTTCGAATGAAAGTCGCACCAGTAACGAATACTGTTTACCGCTGACCCTAGAAGAAGCCTTGATTGCAATGCAAGAAAGTGAAGCGTGTATTGAGTATTTAGGTCAGTCTTTCACCACAGGTTTTGTGGCGGTTAAGCAAGCTGAACTTGAAAACTTCCGTCGCGTAGTCAGTTCTTGGGAGCGTGAGTTCCTGCTACTGACCGTTTAGTTTTAACGGTTAAGTGAGTATCTAATTAAGTTGCGAAGTTAGCCTGTTCGCAACTTAGTTTGATCAGTTGCTAGGTACTCTTAACTAGAAAGAGTGGCTCATTACGTCAGTCGAAGAGTTAATAATATTTTCAGATGATTACATAACAGCAGTCAGGACTGGTAAGTTGTCATTTTTGCCAGCTTAAAGGAACATGTATGACAAATTTAGCCTCTTTACAGCAAGCAGATAAAGCACATTTTATTCATCCATTTACAGACTCTAAAGCCCTTGGCGAGAAAGGCACTCGTGTTATTGAGCGAGCCGATGGTGTTTATATATGGGATGTCCAAGGTCATAAATTATTAGACGCAATGGCAGGGCTTTGGTGTGTAAATGTGGGTTATGGCCGACAATCAATTGTCGATGCCGCCTGTCAGCAGATGCAAAAACTTCCTTTCTACAACAGCTTTTTTCAATGTACTCATCCACCTGCTATTGAGTTAGCAAAAACCATTGCCGAACTAGCCCCTAAACACATGAATAGTGTGTTCTTTACCGGTTCGGGATCTGAATCAAACGACACAAACTTACGTATGGTGCGACGCTATTGGGACTTAAAAGGTCAACCCAATAAAAAAACAATTATCAGCCGACACAATGCTTACCATGGTTCTACCGTAGCGGGTGCAAGTTTAGGTGGCATGTCTGGCATGCACGAACAAGGGGATTTACCTATCCCCAAAGTAGTGCATATCGCACAACCCTATTGGTATGCCGAAGGGGGGGACTTAACGCCCGAAGCATTTGGTCTACAAGCTGCACAAACACTAGAAACTAAAATATTAGAGTTGGGTGAAGATAATGTTGCGGCATTTATTGCCGAACCTTTTCAGGGGGCTGGCGGTGTTATCATTCCTCCATCCACATACTGGCCTGAAATTAAACGTATTTTAGCTAAATATGACGTGTTACTTATTTTGGATGAAGTGATTAGTGGTTTTGGTCGAACTGGGCATTGGTTTGCCGCTGAATACTTTGACTTACAACCTGATTTTATTTCGATAGCAAAAGGCATGACATCTGGCTACGTGCCTATGGGTGGCGTAATAATTGCAGACCGTGTCGCGGATGTGATTAAACAACAATGTGGTGAATTTACCCACGGTTTTACCTACTCAGGTCATCCGGTTGCTGCGGCTGCTGCATTAGAAAATATCAATATTATCAAACGAGAAAAATTAGTTGAAAAAGTGGCTACTGAAACGGCACCGTATTTTCAACAACGCTTGCAACAATTAGCTGAGCATCCATTAGTGGGTGAGGTAAGAGGCTTAGGTCTGGTTGCTGCGATTGAGCTAGTGCAAGATAAAGCGAAACGCCAGCGTTTTTCAGCCAATATGGGTGTGGGAACTTGGTGTCGAGATTTCTGTATCGAGCATGGTTTGGTGATGCGGTCAGTGGGCGATACTATGATTATTTCTCCGCCACTGGTTATTACCAAGGCAGAGATCGATGAGTTGGTTGATAAGGCTTTAATGGCCCTAAATGACACCTATACTAAATGTTTAGCCAGTAAAGCATATTGATAACAATGACTGTGACGTTGAATGTTTATGAATGATTAGTGGTTTTTTAAGCAATTAGATTGTTACTATCTAGTAATTAAAAAGGTTTTTGATAGAATCCAAAAAAATTATAGCATTTGCATTTTGCTGTGATGTTACCGATGCAGAAATATGATGTAGCATTGGATAATTTCCTTTTTATAAGGGAATGATAATAACGCTTTAAAAGCGAATAACTGTCAGCACCGTCCTGACCATTATCCAAGTAAGGGAGAACATATGAAGCTACTTAACAAACTGTCTACCATTGCGCTTATTTCAGCGTCGGTATTTGCTAGCACTTCGCTGCATGCTGAAGAAGTTGTAAAGATGTACAATTGGTCTGACTATATCGCAGAAGATACCTTAGCAAACTTTGAAAAAGAAACAGGCATTCGTGTTATTTATGACGTGTTCGACAGTAACGAAGTTTTAGAAGCTAAATTGCTGTCTGGTCGCAGTGGTTATGACATAGTGGTTCCATCAAATCACTTTTTGGCTAAGCAAATCAAAGCGGGTGCCTTTCAAAAGCTAGATCGTACTAAGTTGACTAACTATGCCAACTTAAAACCGGACTTAATGAAGCAGCTTGAAAAAGCCGATCCTGCTAATGAGCATGCCGTACCTTATTTATGGGGCACTAATGGTATTGGCTATAACATCGATAAAGTTAAAGCTGTCTTAGGTGAAGATGCGCCATTTGATTCATTAGAGCTTATTTTTAATCCTAAATACGCAGAAAAAATCGCATCATGTGGTTTTTCAATGCTAGATTCTGCTGACGACATGCTTCCGCAAGCGCTTATTTATCTCGGTTTAGATCCAAACAGTAAAAATGCCGCTGATTATGAAAAAGCCGCAGAAGTACTTGCCAAAGTTCGTCCGTATATCACCTACTTCCATTCATCGCGTTATATTTCAGATCTCGCCAATGGCGATATTTGTGTAGCATATGGTTTCTCTGGCGA
This sequence comes from Shewanella glacialimarina, assembly GCF_020511155.1. NCBI lineage: Bacteria > Pseudomonadati > Pseudomonadota > Gammaproteobacteria > Alteromonadales > Shewanellaceae > Shewanella > Shewanella glacialimarina. The sequence continues at coordinate 3,355,945 of NZ_CP041216.1, read as the reverse complement.
TGTATTCCAGGCTGCAGCTCGAGCTGATGAAGCGGGTAACGGTAACAAAATTGGTTATTCAATTCCAAAAGAAGGTGCCAACCTTTGGTTTGATATGTTAGCTATTCCACAAGATGCCACAAACGTTGATAACGCCCATAAGTTAATTAACTATTTATTGCGTCCTGAGGTCATAGCACCTATCAGTAACTATGTTGCTTATGCTAACCCTAATGCTCCTGCACAGGCGCTAGTTGATGATGCAATCAAAAATGATCCAGCAATTTATCCACCACAAAGCGTAATCGATAAGCTGTACATTGGTGATATTCGCCCAATGAAAATTCAACGAGTTGTGACACGTGCTTGGACTAAAGTGAAATCTGGCCAGTAGTCAGATCCACATATTAGGGCAAGGTAACTTGCCCTAAATACTTAGCCCTTTCATCAATCAGATTTTAATGTTCTTTGTAACCCCAAATAATAATCAAAGTTACAGAACACATACTCCAACTAGGCGGAGCAGTATCATGGAAAACAACTCGGGCGTCACTAATAAACCAACCACAAAGACGCAAGATAAAGTACTCCTTAAAATTGATCGAATTAGTAAACTATTTGATGATGTCCGCGCAGTCGACAATGTGTCACTGACCATTAATCAAGGTGAAATTTTCGCATTATTAGGTGGCTCAGGCTCAGGGAAATCTACCCTATTACGTATATTGGCCGGTTTTGAAAAGCCGACTGAAGGTCGCATTTTTCTGGACGGTGTCGATATTACCGACATGCCTCCCTATGAACGCCCTATCAATATGATGTTCCAATCCTATGCATTATTTCCACATATGACGGTAGAACAAAATATTGCCTTTGGCTTAAAACAAGACAAAATGCCTAAAGCTGATATTGCTCAACGCGTTGAGGAAATGCTCAAGTTGGTGCACATGGAAACATATGCTAAGCGTAAACCACACCAATTATCGGGTGGTCAGCGTCAACGTGTCGCCTTGGCTCGTTCATTAGCTAAAAGACCTAAACTATTACTACTTGATGAGCCTATGGGCGCATTAGATAAAAAGCTGCGTACTCAAATGCAGTTAGAAGTGGTCGATATTCTTGAAGCCGTCGGCGTGACCTGTGTCATGGTAACTCACGATCAAGAAGAGGCCATGACCATGGCCGGGCGGATTTCGATAATGAATGAAGGCTGGATTGCACAAACTGGCAGCCCAACAGACATTTATGAGGCGCCTAATAGCCGTATGGTTGCTGAGTTTATTGGCACAGTAAATTTATTTAAAGGCGATATTATTGCCGATGAAACCGATCACGCCATTATTAAATCACACACTTTAAAACAACCTTTTTATATTGGACACGGTATTTCTACCAGTTTAGATAATAAGACTGTGATGCTTGCTGTGCGCCCTGAAAAAACCATCATTACCCGTGAACAACCTGAAGGTGAGTATAACTGGGCCAGAGGCGTAGTACATGATATTGCCTATTTAGGTGGCGTTTCAGTGTTTTATATTAAGCTAAGGAACAAGCAAATTGTTCAGTGCTCAATGATTAACCGTGAACGCCGATCGGATCACCCAACATGGGAAGAAGAAGTCTTTATCAGTTGGGAAGACACCAGCGGGGTTGTATTGCAATCATGATGAATCCATTTAAACGCCTAAAAGGCCGACATTTGACCATGGGTATTCCTTACCTATGGTTATTGATGTTCTTTGCGCTGCCTTTCGCGATTGTGTTGAAGCTGAGTTTTTCAACTGCTGCGATTGCTATTCCTCCCTACGAGGCAACCTTTAGCTTTATTGATGAGACATTATCCATCTTTTTGAATTTTGGTAACTATTTACTATTGTTACAGGATTCAATGTACTACGTTGCCTATTTAACCTCACTTAAAATGGCACTCATTGCCACCTTAGGTTGTTTGTTATTAGGCTTCCCTATGGCTTATGCCATTGCTAGAGCGCCAACACGATTTCAACCTGTGTTATTACTGTTAGTAATGCTGCCATCATGGACATCATTTTTGATCCGTATTTATGCCTGGATGGGTATTTTAAGTAACACTGGCTTAGTGAATAACTTCTTAATCTGGCTTGGGGTCATTTCTGAGCCTATTCAAATGCTCAATACTAACTTTGCCGTCTATATTGGTATTATTTATGGCTACCTGCCATTTATGATTTTGCCCTTGTACGCGACCCTTGTGAAACTGGATATGAGCTTAATTGAAGCCGCATCTGATTTGGGTTCTAGTAGTCTCAATACCTTTTGGAAAATTACGCTGCCTTTATCAATGGGGGGAGTGGTAGCAGGCTCAATGCTTGTGTTTATTCCAGCGGTTGGTGAGTTTGTTATTCCTGAGCTACTAGGTGGCCCTGATTCATTGATGATTGGTAAAGTATTGTGGCAAGAGTTCTTTAATAACCGTGATTGGCCTGTGGCGTCATCATTGGCTATTGTCATGCTAGCACTGCTAATTGTGCCAATTACCTTGTTCCATCGCTATCAATCACGTGATATGGAGAACGATGCATGAAAAAATTAAGTTTCTCTAAAATCATGCTGTGGTTCGGCTTACTTTTTCTGTATGCCCCGATGCTTATTTTGGTTATTTACTCTTTTAATGAATCAAAATTGGTCACAGTCTGGAGTGGGTTTTCACCAAAATGGTACGGTGAACTGTTTCAAGATGAACAGATTTTAAGTGCCGTATGGGTGAGTTTACGTATCGCATTTTACAGTGCAACTATGGCGGTCATTATTGGCACTATGGCAGCATTTGTCATGACACGTTTTCGTCGCTCATGGGCTAAGTTAACCTTATCTAACATGATCACCGCGCCATTGGTTATGCCTGAAGTGATCACCGGTTTATCTTTACTGTTATTGTTTGTGCAAATGGCTGATACTTTTGGTTGGCCAACTGAACGCGGAATGCTAACAGTTTGGATAGCTCACTCAACATTTTGTGCCGCTTACGTAGCCGTTGTGGTGTCGTCAAGATTGCGCGAGTTAGACAGATCAATTGAAGAAGCTGCGATGGATTTAGGGGCCACGCCGCTTAAAACCTTCTTCTTGATTACGGTTCCTATGATATCGCCAGCCTTAATTGCTGGTTGGTTATTATCGTTTAGCTTGTCATTAGATGACTTAGTAATTGCCAGCTTTGCTTCCGGGCCGGGTTCAACAACCTTGCCTATGGTAGTGTTTTCATCAGTGCGTTTAGGAGTGTCGCCTAAGATTAATGCGTTAGCGACCATTATTATTTTTGCAGTGTCTCTTGTTGCATTTCTGTCCTGGTATTTTACTCGACGGGCAGAAAAGAAAGCGCAAAAAGCGATGGAGTCATAGGGTATTACCTTGAAATAATAGAAGCGCGTAATGATGATATTTTGATTCATCAACGCGCTTTTTTTTTATCTGTAGCCAGTCATTACTCAAGTACGAGCCTAGAATAAACTTTTTTAGATTAGCGCTCGAGTATTTCATCTTTAATGGGCTTTCTTGTGGGTCACTTGTCGGTTTAATTAGGTCACCATCACTTAGATACCAAAATTTAGATAACCCAAACTTATCAAAACAAGCTGTATTCGTGCCCATTAGTCATGCTAATAATAGTGTCGGATTATGGTTCTAGAGTGTTTAATATTTTCAACAAACTGTAAATAATTATACATTTTTGGCTAGTTTTTATAATGTCCTAGGTGTAGGATGAGACAGTTATATTTTACTATGTACATATAAAGGAAGTGCTATGTCTGCTACACCTCATACTAGTTCATATTACGCCGCATCGGCCAACGATAAAGTTGAACGCCCTCGTCTAGAATCTGTTATAGAAACAGATGTTTGTATTGTTGGCGCAGGTTATACCGGCTTATCAGCGGGGCTTCATCTTTTAGAAAGTGGCATGAGGGTAGTTATCCTTGAGGCCGCCAGAATTGGCTGGGGTGCATCTGGCCGAAATGGCGGTCAAATTGTTAACTCTTTTAGCCGTGACATAGACAGTATTGAAAAAGTAGTAGGCAAAGAGCAAGGCAAACTTTTTGGTGAAATGGCATTTGAAGGCGGGCGTATCATTCGTGAACGCATTGCCAAATATAACATTGACTGTGATTTAAAAAATGGTGGTGTTTTTGCAGCCATGAATAAAAAACAAATGGGCCATTTACGTTCACAAAAAGACTTGTGGGAAGCCCATGGACATAATCAACAACTTGAAATATTAGATCACGATGCTATCCGTAAGGTGGTTGATACCGACCTATATGTTGGCGGTTTATTAGATAAAAGTGGCGGCCATATTCATCCTTTGAATTTAGCATTAGGTGAAGCCCGTGCGGTTGAATCTTTAGGTGGATTAATTTTTGAAGACTCTGCTGTTATTAATATTGACGATGGTGCATCACCGGTGGTGCATACAGCGCAAGGTCAAGTTAAATGTAAGTTCGTAGTTGTTGCTGGTAATGCCTATTTAGGTAAGTTACTGCCTGAATTACACGCTAAGTCTATGCCATGTGGTACTCAAGTAGTGACTACAGAGCCTTTATCTGATGAGATGGCTGCCAGTATTTTACCGCAAGATTATTGTGTCGAAGATTGTAACTATCTACTCGACTACTACCGTTTAAGCGGTGATAAGCGGTTAATTTTTGGTGGCGGTGTGGTGTATGGTGCACGTGACCCCGCCAATATCAAAGCGCTTATAGAACCTAAGTTGCTGAAAACATTCCCACAACTTAAAGGGATTAAAATTGATTATGCTTGGACAGGTAATTTCTTAATGACCTTGTCGCGTTTGCCACAAGTTGGCCGTATTGGCCACAATATTTATTACTCTCAAGGTTGTAGCGGCCATGGTGTGACATACACACACCTTGCCGGAAAACTGATCGCAGAAATGCTAAATGGCCAAGCTACTCGCTTTGATGCATTTGCGGCATTACCTCATTATCCGTTTCCTGGTGGACACGCCTTAAGAGTGCCTTTCAGTGCTATTGGTGCTTGGTATTACACTATGCGCGATAAGTTTGGCGTATAAGTTTTGGTATTTAGATTAAGGAAATCATCATGGTATTGAATGACCCAAGTTTATTACAACAGCAATGCTATATCGATGGCCAATGGGCCAGTGCAAACTCTGGTGACACCATTGCGATAGCAAACCCGGCCAATCATGACATTATCGGCCATGTACCTGTAATGGGCGCAGCCGAAACATTGGCTGCCATCGATGCGGCGAATAAAGCATTACCTGCTTGGCGTGCACTAACGGCTAAAGAGCGTAGTAGCAAATTGCGTCGTTGGTTTGAGTTATTAATCGAAAACGCTGATGATCTTGCGTTGCTGATGACAACCGAGCAGGGCAAGCCGTTAGCTGAAGCAAAAGGCGAAGTCACTTATGCAGCGTCATTTATTGAATGGTTTGCTGAAGAAGCTAAGCGTATTTATGGCGATACTATTCCTGGCCATCAAGCTGATAAAAGACTGACAGTTATCAAACAACCTGTGGGTGTTACTGCGGCAATTACGCCTTGGAATTTCCCCGCTGCTATGATTACCCGAAAGGCAGCACCGGCATTAGCTGCTGGTTGTACTATGGTGGTTAAACCTGCGGAGCAAACTCCCTTTACTGCATTAGCATTGGCTGAATTAAGCCGCCGAGCGGGTATTCCAGCAGGGGTATTTAGTGTGGTTACAGGCAATGCTATTGAAATTGGTAATACCCTGTGTGATAGCCCTATTGTGCGAAAATTATCTTTTACAGGTTCAACTGGGGTTGGTATCAAGCTGATGGCGCAGTGTGCGCCTACGCTTAAAAAATTATCATTAGAATTAGGCGGTAATGCGCCATTTATTGTGTTTGATGATGCAGACATAGATGCCGCAGTCGAAGGTGCAATGATTGCTAAATATCGCAATGCAGGTCAAACCTGTGTGTGTGCTAACCGTATCTATGTGCAAGCAGGAGTATATGACACTTTCATCCAAAAATTTGCCGATGCTGTCGCCAAGTTGAAAGTAGGACATGGCACTGAACAAGGTGTCACCATTGGACCACTGATAAATGCCAATGCTGTAGCAAAAGTGCAAAGTCATTTAGATGATGCGTTAGCAAAAGGTGCCAGTGTGGTTACCGGTGGCAACCCCCACGCATTAGGCGGTTTCTTTTTTGAGCCGACCATAGTGCGTGATGTCAATAAAACCATGTTAGTTGCCCGCGAAGAAACCTTTGGTCCTTTAGCGCCAATCTTCAAGTTTGATAGTGTAGATGATGTAATTAACCAAGCCAACGATACAGAGTTTGGTTTAGCAGCCTATTTTTATGGCCGTGATATTTCATTAGTTTATAAAGTGGCTGAAGCACTAGAGTACGGCATGGTTGGTGTTAACACTGGGCTTATTTCGACAGAAGTTGCGCCATTTGGCGGAATAAAATCTTCAGGTTTAGGCCGTGAAGGGTCAAAATTTGGCATCGAGGAATACCTCGAAATGAAATATATCTGTATGTCTGTTTAAGGGTATAGGCAATGAATAAAACAAATGAACAATTAATGGCTCGTCGCCAAGCAGCTGTTGCGCAAGGCGTAAGTCAAATTCATCCGCTTTTCATAGAGCGGGCTGAAAATGCTACCGTATGGGATGTCGAAGGTCGTGAATATATCGATTTTGCTGGTGGTATTGCGGTGCTTAACACTGGCCACTTACACCCAAAAGTAAAAGCTGCGGTACAAGCGCAATTAGATGATTTTTCCCATACTTGTTTTATGGTGCTAGCGTATGAAAGCTACGTCGAAGTGTGTGAAAAATTAAATCAGTTAGTGCCAGGTGACTTTGCTAAAAAAACAGCGTTGTTTACTAGCGGCTCTGAAGCGGTAGAGAACGCGGTTAAAGTTGCCCGCGCTTATACAAAGCGTGCTGGTGTTATTGCTTTTACCTCAGGTTATCATGGCCGTACTATCGCGGCATTGGCATTGACCGGTAAAGTAGCCCCTTACAGCAAAGGCATGGGACTGATGTCTGCTAACGTTTTTAGGGCTGAGTTTCCGTGTGAGTTACATGGTGTGTCTGAAGATGCCGCAATGGCTTCAATTGAGCGTATTTTTAAAAATGATGCTGAGCCGAGTGACATTGCCGCCATTATTTTAGAGCCCGTACAAGGTGAGGGTGGCTTTTATGCCGCCACGCCAAGCTTTATGAAACGTTTACGTGAATTGTGCGATACCCACGGCATAATGCTTATTGCTGATGAAGTGCAAACTGGTGCTGGCCGTACCGGAACCTTTTTTGCCATGGAGCAAATGGGCGTAGCCGCTGACATTACCACTTTTGCTAAATCGATAGCGGGTGGCTTTCCGCTATCAGGTATCACTGGCCGCGCTGAAGTGATGGACGCTATTACTGCCGGTGGCTTAGGCGGTACTTATGGTGGCAGTCCACTGGCTTGTGCAGCAGCTTTGGCGGTGATTGAAGTCTTTGAGCAAGAAAAGCTACTTGAGCGAGCCAACACTTTAGGCACACGCATTAAAGCCTCAATAACCACTATGCAAAGTAAGTATAGCCAAATTGCTGAAGTGCGTGGCTTAGGTGCAATGATTGCCATTGAGTTAATGGAAAATGGTCAGCCTGCGCCACAATATTGTCCAAAAGTATTAGTGGAGGCCCGTAACCGCGGATTAATTTTACTATCTTGCGGCACCTACGGAAATGTCCTGCGAGTATTAGTGCCTTTAACGGCGCCTGATGCACAAGTTGATGCCGGTTTAGCGATTATGGATGAAGTCTTTAATGTTGTTTTTAATGGCTAAATACAATTAACGTCCCAATACGTTAAGTACAAAGTAAGCCCTATTGAGAAATAGGGCTTTTTTGTCAGTTTTTATCGCTCTTTTTATTGTTTTTTCATCCTATTATTAGAATCTTGACTAGACTTAAAGTCGTATGCGCAATGTTTAGCGTACCTATAAAGACATAATAAGAAAGTGGAGTAACAATATGAAGGCATTGCCTGTCAAAACGAAATTACTTTGGATCACATCAGGGTTGTTTTTACTTATCGTGCTGACATTATCACTTAGCTTATGGTGGGGATTAAGCGACAAAAATAAAATTCTAGCGCAAGAAATGAACACCACGTTACAACAAGAAATTAGCCAAAAACTGTCCGCTAGGGCTGCTGAGTATGGTCAACAAATTGCGGGGTTTATTAATGAGGCTTACCGTATCCCTTATTCTTTTTCAGGAATGGTTGAATATACGTCTGTTCAGGATCCCCTTGCCCGTTCAAAGTTAGCAGACTTGCTGATAGCTAATTTACGTAAAAATGCTCAAATATCATCAATGTATGCTCAATTTGAATCCAATGGTTATGATGGACGCGATAGTGAATATTTAAATGGCTTTAGTCATAGCGTTCCTGGCAATGGTGGCTTAGAACTTTATTACACTCGCAATGATGATGGCACTGTTGAGCACCAACAGGTGGATGATGCTGCCGAAAAGTATGTCGCGACATTAAATGAATTTGGGATCAGGGAAGCTGAATGGTATCTGTGTGTTAAAGACAGTAAAAGTCCCTGTTTAATGGAGCCTTATTTATATGAGATATCTCCAGGCAATAATGCCCTAATGACTTCACTGACCGTTCCTGTTGTAGTGAATAATCAATTTAAAGGCATGGTCGGAGTTGATGTTAATTTACCTATATTTCAAAAGCTTATTGATAAATTATCTCAAAGTCTTTATCAAGGGGCGGCAAAAGTAACCTTATTAAGTGAGCGAGGGCTTGTGGTTGCAGCAAGTCATTATAACAAAATGGCTCGGCCTTTTGCTGAATCAGTCTCTCCTCAAAAAGCGTCTGAATTAATGGAGCTGCATAAAAATAATAAAGTTTATAGTGATGATGACATGATAGCAGTGGCATTTCCTATTTTAATTCCACTCGCTAATGCGACCTGGTCATTGGTTATTGAAGTGCCAAAAGAACAAGCCTTTGCTGCTATCACTAAAATGGATACTGCGATGGATGACATGGCGACTTCATTAGGCAGTTTATTGTTAGTTTTAGGCGTAATTGTGTCTGTAGTCGCAATCGGTGTGATTAGTATAGTTATCCGCAGCATTATTTCACCACTGAATATGATCCAGCAAAGGGTAGAGAATTTAGGCAGTGCAGAAGGGGATTTAACCCAATCCATTCATGTAGATTCCCATGCCGAACTGATTGCATTAGCAAAAGGTTTTAACTTATTTATTACCAAATTGAGGGACTTGATTATCGGCCTTAAAGGTTTGGCCGATCGTTCACAATCTGAAAGTCAAAAGTCAGCCAAAATTGCTCAGTTGACCCGTGAAAGTGTGAATCGCCAATATGCTGAAATTGATAGTGTTGTCACCGCCGTTAATCAAATGAGTGCAGCAGCCTTAGAAGTGGCTAAAGCATCAGAGCAAACTGCGCATGAAACCGAATCTATGACTAAGAATGTTAAAGAAGGCGAACAGCGTCTAACTCAAGCCATGAGTTATGTGAATGACATGTCTGTTGAATCTGCTCAAGCGCAAAAAGCGGTTGAATTGGTTTCTCAAAGTAGCGGCAATATTAGTGGCATTCTAGAGGTGATTAGTTCCATTGCTGGGCAAACTAACTTGTTAGCGTTAAATGCGGCAATTGAGGCGGCAAGAGCGGGCGAGCAAGGACGTGGTTTTGCAGTGGTGGCTGATGAGGTTCGTGCATTAGCGTCAAAAACACAAAACTCCACTGATCAAATCACTAAACTGATTGATTCGCTGCAATCAGAAGTAAGAAATGCATCCAATATTATTGATAAAGGCGCTAAAGGGGCTCAGTTGGCTGTAGAGCAAACTGAAATGGCATTATCATCGCTTAATGCTATTGTGGTGCAAATTAATGAGGTGTCATCACAGGTGACCCATATCGCTGCTGCAGCAGAAGAGCAAAGCATGGTAACAGAAGAAGTGAGCCGCAATATTACTGGCATATCTGATTCCGCAGCAGAATTATCACAGCTTGCTGATCAAGCGCAGCAAAGCAGTCATTCGCTTGCTGAGTTAGTACAACAACAGCACACCGAACTTGGTCGATTGAAAACGTAAACGATGACACCTATTGTCGGTTATAAGTTTTATGTTGTCATAATGGATAGAAGATTGAGCGCAAATATCTGATTTTCCTATAAATGACATTAGCCTGAATATTTCACTCATTTAAGCCCAAAGCTTGTTAGCTTTGGGGCTTTTTTTCTAAGTAAAATCTAAATTATTCTTATACTTAAAAGCACTCAATAATTAATTCAATACAATCTATTACCTGCTGATGATTTTAACACACCAATACTCAAGACTCGCTCTAATGCAACTCATTGTGTGGGGAAGATGAAAATGTTCCCGGTCAAGAAAAAGTAAATAGTCAGTGATAAATGTATTGTCTAATGCATGACATTGAAAAGTTAAAATAAAACTCGAGTTAATAGACTATTAGGAGTCATTCATGGCTGGATTTTCCTCTGCAACTATTTTTAAAGGTCGTCATACTTACAAAAATTCATCGCGAAAGGGATTGTTAATAAAAACAGAGGTTTTAATTGAATTATTTAACAAAGTCAGCTAATAAATTTATAAATAAATTTATAAAAAAACATCTACTTATAACAATTGGTTGGTTAAATGAACACCTTATACCCGTTGAGAAAGAACACAGTAATATTTTAACTACAATTACGGAAATACAAGACTATGATTATCTTAAAGATAAAGGGAAAACTCACAGCTACGATATTGTCAGCACTGCTCGCATTCAATGTTTTTGCTGTCGAACCAGCTGCATTTGAACCATCTGTTGGCCAACTTCACGCCTACAAAGCTTACCACCATGCAGAATACTTGAAAGCAACCGCTAAGCAAGCGGGTGGCACGAACACCTTGTAGCACACTCGCCAATTGCCTACTGAAGGCGCAGATCCCGTGGTTACGCCCAGCTTAGACCACCTTTACACCAAAGCAGTTATCGATACAACTAAGGGCCCTGTGTACTTAGACATGCCAGTTGTTGAAGGGCGTTACTTCTCGATGGAAATTCATGATCAGGAACACTACGCCACATTCTACAAGTTGCGTCCATCCGGTAAATTTGTGTTCGCTTATTACAAAGACACAACAGAATTCCCAGCTGATGTCACTGTCATCAGAAATCGCGGTCATTACCCACACCTATTTATTCGCACCCAATTGTTTGATACCGCCGATTTGCCAACTAATCACGCCATTCAAGACCAAATAAAACTTACCGGCCCTGTTGGTAAAGTTGACTACGACAATGCAATCAAGTGGACTTTGGCGACGCATGATGTATACCCACAGAACAAGGGCGTGATGGATGACCAATTGACCTATAACGCTGAAACACATGCCAAAATGTTCAAATATATCTCTGATTATTCTGCGTCCGTGAAAAGTAGCGCAGGCATGTTTGAGGCAATTGACGACCCTGATGGTTCAAATGATCCAAAGGTTCGTGCTTCGGGTATTATCGGGCACCTTGGATTACCAATCAAAATAGCTGTGTACGGCGCTAGCTTTGTTGATTGTGAGAACACGCCACTTAATGGCGATAAAGACTTCACCATCACCATGAACTACACACCTGAAGTGAGCGAATTCTGGTCAGTCACCCGATATAGCGGTTTGACGCGCAACACGATTGCCGATCACAACGACATCTTCAACGCTTATAACACTAAGCCTGATGGCAATGGCAACATCACCATCACGTTCTCACCTAAAGAGCCTAAAAACTTACCCGTGGGCCATTACTGGATGTACGTTAATGCGGGTGAGCCTTACTACTTTGTTAGCCGTTACTACCACCCAACCGTTGATGCTGACACCCTGTTAAAACACAACGATTTGTGTAAGAAACAAACAATTTGATGCAGGCCGCCTAGGATAGGCGGCCTGTTTTATTTTTGAGTTATGTATTAAAAAGCAATAAGCAAATTTACAAGCCCAACGCATACTAAAGGGTACGACGATGAAAACTACAAAGACAAAAAGTAAGCTGGCCACCACGATATTTTCTGGGCTATTTGCAGCCATTATGGCTTCAAGTGTTTATGGACAGGATTTTCATCAAGGTTATCCTGCAAACACTAAATCAGTTCAGAACCTCTATGACGAAATGGACATGCAGCGAGCAACACAGGCTTATATGTGGTCATTCCCTGCTGTCTCCTTCCAGTCTATGTATGAGGGTTCTAAAGCGGAAGGTCTCAATTACGGCGATATGATCATCGCCGATGATTATGCCAACTCCAACAGCCTGTTTCTTACCGCTAATACCACCACCATTTACGCGCAGTCCAACTTCACGCTGAAGGATGGTCCTGTTGTTATTGATGTACCCAACGCACGCTTCGTAGGGATGGTTGATGACTACTGGCAACGGTCATTGACCGATATTGGTTTGGCTGGACCGGACAAAGGCAAGGGGGCGAAATATTTTTTTGTGCCGCCAGCTTATACCGGTGAAATTCCGAGTGAAGGTTACATCGTTATCCAGGCAACTCAAAACAGTCACAATTTCATGATTCGTGGTCTGGTGGATAATGGTGATGTTGGTGCTGCTGTAGCGTCGATGAAAAAAACAAAAGTTTATCCTTATGCTGAACGCGCAAGTCCAAAGCCCAATAGTTTCGTCTCGCTAACCGATGCAAAAATCGATACGCTCCCGCATGTCGGCCTTGAGTATTGGCAACGTCTGTCGAACTTCATCAATGACAACCCTGTTGAAGAGCGCGATCGTTTCTTCATGGCATCACTGAAATTTCTCGGTATTGAAAAGGGTAAACCTTTCAACCCCGATGCGAGACAGAAGAAAATCTTGCTGGAAGGTGCTCAACTTGGCGATGCTATGGCACGTGCCACCCTGTTTGCACCTCGTATTGAAGGGGCTCAAGTTTGGGAAGGTCGTTCATGGAAATGGGCGGTGCTGCTCAAACCTGATCAGCGTGGTGAAAACTACGAACAGATTGATGAGCGTTTGCATTGGTTCTATGGCGCAATCTACATGACGCCAGCGATGGCTTTGCGTGGACCAGGCCCTGGCTCGCAATACATCCAGACCTTTGTTGATAGTAAACACAACTGGTTGGATGGTGCGAATAGCTACAAGCTGACTATTCCTGCGAATGTACCAGCCAAAGATTTTTGGTCGATTACGTTGTACGATTCTGAAACTCGCTCGCTGGTGCAAAACAAGAGCACACAACCAGCGGTTTCATCTTATGACAAACTGAAGGTCAATGCAGACGGTTCAGTTGACTTGTACTTTGCCCCCAAGGCGCCAAAAGGTTTTGAAAGCAACTGGATTGAAACACTACCTAAAAAAGGGTTCTTTGTCTGGCTCCGTGCTTATCATCCGACCGAAGGTCTCTTTGACGGTTCATGGAAGTTATCAGATGTAGAAAGGGTAAAATAAGTATATTGCGATTAGCAACCAGTTGCAGCGGACGGGGTTAATGCCCCGCCACTGAACCGGATCGTTAGGCCTACAGCCAACAACTGAAGAAGTAAAGTCATGAAAATGAAAAATAAAGCTATTTTTGCATTTGCTACGTTTAGTGTTACGCAAACTCTATGCTTAACGGCTTTTGCCGATGAGGCTGATGATTTAGCTAAAAAACTCGCCAATCCAGTGGCGGCATTAATCAGTGTACCGATCCAAGCCAATTTTGATGAAAATATTGGCGCCAATGAACAGGGCTCAGTGTTGCGCATCAACATTCAACCTGTGATCCCGGTATCAATAAGTGATGACTGGAATCTTATCTCTCGTACTATTTTGCCGGTCATTAAACAGAGCGATATTCCTGTTGCAGGGGCGGGGGAATCCGGTCTGGGCGATGTATTGCAAAGCGTTTTCTTCTCACCCAAACAGCCATCTGCCAGTGGTTTAATCTGGGGTGTTGGACCGGTACTGCTGTTAGATACCGCGTCTGACGCAGCATTAGGCGGCGAAAAGTGGGGCGCTGGGCCAACTGGTGTGGTACTTAAGCAGGATGGAGCTTGGACTTATGGGGTGTTGGCTAACCATGTAACCTCCTTTGCTGGAGAAGATAGTCGTAGTGATATAAATGCAACCTATGTGAATCCCTTTGTTAGTTTTATTACGCAGAGCAAAACGACCTATGGATTCAATATTGAGCACACCTATGACTGGGAAGCTGAAGAGCCCACCACGCTGGTGAACTTGACAGCTAACCAGTTATTTAAAGTGGGCGATCAGCTATTACAGGTAGGTGGTGGTTTTCGTTACTGGACGGCGTCGCCAGATAACGGCCCGCATGACTTAGGGTTTCGCCTACAATTAACGCTGCTATTTCCAAAGTAGTATATAAAATGTATATTTTTAAGCCGTAAAAAAGCCTATTCCTATAGCATAAAGCATGTCATTTAATCTGGGCTCGGCACTTGCCAAGCCCAGCAAGCAGTGCATCGCACAAATACTTAAATGTTATTTTGCCAAAAACCATAATGAACTATGCTCGGACTGTACTATTCTATGTCGCTATTTTTATTCAAATAGTTTTTATTTCATCTGCTTATTTGTTGTAGTTCGAGCCATAATGTCCATCAAAAAACTCAAACGTAACAAGAGCAGTTGGTTAAACTCGACTTTGCTACACACTTAACCCACTATGCTTGTCTGCTTCTATTGACGCTTATCTTGTCACTATAGTTAGCAAAATATGAGTACAGAGAGCTAAAACCTAGCCGCCTAGCCATTTCTGTTTCAAAATGAGTTAACTGACGCCTAAAGTGCCTCTTTGGGCTGTGGAGACAATCCTAATTTAATTGCTATCATGATAATTAAATTAGCCTTATGGTCAGCATTTGTTTATGCTCCTTTTTTGCCTCATGCTTTGCTTGTTATGACTGAATTTATTGCCCCACCTTGTCTTGAAAACATTGAAATACTGTTTCAAGATGAACACCTATTATTAATTAATAAACCTTCAGGTTTATTAAGTTTGTCTGGTAAAAATCCGCTTAATATCGACTCGGTTCACTATCGTTTAGTGAAAGACTATCCAGGTTGTACTTTGGTGCATCGTTTGGATTTTGGTACCTCAGGTATCATGCTGGTGGCATTAAATAAACAGATTAATGGACTGTTAACTCAGCAATTTCAAAACGGTTTAGTCGATAAAACCTATACAGCGATATTATTGGGTGAGATGCCAAGTCATCAAGGGGATATTAAGCTGCCGATCGCCAAAGATGATTTTCCATTAATGAAAATTTGCCATATAAGTGGAAAAGCGGCTCATAGTCACTATCAAGTTATTGACTCTGAACACATAACTGGTGGTCAGCAAGTGACAAAAGTGACTTTTACACCAATAACGGGTCGAACCCATCAACTGCGCATACACAGCCAGCAAATAGGGCATCCAATTATTGGCTGCGATCTCTACCCTATTGGTCAATCACAATCTATGGCGAATAGGTTAATGCTACATGCCACTTCGCTTTCATTCATCCACCCAGTCAGTGGCGAGCGAATGAATACTCAATGTATTAGCCCTTTTTAACCCTTTTGCTTTAATTGAACTCAACTCCCGTTTTATTACTGATTCAAGGGGTCTTCTACTGCATCTTGGTACTAAATAATTATTCAAGCAGAAATAAAACTGGTGCATAATAAACGCTCAAATAAAAAATGTTTGATTCTGAGTTGCATAGGGAAAGTATATGATTGGTTCGCCACTGGATTATGTAGCGTTATTCACTTTTTTGATTAGCTGGATTGGTTATACTCGATTTTCAAAACATAAAGCTAAAACCGCCAATTGTATCGCCAGAGTGATGCATCAACAGCGTATTCATTGGATGACGCAAGTCATTGCAAAGGAGATTCGGGTGGGGGAAGCATCGTTATTAGCTAACCTTGAGCGCAACATAGCCTTTTTCGCTTCGACGACATTGCTTATTCTTGCCGGTGTATTAACGCTATTTTCGCAAGTTGAAAAGCTTGAAATGGTAATTGGTTCTATTCCTTTTTCTGTTTCGCCTAATCATGCATTGGTGCAAGTTAAGCTGGCCTTACTTGCGGGTATTTTCGTGTTGGCATTTTTCCAGTTTACCTGGTCGATGCGCCAGTATGGTTTTGTTAATGTAATGATTGGCGCAGCACCATTGGATAAAACGGGGACTGATATCAATATGCTCGGTTATGCAAGGCAAATGGCAGTGGTACAAGATCAAGCGGCCCATTCGTACAACTACGGCCTACGGTCTTACTATTTCGCTATGGCGGCTTTGTGTTGGTTCCTGCACCCGTTAGCGTTTATTTTTGCTAATTTATTTGTGGTTTATACCCTTTATCAACGTGAGTTTAATTCCCGCGCGGTTCAAGCTATTACCCTTGCTCAAGCACATTTAGAAAAAGACCCTGCATATAGAATGAATGAATAAAGCTAAGTGATAACCCTTTTAACACACAAAAGCCCATTTCAAATGGGCTTTTTATATTCTATTGATGGTAATTAAACAGGTATTGAGTTTAAGATTAAATCTTCCAAGCATTATCAGGTTTCCATTCATTTATCCATGCGGGAATATCTTCAGCAGGCATAGGCCTTGCAATACCATAACCTTGGGCTAAATCACAACCTAGCTTTAACAGGGCAGTGCCATGTTCTATCGACTCAACTCCTTCTGCAATGACTTCACGTTTGAACGATTTAGCTAAGGTTATCACCCCTTCCACAATAGCCAAATCATCCGCATCATGTAACATGTCCCGTATAAAGCTTTGGTCTATTTTAATTAACTTAGCGGGTAATCGTCTAAGATAAGTGAGGGATGAATAGCCTGTTCCAAAATCATCTAGGGCAAAGTTTACCCCTAGTGCTATACATGCTTGCATGGTTGAGGATACATGATTAACATCATCTAGGGCGCTCGTTTCCAGCACTTCTAGCTCTAAATAACGGGGCTCAACATCTGGATGGCCAGCTAACAGCGCAGCGAGTCTCTGGGTGAAGTCTTTTTGCTGTAATTGAACCGCAGCAATGTTTACGCTGGTACTAACAGTGAGATTAAGATTCATTTTTTGCCATTGGCCTATTTGTGTTAACGCACTATCTATAACCCATTCGCCCATTTCGATACTCATAGGATTATTTTCTATGGCGGGTAAGAACTCATTTGGGCTTAATAATCCTCGTTCAGGATGACGCCAGCGAATAAGTGCCTCAACGCCAATCACAGTACCAGTTTTCATATTCACTTTAGGCTGATAATAAAGTATAAATTGATGATTATCTAAAGCATAACGAATAGCATCAAGGTTTATTTTTTGCAATTTAATCGCATCGTCTTGGGCTGTATCAAAGAAATGGTAACGATTACGCCCTGACTCTTTAGCCGCGTACATGGCATGATCAGCATGACGCATTAGTAAATCAGCATCAGTATTATCTTGTGGGTACAGGGTGACGCCGATACTGGCTGAGACATTGAAAATAACATCACCAATGGTGGCAGGCTCAGAGGCCGCTAATAACAGTCGATCTAATACTGGCTTGCAATCTTCAACTATCGCTAAATCTGTTAATACAGCAACAAATTCATCCCCACCAATGCGGGCTAAGCTATCACTTTCGCGTAATGCATCTTTCATCCGCAAAGATAGTGCAATGAGTAACTCATCACCCACATCATGCCCATAGGCATCATTGACGGCTTTAAAACCATCTAAATCAAGAAATACTACCGCAAGTGACTTCCCATCACGCTTACAATGCAACATAGCTTGACCTAAGCGATCTGCCAGTAATACCCGGTTGGGTAAGTCAGTTAGTAAATCATAGTGGGCAATATGTTCCAATTGGTCTTGATATTGTTTCATTGGGGTAATGTCGTTACCTAAAGCAAGATAATGGGTCGTATTATCGTCTTTATCACGTACGGCGCTAATTGTTTTACTTTCAATATAGATGTCACCATTTTTACGTTTGTTCCAAAGTTCACCTGACCAGTAACCTTCATTTAATATTGCTTTCCACATATCAGCATAAAAACTGGCAGATTGTCGACCAGAGTGGAGAATGCGAGGGTTTTGACCTATTGCTTCTTCACGGCTATAGCCCGTCATCCGTGTAAAAGCCTTATTGACGTCAAGAATAAGTCCATCGGTATCTGTGATGGAGATTGACTCTTTGGCGTATGTAAAGACGCTGGCTGCTAGTTGAAGCTTTTCCTGTGAGTTGCGCCTAGCTGTAATATCTTCATAGACACCTACCATGCCGATAACAGCATTATTTTTATCGTGAATGGGTGCTTTAGACTTGTTTATCCAAAAAAACTCACCGGTAGGACTGATATAACTTTCTTCGTAGCTCAATTTTGGCACGCCAGAGCTTATGACCTGTTGATCATTTAATTGGTATTTGGCTGCTTGTTCTCCCCAGGCAAGTTCACTGTCAAATTTATCTATTATTTCATCAGGGCTTTTCACTCCGGCATTTATCGCAAATTGCGTATTACAGCCTAAATAACGTGATTGAGAGTCTTTCCAACAGATACTCATAGGAATGGCTTCAATTATGGTACTGAGTAAATTACGCGACTCAGACAGCTCTTCGTAGGGCTTTACTATGTTACTGATGAAGAAGCTTTTATAAACCATGCCATAGGCAAGAACTTTATAGATATGCCCTAACAAAGCATTGCTGTCATTCATTTCGGAATATAGCGTAAAGTAAATTTGGCTCATTGACATTAAGCAGACGGCTATTAATAAATTCACTACATCATAGGACTGTTCCTTGTGTATTGAATGAAAAAGTTTAATTGAAACAAGTAAATAAATAGCTGCTGAAAAATATTCGCTGATAATTTTAAATGAAGTTAATCCTTGGCCTTCAACAAAGGTACTTGGGAGTAATGAAGGGTAAAATAGGCCAATGGTGATGAGTATGCTGACCAACAGCAAAATAATAATCAATATTATCCAGTGCATTAGTCGTGTGGCAAGGGTACGCCAAGAAGACACGGAAACTACAATTAAGCTCAAGGCCGATAGGTAGCGGGCCATTAACCAAAAGTTTATCGTTTTCTCTGGACTGCTTGGGGTAATGAGGTCTGGCATTCCAGGAAAAGAGAGTACATGTAATAAATCCAGAACCGCTACACCGAGGAAGGAGCAGGCTAGGATAAGATGATTTCGACTGTTTTTATTGTTAGTTATATTTGCCCAAAAAATACCAAAAATCATTGCAGACACTATGATAGATAATAATTCCAAAAAAGTGTGCAGTGGTATGTAATTGGCAATACTTTCCAATATTGCAATAGGGGCCAATAACCAATTAATGGCCAGAATAAAGGCAAAGCAAAGCACTACCCACAAGGCAGACTTTATTGGTCGTTGATAATTCGTATGTATTTTCATCATTCAACCAGTATAGGATCTAGTTCCAACAATTAACAATTAAATAATAGTATTTATTTATCGTTAAATCATACTCTTAATCGCTAATTAAGATCCAATAAGGTGGTTTTTTGCTTTTTAAATTTTGCAATAACCTTTTCGCTCGATAGACCCTCACAATAGGAAAGCAACAAGCTGGTTCTCAGGCGGAATGGTCAAATTTAATCGATTATTACTGAACACTATAGTGGGACTTAGGGCGGGCTCTGTTGACCTGGTTATTGTTTCATCTAATGAGGTGATCACATTCAGACATTGGATTAGACAGGTATTAAAGCAACTTTGAGTAGCCTTTAATGCTTGGTAACGGATGCAAGAGTCAGATTAATGTCGAGAAAATTATCATTAAGTGCTCGATAACATAGGAATAACTATTTTTCTGATTTTGCCCCGATTACTTCCTTTGCTTCACCGTCTGCAATGATAGATAAAGTAAGTTAAAGCTCTAATTTACCTGCGCCATCACTTAATTAATAGATATTTCCAGTTGTTATTTTTAGCATGATTAACTTCATGAGATTGATATCATGACGTTAATATGTGTTTGATATATGATGTATTACGGACGATTTAAGAAGGATTTCGAGTGAACAGTTATTACGCATACCATGGACCTGATAATAAAACAGATTTTGATTACACTAATGGATATGGTTTTGAAAAAGAAACAAAATTAAAAAAATTAGAAATTGGTGATGAAGTATATATTGTGCAGGGTTTAAAAATTAAGGGAAAGCACTGCTTTAAACTATGTGGAAAATATAAGGTAATAGAGAAATACTATGATGAGAATTTTATAGGAAGAGAACATCGAGTTCGATTGTCTGATGCTAGTAAATTATCTTCATTTTTAAATATTGATGAGGATGATTGGAGTAATCGTCTTCCGAACAGTGAGCGAAAAGACCAGAAAACAAATTTTAAAAAACATTTCTGCTTTACTGGTGCGACTCTGCAATCTCCGCTTTCGCACGAGGTGATTTCTGTTATCGAACACTATTTGTCTAGTGGATCTAAGAGTGCGAAAGGCCCTACATCATTCTCAATAGCGCAAGGTGACCTTGTTGGTGACTTAAAAGTTATCGAAAATAGTGACCTGTCTGACTCAGAAAAAGAAATTTTAACAAAGGCTAGAGTTGGGCAAGGAAAATTCAAAAGTGATGTTATCAAAACATGGCAAGGTGAGAAGTGTGCAGTCACTTTAGTGAGCATTAAAGAAATGCTAATTGCATCGCATATTAAAGCTTGGAAAGATTGCGAAAATACTGGCGAAAGGCTTGATGGCGCTAACGGTATACTGCTATGTGCTCATGTAGATAAATTATTTGATAATCATCTAATCACATTTAAATGTAAAAATAATCGCTATTATTTAAATATATCAAATTCTGTAAATATTTCTCAGTTAAAAGGACTTGGTATCGAAAAAGGGATAGAGCTAGAAGTATCCCATTTAGACTTTAAAGCCTCAGAACGATTCCAAATATACATGCAACATCATAATCGTCTTTTTGCTGAAAAAGAATCAATCGATACTTCTAACACCTAAATCCTAGATCGCTGGGTCTGTCACATTAGTCAGGCCCACGCTTAAACTCCCATGATTTACACCCACTGGCTTCTCGCGTAAATTCTCGCCGCTAATATCTTGTCTTCGTCGATACTCCTGTCACTTTCTGTCTTCGCTTTTCAATCTAAGCTATTTTCGACGACAACGACAACAGATGTATTCAATTTTGTAATTTGAAGTCTGATTTCTTTTTTTTGGGGTTGGTGCGATTTGATTCACTCGACGTCATCTCCTAATCACTATCAAATTGCCTCTGATATGCGCTATAGCAGTAGAGTTCACGATATGAGTATGAATATCAGTCTGGGTTTGTTCGTCTTATTCGAGCTCGCGTTTGCTGGCAAGTGTAATGACTAACGAGATGGTTTTATATGATTTCATTTAGTTTTTTGTAAATGTAAGTGAACTTGATATTTTTGATTACTTCATAGATGGGTATGAGTAGTAATGTTCTGTCAATAATTCATATGGCAATTTTGTGGGTTAATTCTTGCTGATACTTTTCTGAGATTAATCAGCTAGAAGTATTACCGGAAATGGACCGGTCCTTAAACGAAAAAGACCCATGAATTTCTTCATGGGCCTTATCAGAATTGGTGGCCCCTCCCAGACTTGAACTGGGGACCTGACGATTATGAGTCGTATGCTCTAACCAACTGAGCTAAGGGGCCGACTTAAGATAGTCGTCACTACCGAAAGCGGGGGGAATTATACGAAGTTTATTCTTGCTTGTCACCCGTGATCTGCATTGAATTATAATATCTTGTTCTAATTGGTTATCTGTTAATCAATATGTCTGATTTTACAGATAAAAAAACCTGCCGAAGCAGGTTTTTTATTCATTCATTGTTAACGATTAATCGTCTAG
This sequence comes from Shewanella glacialimarina, assembly GCF_020511155.1. Lineage (NCBI taxonomy): Bacteria > Pseudomonadati > Pseudomonadota > Gammaproteobacteria > Alteromonadales > Shewanellaceae > Shewanella > Shewanella glacialimarina. The sequence continues at coordinate 3,333,988 of NZ_CP041216.1, read as the reverse complement.
GAATGATTTTAAGATTTCTGAGCGAGAAGGGTGGCGTAATTTACGTAACGCTTTTGCTTCAATTTGACGAATTCGCTCACGCGTTACATCAAACTGCTTACCCACTTCTTCTAATGTGTGGTCGGTATTCATGTCGATACCAAAACGCATACGCAGTACTTTCGCTTCACGGGCTGTTAAGCCTGCTAACACTTCGTGGGTCGCATTTTTCAGACTTTCGCTAGTCGCAGAGTCTAATGGTAGCTCGAGGGTAGTATCCTCGATAAAATCACCTAAATGCGAATCTTCATCGTCACCGATTGGTGTTTCCATTGAGATTGGCTCTTTAGCGATTTTCAGTACCTTACGGATCTTATCTTCAGGCATCATCATACGTTCAGCTAATTCTTCAGGTGACGGCTCGCGGCCCATTTCTTGAAGCATTTGACGTGAAATACGGTTCAACTTGTTGATCGTTTCAATCATGTGTACTGGAATACGAATAGTACGCGCTTGGTCAGCGATTGAACGAGTGATTGCCTGACGGATCCACCAGGTTGCATAAGTTGAGAACTTATAACCACGGCGATATTCAAACTTATCAACTGCTTTCATCAAGCCGATATTACCTTCTTGGATTAAGTCCAAGAATTGTAAACCACGGTTGGTATACTTTTTCGCAATAGAGATAACTAGACGTAAGTTAGCTTCAACCATTTCTTTTTTCGCTCGGCGGGCTTTCGCTTCACCGATTGACATACGACGGTTGATGTCTTTAATACCAGCAATAGTTAAGTCTGTTTCTTTTTCAATGACGTCAAGTTTATGAACACAACGATTAACGTCATCTTCTACCATACGTAAACCTTCGGCGTATGGCTTGCTGCTACCGACTTCTTTGATAAACCAATCAAGATTGGTTTCTTTACCTGTAAAGGCTTTAACAAAGTTCTTTTTCGGCATCTTAGCTTGTTCAACAACAAGTTTAAGAATTAGACGCTCTTGAATACGTACGCGATCCATCATGGTGCGCATGCTTTTTACTAAGCGATCAAACTGCTTAGGTACTAGGCGGAATTCTTTAAATAACTCACCAATGACGAAGAGTGAACCAATTGCTTCAGGGTGGTCACGTCCTTTTTCAGCAATAATGGCTAGGCTTTTCTCATAGGCTTCGCGTAATTGTGTGAATTTTTCTTTAGCTTCTTCAGGATCCGGACCTTTTGGACCTTCTTCTTCATCTTCATCGTCGTCGCTATCGTCATCATCGTCATCATCACTATCATCACTATCAGGGACTTCAGAACCAATGTTAGTGGCGGTAGGGGCGACGTCGTCATCGTCAGGGTTTACAAATCCAGAGATAATATCAGACAAGCGAATTTCGTCAGCTTCATACTGGTCGAATTGCTCTAAGATCATTGCAATGGCTTGTGGGTATTCACTCACAGAGCATTGAACGGTATTAATACCTTCTTCAATACGCTTAGCAATTACAATTTCGCCTTCGCGAGTTAAAAGCTCAACAGTCCCCATTTCGCGCATGTACATGCGCACAGGGTCGGTTGTACGTCCTAATTCACTTTCAACTGTGGCTAAAGCGGCCGCAGCTTCTTCCGCTGCATCTTCGTCTGTGTTGTCTTCCGACATCATCATGTCATCGGCGTCCGGTGCTTCTTCAAACACTCGAATACCCATGTCATTTATCATCTGGATAATATCTTCAATCTGATCGGAATCGACCATGTCTGCAGGTAAGTGGTCGTTCACTTCTGCATAGGTTAAATAACCTTGCTCTTTACCTTTAGCGAGCAACAGTTTAAGTTGCGACTGCGGAGTGTGATCCATAGATATCATCCAAGTTTGGGGAACTGAAATAACGACGGGACACTTAGCCTAGCTTAGTGTCGCGCAAATCGTCAATTATAGCTGTGTGGACTCATCTTAGCTAGTCCATGGCGTTGTTTTAACCGCTAAAGTTTGTATACTTCAGGGTTACTTCTCAACACCTTTCATTATTGAAATCAGCTTACTTAGCTGTACTTTCTCAGCTTTTGTTAAAGTTTGTTTTAGACTAAGTTCCTGATAGCGTTGTTCTATATATTGGTTAGTCAACCATATCAGGGTTTGTTTAAACTCGGTCAGCACATTTTCATCCGCCACTTGATGATCCCATTGGGCTAACTTAATTAGAGTGCTCTTATGTTGATGCTCTCTATGTATTTCAAGTAGTTGTGCGCTATTAAATTGCTGAGTTCGAGTTATTTCAAGCAAATGGTTAAGCAATTCAATGCCAGCCATTTGAATTTTGTTTAATGCAGGCTGCGGGGCAAGCCCAAAACCTAAACTGGGTTTTTGTATTAACAGTGCTATAGCTAACCTCAGTGGTGTGCCTCGGCCTTGTAACCCTTTTGCATTAAGCGGCTGCGGTTTTTTAACCGCAAAACCTAATTTTTTCTTTAAGTCATCGCTGCTGTTCATCCCCAGTTTATGGGACAAACTTTCCAGCAATAAATTTTGTAATACGCTGTCTTGTACTTTTTCAATTAAGGCTAGGGCTTGTTTAGCCAATGCGCCTTTATCTGTGCCGTGTGCATGACTTAATGTTTCAAATAGAAAGTCAGGTAACTGCATGGCTTGTTGCATTAAGGCTTCAAACGCATTTTTACCTATTTTTCGCACCATGGTGTCAGGGTCTTCACCCTGCGGTAAAAACATAAATTTTACCAAATCGCCCGGTTTCAATAATGGCAGCGCTGTTTCTAATGCTCGCCATGCCGCTTCGCGACCAGCTCTATCACCGTCATAGCAGCAAATGACCTCTTTAGCACTACGGACCAAAAGCTGAAATTGTTCAGCTGTAGTTGAGGTGCCAAGTGAGGCGACGGCATAATCAACTTCAAATTGTGCTAGCGCCACTACGTCCATGTAACCTTCAACAATTAATATTTGTTGTGGATCGCGGTGACGTTGCTTTAATTCGTATAAACCGTAAAGTTCATTACCCTTATGAAATATGGGCGTTTCTGGAGAATTCAAGTATTTAGGGGTACCTTCACCTAAAACTCTTCCACCAAAGCCGATAACTCGGCCACGTCTATCGCGAATGGGGAACATTAATCTGTCGCGAAAACGGTCATATCGTTTACCGCTGTCATTTTCTATTAACATGCCAGCAGTAAGTAGTTTATCCAGTGATGTTTGATTTTGACGGTAGCGGCTTAATAATCCGTCCCAGCCGTCAGGGGCAAAGCCAATGCCGAAGTGTTTAATAACATCTTCAGAAAGCCCTCTAAAATCAAGGTAGTCTAATACTTTTTGTTTGTCTTGATGCTGTCTCAGTTGGCTTTGGTAGAACAAGCTTGCTTCTTCCATTAACTGATATAAATCTCGACTGAGTCCATGATCCTGGCGTTTTGCATTGCCATTTTCTTGTGGAACATCTAATCCGAGTTGACCCGCTAGTTCTTCAATAGCATCAACAAATTCTAAGCGGTCATATTCCATTATAAAATCAATCGCATTGCCATGGGCACCGCAACCAAAACAATGGTAAAACTGTTTATCTCTGCTGACAGTAAAAGACGGTGATTTCTCACTATGAAAAGGACAACAAGCTGAATGGTTTTTACCAGCTTTTTTCAATGGTACTTTTCGGTCGATCAGATCGACAATATCTGTTCGAGCAATAAGTTCATTGATAAAATCACGGGGGATCGCCATTGATTGCTATATATTCTCGAAGTCACTTTATCAATTGATGTAAACAAACAAGCCGTGCAGGTGCACGGCTTATTCAACATTAACGCCTGATTACTTCAATTTTGTACGGATTAAAGCACCTATGGCACTCATATCAGCACGGCCCTGAACTTCAGATTTTAATGCTCCCATTACTTTGCCCATATCCGCCATGTTAGTAGCACCTACTTTTACGATTGTTGCGTCGATAATCGCCGCAATTTCCGTTTCAGTTAATGGTGTTGGTAAGAAAGTTTCAATTACTTGAATTTCATCCGCTTCTACTTGTGCAAGCTCTGGGCGATTCGCTGCTTCATATTGAGACATTGAATCACGGCGTTGCTTGACCATTTTGGTTAAGATAGCTATCACCTGTTCATCATTCAAGGTTTCGCGGGTATCCACTTCAACTTGTTTGATGGCAGCGAGTGCCATACGAATAGTACCTAAGCGCACCTTTTCTTTGGCACGCATAGCATCTTTCATCTGCTCTTTTAGCTGATCGATTAGGCTCATAATGAGATTAATATAAACGTACGCGACGTGCGTTTTCGCGAGAAAGCTTTTTAGCTAGACGTTTAACTGCAGCAGCTTTTGCACGCTTACGAGCAGTAGTTGGCTTCTCGTAGAATTCACGAGCACGCACATCCGCTAAGATACCAGCTTTTTCACAAGAGCGCTTGAAACGACGTAGAGCTACGTCGAATGGTTCGTTTTCACGTACTTTAATAATTGGCATACGCCATCACCCCTTAGGTGTAGTTGAGTTGGATATTAAATGTTTTAGTTTTTTAACTTAAACTTTTAAATAGCCAAAGGCTAATTAAAATGGTGCGGAATTTTACACCGAGGCAAGGGTCTTTGTAAACCCCTTGTTCTGATTGTCTGCACATCATCGGGCCTAATGACAATAACTAGTTGTTTTTGTGATTAGATCGGCGATCAAAAATGATCGGCGCGTATACCACTAAAGACGATACAGATTTTATCTGGAGAAAAATCGCTTCAAGCGCTAGAATTGGCCGCCTTATTTATTGAAAACGAGACATTATGCGCATTATTGGTATTGAAACATCATGTGATGAGACTGGCATCGCGATTTATGATGATCAGCAAGGGTTACTTTCTCACGTATTGTATAGCCAAGTAAAGCTTCATGCAGACTATGGTGGCGTAGTACCCGAATTAGCTTCTCGTGACCATGTGCGTAAAATCGTTCCGTTAATTAAGCAAGCTTTAGCTGAGGCTAACTCGTCTGTTAATGATATTGATGGGGTTGCTTTTACTAAAGGACCAGGCCTAATTGGTGCTTTGTTAGTGGGTGCTTGTGTTGGGCGTTCGCTGGCTTATGCCTGGGACAAACCCGCGGTTGGTGTTCATCATATGGAAGGGCATTTACTTGCCCCTATGCTAGAGGATGATGCTCCCGAGTTTCCGTTTGTGGCTTTGCTAGTGTCGGGGGGGCATTCAATGCTGGTGCAGGTTGAAGGAATTGGCCAATACCAAGTGTTGGGTGAGTCTGTTGATGATGCAGCTGGTGAAGCATTTGATAAAACAGCAAAGTTATTAGGCTTGGATTACCCAGGTGGGCCGCGTTTGGCTAAATTAGCCGCTAAAGGGCTTGATGTGGGGTATCGTTTTCCGCGTCCAATGACCGATCGTCCCGGGCTTGATTTCAGTTTTTCTGGCCTAAAAACTTTTGCGGCTAATACCATTGCTGCTGAGCCAAGTGATGAACAAACACATGCTAATATCGCTAGAGCGTTTGAAGAGGCTGTGGTTGATACGCTGGCTATTAAATGTAAACGTGCATTGAAACTCACTGGTTATAAACGATTAGTGATTGCTGGCGGTGTAAGCGCTAATACACGCCTAAGAGAGTCATTAGCTAAAATGATGCAGGATATGGGCGGAAAGGTATATTACCCTCGTGGCGAGTTTTGTACTGATAATGGTGCCATGATTGCCTACGCCGGTATGCAGCGCTTAAAAGCGGGCCAAATTGAAGATTTAGCGGTTAAAGGTGTACCTCGTTGGCCGCTTGATACCTTACCGGCTGTGTAATCTACGGGTAATCTTGTATTGTTTATATTATCAGAAAAGCTTAGCGTGTTTTAAACCGTTAAGCTTTTTTATTGCTTCTTTTACGGGTGAGCTTACTTTCTTCACCAATTCGTAAACGCTCAATATTATCTTTATGTCGAATTAATATCAGTGTTGATAACATTGCCACAGGAAGCACAAAACGCTCGTCTAATAGCCAAGTGTAGACCGGTGCCAGTAAAGCAGCTGCCATGGCTGATACAGATGAATAACGGGTAATAATAACCAATACTATCCATGTCGCGACTAAACACAGAGCAAGATCATGACCAATGGGAGCCATTGCACCAAAGGCAGTAGCGACACCTTTACCGCCTTTAAATTGAAAGAAGATAGGGTAGATATGACCTAAGCATGCTGCTACTGCAATAAAGCCTAGAGAGGCAGCATCTAATCCCATTAGGTAACTTAAATACGATGGGATAGCGCCTTTAAGCATATCGAAAAATAACACTAATATTGCAGAACTTGCCCCACCAATGCGTAACACATTTGTAGCGCCAGGGTTGCCAGAACCTTGCTCTCTTGGATCAGGTAAACCTCTCATTTTACAAACCAGTATCGCACTCGAGATAGAACCCGCTAAATAAGCGATTATTATCATCAAAATGGTCAAAGCTATGGTGTTCAAATTGGTTTCCTTACTCGTCTTAGGGTATTATCGC